>CAUTPO010000009.1:0-29409 GCA_963540475.1 uncultured Treponema sp. | reverse complement strand
ACGAGTTCTAAATCGTACAAATAGCACGATTTAGAACATCGCATTTCAAGGTAATATGTTCAGAAACGGAAGTTTCCGAACAGGTTTACTGTACCAAATAATCGCAATAAAGTCTAGCGGAAAGTTTTTTGGGGGGACAGAATAAAAAGACGAGATATGCAACATCACACCAGCCCAGAACATACGCGCTCTGCTGCAAACCGCACATAAAGAGAAGCTTTAAAATTATCCCGATTTTTATACAAGTATCGACTAAAACCGCTGCACACAGAAAGTTACCGGCCAACTACTATCCGATATAAGAACCCGGCAATGCCCCGTCAAATAATAAACGCAGCCCAAAGCCGTTCAATATGAAACCCGTGTCCGGCACAGCCTCGGAAAGACCTTTACCAAAGATGCTACACCGCTATAAATTTTTTCGTATATAAATCTTAAAGAGATTGTACCGAATAGAATACCGTAAATACCCGAACCGCCTGAGATCCGTTTATTCCAGCTCTCCTACTCCATAACGCTCAAGGATATCCTTTATTTCACTTACCATGTGTTTATGTTTACCCGCGATGATATTAAGATCTTTGTCGTTTTCATCACCGGATAAAAAGAGTTCGTAAGGTTTTACATCCAAGGCTTTGGAAAGACGAGCCAATGTTGAAGCCGAAACCCATTTTTGCTTATTCTCAATTGCATTGATAAACGCCGTAGACACTCCCGTTCTAAGGGCCAGCTCCATTTGCGAAATCTCATGCTTTTTTCTTTGCTTACGTATGTTTTCAGCTAATATTTTTGAAAAGTCGTACATCGTGGCTCTATAATATCGTTGTTTTTGATAGTTTGCAAACACCCTATGGCCTTTATTATTAAACCAATGGCGAATCAGCTTGCTGTAACTTTTTCGTTATCGGCACGAACCGGAGCTTCGGAAAAATCTTTGTGGCAGGCTGCAACGTCATTTTGGAACGCACCTTATCAGAAAAGGTGCTCGGTACGGCTAATTCTTTGCACAAAAACGACCGCTCCGATGCAAAGACCGAAGCGGTCGTCCTTGTAAGCGAATCGTCTACAGCACGCTCCCCCCCCTTGGAAGCCGTCCGAGTTATCGATATGGATTTACACCTTAAACTTACCGAGCTCTTTATTTAAACTTTCGATACTGTTTTTATTTTTTATGGTCAACTCGGAAACATCGGACACGGCCTTGTTAATTTGATCCGCACCCGCAACCATATCGCTCAAACCATTTCTTGCTTCTACGGTAATTTGAACAAGTTTTTCGACTTCAATTTTTACGGCACCCGAATTTTTAAGCATATCGCTGAACCCGCTTTTTAATTCGTCGGTCAAACGGTGCATCGTGCCGATGGCCTCCAAAACCCTTTGCCCGCTTACGCTTTGTTCGTGAATCGAACTGACAATAGCTTGTTCTTTAATATTCACATCTTGCGCCAAATCGGCCATTTCTATGATAACCTGTTCAGCCTGTTTACCGGCCTGCAAAACCTCAAGCTGAATATCGCCGAATTCTTTTAAGAACATACCGATTTGTTTTCCCTGCGCGTTTGACTCTTCCGCCAGCTTTCGTATTTCGCCTGCAACAACGGCGAACCCCTTCCCAGCCTCGCCTGCGTGAGCAGCCTCGATCGCCGCGTTCATCGCCAAAAGATTGGTCTGCGCCGCGATATTTTGAATAATGGAACTGGCACCGATAAGCGTATTGGCCTTATCGTTAATCGTAAGAAGCATTTCGTTTACGCTCTTAAAATTCTGTCTGCCGTTTTGCGATATTTTAGAAAGCTCGCCGATAATATCGTTGTTTTTTTCAAGAATATCCAGCATAGAAAGAATGCTGCGGACCATTTCTTCGACGGAAGACGAAACGTCTTGCATTCCCTGCATCCACGAAAGCAATTGTTTTTCGCCGTACTCCAAACTGCCCATAACCCTTACAATAATTTCCGAAATACTGCTGACGCTTTCAAAATTATAATCGGCCTTGCTTTTTACCGTTCCGATGGCAGAAAGAATCTGGTGCATTGCCGAAGCGGTCTGTGCGGTATTCGCCGCAACGTCCACACCGATCTTATCCATATCTTCGACTTCTTTTATTATGGAAACAAGAGCACTTCTTATCTTATCGATCGTCAAATTAAAATAGTGTGACAGCGCCGAAAATTCGTCGTTTCCTTTTTTATCAAGGTTAATCGTCAAGTCTGCCGTCTTCTCCGAAATCTCTTTGAGGGCACTTGTCGTAACATAAAGCGGCCTGATTGCAATATTCAAAACAAATACGGCAATACCTGCCGTCAGCAAAAAGATTAAAAAGCCGATCGTCAAAAACTTATTGTTCACGGTTCTAAAACCTTTTAATGCGATGTCGTAATCCATTTCCAAAAAAACAATCCAGCCGGTCTTATCCACCCGTTTAGAAACGGCGAACTTTTTAACGCCCGCATTTGCAGAGTCGGTAAGAGTAACGATTTTGGAAAAATACCATTTGTTCAAAACGTCATAACGCAGCGGGGCATACATGGAATTTTCCACTGTAAAAAGATTATCGCCCGACTTATACACCGGATGACCTATAAAATCGCCGTCCCCTGTCGTAATGGACAGATAACTTTTTTCCCTTTCGTTTTTTACCCGAATAAAATTTGCTAAAGGCTTTAAAGAAAGATTGGTTGCGATGACCCCTGCAATTTTTTTGTTTACCGTAATCGGGTACGACACGCTTATCATCAAATCCTTTGTGTTGGAATCTTCGTAAACAGGGGTCGTATAAAAGCCGTTATTTTGCACGGCACCCTTATACCAGTCCCGTGTGCGCGGATCATAATCGGGAGTCGCAACCCACGCAGAATCCAAGTGCTTGCCGTCTGCAAAGCCGATATAACAAGTCGATAACAGCTCGGTATTTTTATCCAGATTTTTTAAAATTGCAACAATTTCCGCATCAGACATACCTGGTTTTGAACCGATAACGGAAGCGAAAAATACGGACAATCCTTCAAGCAGCCCCTTTCGCTCCTCGACATAGTGCGAAACAAAATTTTCATACACGTTCAATTTTTCGTTTAAAGAGCTTTCCGTAGTTTTTACGAAGATTGAAGTGTACGAATGATACGCGAATAAAAACAAAACGGAAAAAACAACACATAAAGGCAAAACAACATAGAAAAAGACTTTAAAAAAAAGTTTCTTTTTAAATTTAACGGCCTGCATAACAACTCCTATAAAAATTTTTTGCAGGGATCATCAGAGTCCGGACTTTGCTCTTTAAAGAAATTCATCATGAGGTCCGTAAGGCGGACTTGCGAATCAAATCCCGAAAAAAATTTTTAGCTTGTGCTTTTGCAACGAAGTGAAAAAGCACATTCAATAATGTGATGTTTTGCGCAGCAAAACTCAATGATAAAAAGCGAAAGCCCCTGCTTTGAGCTTTTTATCGCAACTCCTTATCTTAAAACCGCCGATCCGGACACAAATAAAAAACCGAAAACGGCGGAAGCCTGTTCCATAATCAGCATACCCCGATGCTCTGCGCGAGGTATAAAACCTTCCGCACGAATAAATAGGAGCAGTCAATAATTGCGCATATCGATACTATTGTAAAAAGCTTCGGTGTTTAAACCGATCCCTTCAATACGGATGCGCAAACAATACTTTTTGATTCGAAAATTTAAAAATGACTTTTTTTAAACGTATTTGGAAATGAAACTTTTTATATGCAAGGCTACGGACAGCCTACAGTATAAGTAGTCTAACATAAAATCAGAAATTATTAAAGAGGTGGACAGCCGAATTTCGTTAAAATTTCAGCCCTCTTTACAAACATTTTCTTTACTTATATACTGTCGGCATGACAATCGCCGAAAGAAATAAGGTTAGGGTTACCGCTATAACCATTATGAGTTTAATATCGCTATTCGCGCTCGCCGCCGTAATATCTCTTTTTATAAAGGGGAATGTTACAGCCACCGCAGAAGCAGGGCTTGCAGCAACAGCGGGCCTTAAAAGCGCGCCGCACAGCAGGGCTGCCATTTGTTTCAGTCTTTTGGCTTTTCCGTTTTTTTCAGCAGGTCTTTTAATCTATATTTATATCTCATTTAAAAAAACGCATGCAATAGAAATCTCGTTTTTTGTAATTTACCTTTTCTCCGCAGGTTTGGAAAGCCTTCGTCTGATTTTCCCGATATACAATACATCGAATATGGTATCGGAAAATATCGCCTATATTTCGCGGCTGATTTATGTGGCAAGGCTGACGGGCGTTATGTCCCTTTTTATGAGCAGTATTTTTGCAGTAAAGGTTATGACCCGTCAAATTTCATACATTATATTTTTTACGTTTTTTGTCGCCTTTTCTTTGGTTTTTTCCATGCCGGTAAACAATTTTTATTCGGACAGATATTTTTTTTCCGGTGCGGGCTATTATTATCCGTATACCTCCGTATCGATGATAACGGCACTGTTGGCCTGTATCACGTATTTTTTTGCGTATATTTCGAAAAAGGCAAAGGAATATCTTATCGCGGCGGCAGCCCTGCTGGTTTCCATGGCAGGCTATTGGATGCTTATTTACACACAGAGCTATCCGCTTTTGGCGGCAGGCTCGATTGTTTTTGTAACCGCTACCGTTTTTTTCGTAAAAAACATTCACAGTTATCATATTTGGCAATAAAAAAAGCAAACTTAAAAACCTTAAGTTTGCTTTTTATCCTGTAAACCGAAAAAATCGAATTACTTGATGTCTTCGGATTTAACCTTTACAACGTGTCCGGGACCTGCGTCAAAAATGACGATAAAGCTTCCATTCGGTTTTTTAAAGGTGTATTCGCTGTTTTTGTCGAGCTTACCCTTAATCAAAACCTTATTTGCAGAATCGACAACGCGAATTTCAACGCCCTTTGCAGAAGAACCGTCAGAAAAACCGCCTTCGCAGGTAATGGTTCCGTCGCCGTTTTCATAGCATACCAAAAGCGGGGTATGGGCAAAAACAAAGGCCACCCCCAGCACCAAAAGACAAAGAATGATTGCACTTCTTTTTTTCATCTTTTTTCTCCTTAAAATTATATCTTATAAATCAAAATCAATTTTTACTCGAGGCAGTTTTATGTGAGGTTATCATAAACCGTCCCGGCGTTTGGCATAACAGCTTTTAAAGCCGTTTTGCCAAACTTTACTGCACCGTTATTTCTTTTTGCCGTCTTTCATCATGTCAGACTTCATATCATCTTTCATGTTCATATCAGACTTCATATCCTTGTCCTTCATGTTCATGTCTGATTTCATCATGTCGTCTTTCATGTCTTTGTCCTTCATGTTCATATCCGATTTCATATCGTCTTTCATGTTCATGTCGGACTTCATTTGCATATCGTCTTTCATATCCATTTTATTGGATTTGGGAGCCGTAGCGCAGGCGGCAAAGAATGTTACCGCAACCATTAAAACAAATGCAAGTTTTGTCACCAATTTTTTGTTAACCATATATTAACCTCCTATATGTTAAAATGTTAACGACATACGGTAAAACCCGGCATTGCATAATAGGTTACAGCAGGACGCGGATTATCTTTTTTTAAAGCATAAACTGCGTCCTTTCAGGATTATTTGGCTTCGGTAAGAGCCTGTAATTTTTTGCGGCAGGACTTTTCTACCTGTTCTGCAATAACCGCCGCAGGCCTGCCGTCCACATAGCAGGTCGGCGTTCCCTTTAGGGCTCCAAGCTCCTTTTCGCTTGCACCGTACCACAGATGGAAGTGCTGATTGGGCGCTGCACCGTGCACAACAACAAAAGAAATCAAACTGAATTTACCGGCATCTTTTCTGTCAGCCTGCATAGTCATATAGGGCTTTGACGAACTGGCCGCAACTCTTTTATACGTCGATCTGAACACTTCTTTTCCGTCCTTGTATACGGTCAGCTCGTTTTTTCCGTCTTGTATGCTGAATTCAAGATGAGAAAAATCGTCTACAGACGCCGCGGACATATCGTTGCTTTTCATTTCCGCAATTATTTCTTGTTTTGTAAAATCGCCGCCCTTCGGATTTTTACCTGCAAATTCTTTAATCAGCTTAGCGTAAACATTCTCAACTTCCTTGCTCATATCATCGTAGATAAAAGAAGAGCTGATCCATTTTCCAAACTTAGCATAAGATTCGAAAGGATCTTTTGAAAGAAGCTGGGGCATTGCCTTAATGCCTTCGCCGAAGTTTTTGGCCATTTCTTCATTAGATGTAGAAACGGGAAAGTAAGTCGGCCACGAGGTGTCGCCATTAACAAGCCAGTCTATGCTGTAGCGGCCGAATCTGCCGTGCCAGTGAAGCAGACCTTCTCCATGCCGTCCGGGGGCAACAGCAATAAAATATTTTACGCCGGTCAATCCGCGTACGTCTTTTACGGCTTCAAAGGTATGCCAAAAAGAACCCTTATAGCCGGGAATTGGAACCTTGCCCATGTACTTATATTCGCACGGTATTTCAACTTGCTTCTTTTCCTTATCAAGTACGGTAAACAGTACGGTATTGCTACCATCGAATTTAGCCTTTATAACCGGAGTCCTATACATATCGGAAATAGCGGCTTTAAAACCGTCCACCGTGTAATTAGGCATTTCAGCCGCCGTGTCCCGATAAGCCGCTTCCAGCGACGGATCGTTTTTTACGCTGTCTGCGGAAACCCACTCGCCTTCCCATGCGGCAAGCTCCATACCTTTTTTCATTTTCATGCCGCCCTGAGCAGTCGGCATGGACTTACATGCAGTGAAAAATAGCGCAAAGGCCCCAAGAGCAAGTACTATTTTTGCACCGATTTTTTTGTTGATCATTTTAACCTCCCAACAATATATTTTATTTTTCCGTAATGCCTTTTAAAATTTTGCGGCAGGTGTTTTCGACCCGTAACGCAAGCTTACTGTTCGGTATGTTTACCGGAACGCAGGTTGGTTTTCCCTGTACGTTCGCATAATCTTTTTCGTTTGCACCATACCACAGATGAAAGTGGGCGGGATCGCCGTGTGCGCCCGTCATGGAAATCATTGCAAATTTTCCGGCATTCTTGTTATCGGCCGTAACCGTCAGCGAACCCCTGTCCGTATTGGCAGAGCGTTTATATCCTGATCTGAAAATTTCTTTATCGTCTTTGTATACAACAAGCTCGTTTTTTCCGTTTTTTGTGTCAAATTCGAGATAAGAAAAATCTTCACCCATACCATAGACCTTTTTCATTTCCGCAATAATTTCGGCCTTGGTAAAATCGCCGCCTTTCGGGTTTTTACCTGCAAATTCCTTGATCAGTTTGACATATACGGCTTCCACTTCGGCGCTCATATTATCGTAGATCAGAGCCGTATTTATCCATTTTCCTTTTTCGGCGTAGGGTTCAAACGGCGATTTTGCAAGAAACTGCGGTATTGCCTGTAAGGAGTTTTTGGCATTTTGCAACAGCTCTTCTTTGGGCATGGAGGCCATAACATAGGTAGGCCACCAAAAATCGGCAACTTTTGTCAAGGCGTCTATACTGCGGCCGCCGAAACGTCCGTGCCAATGCAACATTCCGTCCTCGCTGTCTTTATGAGGCGGAAACAGGACCATATATTTAGCTTTGGAAAGACCGCGCACGTCTTTTACAGCCTCAAAGGTATACCAGTAATAACCGTCGTAACCGGGAACGGGAGCCGTACCCTTATAGGCATATTCGCAGCTTATTTCTTTTTTGTTATTATCCGCATCAAGAACGGTAAAAACGACGGTGTTGGTACCGTCAAATTTCGCCTTTACGACAGGCGTTGCATACATCGCCATAGTTGCGGATTTAAAGCCTTCCATTGTGTAGTTGGCCATTTTATCGGCAACATCTTTATACACGGGCTGTAAAGAAGCGTCTTCGCTCACAACATCTAGGGAAACCCACTCACCTTCCCACGCGGCAAGCTCCATTCCCTTCTGCATTTTTATACCGCCTTTAGCAGCCGGCATGGATTTACATGCGGTAAAAAATACCGCGAGTATCAGTAAAACCGATGCAAGTTGTGCAGCGTATTTTTTATAAGTCATATCATTACCCTCTTTTTTAGTACTTTTTATTTCTAAAATCATCAGAATAAGACAGAATAACGAAAAGAGATTCCGTATCTGCTTATCCCGGCAATCAAGGTCAGGTTCCGCCATACAGGCGGGTCCCTGTGGTATTTTATACGGACGGGCATCGCGCCGCCGCCCATTTCGGCGGATAAGCGGAAACACAAACCGTTTATTAAAAAAACGGCGTACATATTACAATCACACCCGAAACAGGCCCCTGCTTTATACAGGCAGCCTTCTTCAGTTCGGACTCAAATACAAGTCCGCCGTTCGGTACCGTTTAATTATACGGACGGTTCCGCTCCCATTGTTTTATCCTTACCGGGCGGACAACAGCATCCGCAGCCGCAGCCGCTTTTAGGATTTATGTTTTTTTCGCCGCAGCTGCAAGCCGATCTTTTTCCGGTAAATATTCCGTAATACTTACGCACAAACAAAAAAAGAACGGCTGCAACTATTGCGATTGTCAGGATTTTTCCGAACATTCGAACCTCTTATTTTGCAGGGAAGGCCTCGATCCAGATTACCGCGTCTTGAGACAGTTCTTTTCCTGCAAATTCTTTTGCATCGCCTGCCCCTAAAGCAGCAAAGCCCCAGTAACCGGCACGGGTCGGAACAAAGGAGAAAGTTCCGTTTACATCGGCAATGATAACGGCAGCACCTCTTTGGGTTTTAGCTTTTTTCTCGAATTTGCTCTTTTTCATATTTACGTCATAGTTGACATATTCAACTTCAATTTCCGCATTGGGAACGGGTTTTCCCTTCGAATCAACAACAACGCCTCTGAAAACACCGCCGACCCATACATCGTAGGGTTTTACCAAGGGCAAAATTTCAGGATATCCTTCCGCATTGCGGTTCTGCCAGTCGGTAGCCAGATCGCCTTTGTTAATAAAGACCTTCGTGATTTGCTGAATGTAGGCATCTTCAGCGCCTTCAAAATAAGGATACGGAACACCGATCAAAACCCAGTCTCCGCCTCCTCTAAAACCGTTGTCCTTATCCAAAACAAGGTCGAATGCGGAAGCCGTATTTTCGGAAGTCGAAAATTCGGTTTTTTTCAGGTTAGGAAGAAGGTCTTGTACCTTTCCTTTGTGAACGGAAAAGAATTTGTCGAAACCTTTGATTTCACCCGCTTCGTTCTTTCCGATATCCATCGTGTGACCCGATTCAAAGGGGTGCGTAAACACAACCTTGAATTCGACGGCAGCCGTATTCGAATCGATGATGGACGTCGGCGTATAAATCATTTGAAAATGTGCAAATGAACCCATGCTGATCAAGCATAAAAACAAAATTACTCCGGTAATTTTTTTCATATAAAACTCCTATTTATATAATTATAAGCCGCTTCAAGCGTCCCCCGAAAAAACCGCACAAACGGAAAACCTTTTGCACGCGGATCGGCTTTTTACGGAAAACAGCTCGAAACCTGCCAAAAAAACTATTCTTTACCCGCCTTTTCCGACATCTTTTTGAAAATCGGAGGCCATGCAAACATAACGGCAAACAACAAGATTACGATTATCAAAGCCGCAGGAGAAAAATCGGATTTTCTTGAAGACTTTTTACTTTCTTCCATTGAATCCGGATCGGCACTTTCCGAAGAGTCAGGCGAATCGGCAGCCTGCATATCGCCCTCGGTGGCCGATGCCTCAATCCAGATAACCGCGTCCTGCGAAAGCTCCTTTCCTGCAAACTGTTTGTCCTTGCCTGCGCCCAAAGCTGCAAAGCCCCAATAGCCTGCAACCGGCGGGATAAATTCGAAATAACCGGCCGCATCGGCCTTGATAATGCCGCCGCCTGCCTTTTTCAGTTTACCTTCTCCCGTAAACTTATAGTTTTGCATATCCACATCGTAATTCATATTCTCAAATTCGACTTCTGCATAGGGAACGGGTTTTCCGTCTGAACCTAAAACAACAGCCCTAAAAAGCCCGCCGGCCCACACATCGTAGGGTTTTACCAGCGGCATAATTTCAGGATAACCTTCCGCATTGCGGTTTTGCCAGTCCGTGGAAAGCGACCCCTTATTTATAAAGACCTTAGTTATCTGCTGAATATATCCGTCGTCGGCAGCCTCAAAATAGGGGTGCGGAACGGCTACCAAAACCCAGTCTCCGCCGCCTTTAAAACCGGCTTCCTTATCCAGCGTAAAGGTAAAAGCGGACGCCTTGTTTTCCGATGACTCGAATTCGATACTTTTCAATTTGGAAAGAAGGTCGGTTTTCTTCCCCTTATGTACGGAATAAAACTCCTTTAACCCCTTTATCTCGCCCGCCTCGTTTTTGCCTATATCCATCGTAAGCCCCGATTCAAACGGGTGCGTAAACGAAACAATAAAATCGACGGCATTTACATCGGAAGATATTATTGAAGACGGAGTATATACAATTTGGAAATGAGAGAAAAGCCCTATACCCGCAAAGCATAAAAACAATACCGGTAATACAATCTTTTTCACGGTAAACTCCTATTTTTTCACTTTTTTGAACAAGACGATAATCAAAATAAGGTTAATTACCGCAAGACACAGAGCTGCAATTGCGGTAAACGAGGGGCCGATACCCGGCATTGCGGAAACCGTATCCATCGGTATCCAGCCGGAACCGCCTGCGGGAACGGAAACCGTCTGAGGAGCGGCCGCTTCTCCGTCCTGACCGCCTGCGTCGGCCGGCGCCGCAGCCTCACCTGCACTTCCAAAACCGCCGGCCGGTTCGGGGCCGTCCTTTACTATGATATGCCCGGGCCCCGCATCGAAAGTAACCGTGTAAGGAACATTCGGTATGGCGAGGTTTATTTCGCCTACCTCAGGGAATTCGCCGTCCCATATCTTCTGCCCTGTAGCCTTATCGGTCAGATACAGTTTAACCCCCGCAGCCGACGCTCCGTTGGAAAAACCGCCTTGAACATATATGGTTCCGTCGCCGTTATCCTCAACGGTCAATAAGGGCGAGTGCGCAAAAACCGCCGCGGAACACATCATTACCATAAACACAAAACCTATTTTTTTCATCTTAACAGCTCCTATTCATATCTAAACCGGCTCAAAAACCGGCTTATTTTCGATTTTAAACCCCTTAAAAGCCCAGCAATCTTCCGACCTGAAAAAGCAGCACCGCAACCAGAGAACTGAGTATGACCGGATAAACTATGCTGAAAGCGGTCCAGCCGACGCTCTGGGTTTCCGTCTTGGTCGTCATCATCGTGGCAATACAGGGCGGAAACAAGGCGATCAGCATCATAATCGTAAGCCCGTCCAGCGGAGTCAGCCCCGTTTCCTTATCCTGTATACGCGCCTCCAACACCTTGCCGCCGTCCTCGCTTGCCGATTCTACGCTATAGATCGTACCGAGGGTGGAAACCAAGGCCTCTTTTGCAGCGAACGAGCCGAGGATCGCGATGTTTACGCGCCAATCGAACCCCGCGTATTTCGTAACCGGTTCCATAGACTTACCGATAGAACCCAAAAGCGAATGTTCAAGGGTTTCCTTATGGTGCTGAACACCTATCAGTTTTAAGTCGGCAGCGGCGGGACGCAGCGCCTTCGAAATAGCAGCCGCCTCGCTGTCGGTAACCGTGCTTCCGCTTATCTTTATACTGCCCGTTCTGACCAGCGCGAAGAAAAACGGGTTTACTTTTTGCCAATATGCATAAAACGCGGATTTTACAATGGGCTTTTGAAAGTCGGGCAGTGCCTCGTATGAGGCCAAAAAGTCCTTTTTCGAGGCGGAGTAGAGCTTGAAATATTCTTTAAAGGCGCCTATGTTTTTGCCCAAATCGATTTTTCCGCGCAGAGCGATCTTCGTAAGCTCGGGGTTTTGCAGAAACAGCCGGTTCATATTTTTAGCCGTTACTTCGGCCCCAAAATTACCGGTACCGAACCAATTAAGCGCCTCGTACAAATACATCTTTTCGGTCAGCCGCTGATACTCCAAAAAGCCCTTTTCGGAAGCAAAATATTGGGAATACGAATTATTCGCCTTTCCCGCAAAATTCAGAATGTAGGTGTTTTTCTGAGCCTCATACTGTGCGTCCCGCTCCGAGCCGATCGACGGATAGTTGACGCCCGCCCAAATAACAACGGAAACCGCAACGACGGTCGTGGCGACCTTTTTGATAAAACTCCACAGCCTCTCGAAGGTTCTGATCAAAACGCCCCGCAGCGTCGGCAGGTTATACGCGGGAAGCTCCAAAACGAAGGGTTCGGGAGTTCCCTGTACAACGTACAGACTGAAATACTTGGCAACCAGCAAGGCCGCGATCAAGGTTATAAAAGAAATTCCGCCTAAAACAAACCATTGGTATTTTACGAAAAAGATCCCCGTGATAAGCACATAAAAAGGAATTTTTGCCATACAGTTAAGCAGAGGCAAAATCAGAATCGTTACCAAACGGGACTTGTTATCGCGGATAGTGCGCGTAGACATAACGCCCGGCACGACACAGCCGCCCATAATGACGCCCGACAGGATCATCGGGAGGGTCGATTGGCCGTGCAAGCCGAACTTGCGCAAAATTCTGTCCATAATGAAAGCGAGGCGGGCCATATAGCCGACGTCTTCCAAAAAGGCAATCAAGGCAAAAAGACAGAAGAAAATGGGAACATAGTTCAAAATCATTATTGCGCCGTCAATAATTCCGTTTAAAAACAGCCCTCTTAACGGACCCTCGTTGATAAGCCCCTCAGCGGGAATAAACTGCGAAACTATCGCCCGCACGAATTTAAACATCGGGAAGACCTTATCGGTCATCTTATAGCCCAAAATAACGGTTATCCAATAGAAGACCAAAACAAGCTCAACAAGGATAAGAAGCCCGTACACCTTATGGCACAAAACCTTATCCACCCTATCGGTAGCGTTGACACTCGAAGAGCCGCCCCTCGTATAAATAACGGCGGCCCCGCCTACAAAAACGGCGGACAACACAATATCAAGGGCTATTCTAATAAAACCGTTTTGAAAAACCGGCACGGGAAGCATCAAGAACAAGGCGTCCAGAATATTATACGTTACCAAAAACAGCACCGCCGCCGAAACGGTTTCCGCAATCTTCCGTCTAACGCTTAACGACTGTACCGTCTTTTCTTCAAGCTCCGTCTTCGTAATGCAGCCGGACACTATTTTTTTTGCGGCGGCAGCCCGCGCAAGGGCTATTTCTATTTCGAAACTGTGCTTGTGTTTTTCCTTATGCGAAACCTCAAGAGCCCGTATAAACTCCAAAATAGCGTCGGGATTATCAAAATTCTTCCCCAGCTCTTCGATGACGGCAGTATCTTTTTCGCAGAGTTTGACGGCCAGCCACCGCAGAGGCATCGGAATCGATTGATGAAGGGAAGCCGCCTTCAGTTTTTCCTCAATCCCGGACAGGGCCGTTTCCATATCCTCGCTGTAGGTAAGCGCAAACGGGGTTTGCTTTTCTTCCCGCTCCGCCATATCGGAAATAAGCTGCTTGAGCTCGCCTATCCTTTCTTTTTTCTTTGCAGAACCCGCAATAATGGGAACACCGAGAGTCCGAGACAAGCCGTCCACATCGATTTTAAGCCCCGCATACTTTGCGGAATCCATCTTATTCAGATACATTACAACAGGGCACTGCATTTCCAAAAGCTGGAAGGTCAGATACAGGTGCCGCTCCAAATTGGAACCGTCTGCAATATTTACCAATAAGTCGGGTTTTTCCTGTAAAATAAAGTTGCGGGTAACCCGTTCTTCGGGTGAATAAGAGGTAAGACTGTAAGTTCCGGGCAAATCGGTTATAAACACCGATTGATCCAAGGCAAAGTACTCTCCGGTCTTTTTTTCTACCGTAATACCGGGATAATTTGCAACATGCTGATGCGCTCCGGTCATCATATTGAAAAGAGTCGATTTTCCGGAGTTTGGCTGTCCTGCAAACGCAAGATTTATTTTTTCTTTTTTCATAGTCTAAATTTCCGTTACGGCGATTTGCTTCGCTTCATCTTTGCGGACTGCCACCAGCGAGCCGCAAATGGAAATGTCGAACGGGTCCAAAAGAGGCGCTTTTCTGATAACGGACACCTCGGCTCCGGGGGTAAACCCGAGGCTTATAAGCCGCTGCAAGGTCATTCCCGTTATTTCGATACTGTCTATCACCGCACGCTTTCCCTGTTCCAATTCGTCAAGCGTCATATTCTACCTCCTGCCGCAATTATTTACGGGCAAACAAAGATTTTTGAAGCCAGATTATAATCTACCGCGTATTTCGCGCCGTTTACCAAGAGCAAAATCGGTCCTTTTTTATCGGCTTGAGTCGTAACAACGGTTATTTCCGTGTTTACGTCAACTCCGAAGCTGCGAAGCCGCGCGAATTCCGCCCCTGTACCGTCAAATTTAAGAACGGAGGCCTTATCACCCGCTTTTAAAACAATTAAGGGAATCATTGTCAGCCCTCACTCACAAAATATCAAAAACACCATACATCATATTTGCGTTTTAATCAATATATAAAGCTGGAAAAAATGCAAAAAAGTTCGATTTTTTTATGCAATACCTGGCTTTTTTTAATCGTCTTAAAACTGCAGCCGGACGGCAGACGAACCGTTTCGCGATTACTTTTAAGTATAAAATCCATTCGGAAACTTCAGTTTCACAGCAGGTTTATTATGAAAGGCCGCGCGCTATTTAGATTTGAGGGCTCCAAGCAGGATAAACGCCTGTATTTTAAGCGCTCAAACAGGTAAGTCTTACCCGCACCGTCAATGTGAGTAAGGTCTTTGAAGAGAACGGCAAAGCCGGCCATAGGTTTCAACTTCAATTTCTTTTAAACTAGACATAAACTTAAAAATGTGATAAGATGCTTACATTAAAGGTTATCGTTTG
Source organism: uncultured Treponema sp. (assembly GCA_963540475.1). Lineage (GTDB taxonomy): Bacteria > Spirochaetota > Spirochaetia > Treponematales > Treponemataceae > Treponema_B. The sequence continues at coordinate 14,479 of CAUTPO010000009.1, read as the reverse complement.
CATAATGTCCGCGCTGCTGTTTTGCAGGCAGAATTCGGTAATCTTAGTCGGAGGGAAATTTTCAAAGGCATATTGCGAAGATTTTCCGAATATATACTTTAAATTTACGATTTTTTGTTTTACATGGACTTAACTCGGGTTAAACGCTTGCGCAATCCATATAAAACGGCATTGTAATAATATCTAGGAGTTAAAATATGGGTTTTGTTCAAGAAATGAAAAAGAAGGCTCAGGAATACGCCAACCGCCTTGTCCTTCCCGAAGGTACCGAAGAAAGGACATTAAAGGCAGCCCGAGCCATTATCGACGGAAAAATCGCTTCCGAGCTTTTTTTGATCGGCAATACCGATGAGGTCAAGGCCGCAGCCTCGGCCGTCGGGGTCGATCTTGAAGGAATCAAAATAATCGATCCGGCCCAATCAAAATGGCTGGAAGTGTTTACCGACTCATATTACGAAAAACGAAAATCCAAAGGAATGACGATCGAAGAAGCCCGCGCCGAAATGAGCAAGTCTCTCGGCTTCGGCGCTATGATGTTGATGCAGGAAAAGGCGGACGCCTTGGTTGCCGGAGCATTTAACACAACGGCAAATGTATTAAGAACGGGCTTAAAGGTCATCGGAACCACGCCGGGCAAAAAAACCGCTTCCTCGTGCTTTTTGGTTGACACAAAAAACCCGAGCCTCGGCGTCAACGGCCTATTCATCTTTTCCGACAGCGCGGTAAATCCCGAACCCACGGCCGAACAGCTCGCTGACATAGCCTGTTCCGCGGCCCACAGTTGCAGAATTTTTACGGGAGCCGAACCGATCGTCGCAATGTTATCGTTTTCGACAAAGGGATCGGGCGGATATAAGGATGAAAACATCTTACGCGTAAGAGAGGCGGTAAAAATTCTGCAAGAAAGACAGCCCGACTTTATTTTCGACGGCGAAATGCAGTTGGACTGCGCCATTGTTCCCGATGTTATGAACAAAAAAGCGCCCAATTCGCCCGTAAGAGGCAAGGCCAACACGCTGATATTCCCCGATCTGGGTTCAGGCAATATAGGCTATAAACTGGTAGAAAGAATAGCCGGAGCCGAAGCTTTCGGGCCGTTTTTGCAGGAATTTGCAAAGCCGATATCCGACCTTTCGCGGGGCTGTTCGGTAGACGATATTATTACAACGTCCGCCGTAACCTTGGTTCAAGCCGGTAAACATTAGCAGGTATGGCCGAGTCCGTAAAAGCGCTCTTTGCCAAGGCCGTAACGGCAGGAAAAAAACGGGATTATAAAACCGCCATTTGTATTTTAGAAGATTTAGCGGCGCAGGGCTTGGCCGAAACCGATCCGCCTTTTAACGGCGGCAAAAAAGGAATTCCCGAAATCTATCTGTATCTTTCCCGCGCATGGACAGCCGAAAAAAATTACGGACGCGCCGCCGCTTACGGAAAGGCCTATATAAAACAATGCCCCACATCCCCGTCAGGCTTCTTTTTTTTGGGCAGAACCTATATTTGTGCGGGCTTTTTTAATGAAGCAGCCCGCTGTCTCGAAAAAAGCCTTAGCCTCAATCCCCGCTCAGCGGATGCCATGGCAATACTCGGCTTCGCCTATCTTAAAGGAAAAAAAGCCCGCAAGGCCCGCACAGTATTCGAAAAAGCCCTAAAACTTAGCCCCGCCGATCCCCGTCTTAATAACGGTTATCTGAATGCGCTTTTTGTAGAAGCAGTACACGAACTGAAAGGCGGTAATCCCGATATGGCGCGGCAAATGCTTTCCTTTGTCATCAAAAACAAGGCTGACGGAGTCGTTCCGCGGCTCTATCTGGCCCAAGCCTTAAAAATGCAGGGACTTTTAAAAGAAGCCTTTTTGCAGTATAAGGCCGCAGCAGACTTTGCTCCCGACGACAAAGCTCTAAAACTGTACCCTGCCTTGATAAAAATTGAAATGGGCGATACGGCGGAAGCGGCGGAATATCTTACACAGGCAGGCATACAACTACCCGAAAACAAGCTGACGGGACAATTCGTTGCCCTCGGGGCCGTAAAAAAACACTTAGAAAACGGCGAATTTTCAAAAGCTGCCTATGCTGCACGGGTCTATATCCGCTCCTTTGGAAGCGATGCCGAAATACGGCTTTTGGCGGCGGAAGCTCAACGGAAACTGGGCAACACACGGGCGGCCTTAAACCACTATAAAAACGCAATAAAAAACGCCCCCGAAAACCCCTACCCTCACTACGGAATAATGCTCACCTTACAGGAAAACTTCCGCTGGAAAGACCTGAGTAAGGCAATCCTCCGTGCCGAAGCCGTATGCGATCCCGGCGACATCTATTATTACAAAATAATAACGGCCGCCCACATTGACAACCCGCCCGAAGAAGTTTTACCCCATCTTCAAGCCCTAATCCAAAACGGAAAAACCGATTCCGCCGTTTTTAACGCCCTCGGCTGCGTCTACGTAAAACTCGATATGGCCGACCTTGCCTTAAACTGGTACGAAAAGGCCTTGCAGCTGAATCCCAGCAGCGAAGAAGCCGCCATCGGAAAAATCGCCTGCTACGAGGCCCTGCACAAAAACCGCAAAACCTACACCGCGTATACAAAATATCTTGCTAAATGGAATAAAAACATATATATCCGCAGGGACTTTGTTCTTTTTTTGGAAAAACAGGCCAAATGGGAAGAAGCGGCCGATCAGCTCGAAATCTTGATGGGGCAAGCACCCCGCACAAACTTTACACCCGAACTCGCCTTGTTTCGGCGAAAGGCAGGCCAATATCAAAGGGCGGCAATCTTGTACGGAAAAATGCTCAAAGCAAAACCCGAAGAACGGATTTTACTGCATAATCTGGTGTTTTGTCTGGATAAGATGGCTCAAACAAAAACGGCCTTAAACCTGCTGCAGGCCGCCCGCAAATCATTCGGAATCAATCCCGAATCATATTTGATTGAAGGAATCCTACAAATGCACTTTAAACGGACGGAAGAAGCAGTCAGAATTTTCCAGTACGTTGCCGAAAAATACCCCGAAAACAAATATGCGGCAGAGCTTTTAAATAAGGCGTACGCACAAACAAAATAGCCCGAAACCGCATTACAGATAAATCTATCCTCTTTTTTTCTTCTTGATTTATACCGCAGTTTACAAAGCCCCTCAAACCCTCGAAAAACTTACAATTTTTCGAACGCTTCTTTTTAAAACCTTTTATAAAAACGATTCGAACAATTTGCCGAATAAAAGGCCCCAGCCGTCAACCATTACAAAAAGAATCAGCTTAAACGGCATCGAAATTTGAATAGGCGGGAGCATAATCATACCCATCGACATCAAAATACTGGCGACAATCATATCGATTATGATAAAGGGCAAATACAAAAATATACCGATCTGAAAGGCGATGGTAAGTTCGTGCAAAATAAAAGAGGCAATCAAAATATGCGTCGGAATGTCGGCAAGGGTATTCGGTTTTTCAAGCCGCGCCATCGCCATAAAGGTCCTGATATGGGTCGGATCGTTTTGCATCTGCCGATACATAAAATAACGGATCGGCTTTTCCGCTTCGCGGTACGCTTCCTCTATCCCAATTTGCCCGTCGGACATCGGTTTGAACGAATTATTGTAAATTTGTGAAAAAGTCGGCCACATTATAAACAGCGTCAGAAAAAAAGCGATTCCGTTTAATACCTGCGTAGGCGGTACCTGCTGTAGCGATAGGGCCCTTTTTACAAAGTCCAAAACAATGCTTAGCCGCAAAAAAGCGGTCATTAACAGCATTAAACTCGGCGCAATGGAAAGAAGAGTTATAAAAATTAAAAGCTGGACGGAAAACGCGACATCTTTATTGGACGAAGGTTCCCGTATGGAAAAATTGATAAAGGGAATACGGCCGGCCTGACGTTCGGGATCGTTATCCGTTCTGCCGGAAGAAGAGCCGTCCGGAAAATTCCTGTCTTGCGCATACGCAACGGTAACGGAAGAAAAAACGGTAACGGCCAAAAGCAGGATTAAAAAAAATTTCTTTTTCACGGCGTTTCCTCCCGATCGGCTCTTGTTTGAGCGGCATTATTCAACCGCTCCCGTTGGGAAGCAAAAAAATCCTTGTCGATAATATCCTGTTTTTCCCGCCTTATCGAAGGAATAAAAGAAGCCAAAACGGAAGCAAAATCCTTTTTGGGCGAGGCGTTTTTCCTGCTGCTTTCCAAATTCATCGCATCGACAAGATCTTTATCCTCAACCTCGCCTATTTTATTCACTGCGGAATCCGTAACGCCTATTATATACGCCTTATCGCCTAAGGTAATTACGTGAATGCTTTTGCCTTGTGCAATACTGATTGAAGCAACGTTTTTTAAATACGGGTCTTCCGTACCGTAAAATTTCGACGACTTTTTTAAAAATTTAAGAACGACATAGGCCAATCCGCAGACAACCAGCAGGGCCGCAAAAAGCTGAAACAGGCTGCCGGTAACCGAAGTTCTCCGGCTACCCACCGCATTATCAAGCCCCGTCCGGCCCCGTCCGGCCGATTGTTCGGGCTGCGTTTCCGCTGCGGGAGCATTTTGTCCGTTTTTTTCACCGGTATCCGTCCGGCCGTCCAAAAAAAGCCCGCTTTCGTCCGGTATGGAATTTTTATCGTCCTTGACCGTTTGAGCCTGCATACACAAAGCAGCAGCCGAAATCAATACGGAAAATATCAATTTTCTGTAAGAGTATAATTTCATCTTCCCCCACCCGAATAGAAATTTTAAATATCCGTTATGCGCTCCCCAGGCGATAATATTTCGGTAATACGGACACCAAAACTTTCTTCGATAACCACAACCTCGCCCTTGGCTATCGGTTTATGATTTACCAGAACATCGACGGGCTCACCGGCAAGTTTATCCAACTCGATAATATGCCCCTCGCCCATTCCGAGGATTTCTTTTATCATCTTTTTTGTTCTTCCAAGTTCTACGGTCATCTCCATGTAAACGTCCATGATAAGACCGATGTTTCCCTGTTCTTCTTGGGTCGAAAAACCTTGAAGAGGAGGAAACTGAACCGACTGAACATTTGTACCCATACCTGTCTGAGGCATTCCCATTTGCATTCCTCCTTGAGGCATATATTGTCCCTGCATTCCGGCACCGCCTGTATTTTGCATAGTTGTCCCCTGCATCGAATTTGCGGTTTGCGCGCCGCCTGCACCCTGTGCGGTATTTGCAGCTTGCGCCCCATTATCATTTTCGGCAGGATCCGGGCCGGCTATAGCATTTACGATTGAATTTGCGGCATTTTCCGAAATTATTTCCCACATCGGATAAGACGCATCATCTATTTTGATATCGTAGGTGATACCGATAAAGTTCCTTTGCGGCAGCCTGATCATAGCCTTAGGCACATGCAAGGATTCGGAGGGTTCGGAAGCACCGCCTTTCAACCCAGCACTTTCCAATGCCGTAAGCTCGGCCCCCACATACTGGGCAACGGTTTCGCTTATTACCGAAAGCCCCATATCGTCTATATCGGTATTTTCTTCGTGATTGACCAGACTTACTATCTTTTTTGCAAAGTCGGGGGACATCACGAACACATGATCCCCTTCAATGGCACCCGAAAAATCAACCAGCGTCGCAACTGCCATCTCGGAGACTTTTTGCAAAAGAGTGTCGCGGCCCGTTAATTCGATTACAGGCTCCGAAACGGTAACGGTTTTTCCCGTCATCGACTCCAAATTGGAGGCAAGCCCCGGAGTATTCCCGTTAACGAATTGGGCCAAAGCACTTTGTTTAAAGCTTGAAAGTTTTTCGCCTGCAGCACCGCCTGCAAGAGCCCCGCCTGAGCCCCCTACACCGGATAACAAGGCATCTATTTCATCTTGAGAAATCGAACCATCACTCATACAAATCGTCTCCTTCCGATGATAATTCTTCAAATTCATCGCTGCTGATATCTTCTAATTTTTCCAAAATCTGAACGGCAACCTTATTACCTTTTACCCCCGGCTGGCATAGGAATTTCGGCCTGCTGCCGACGGTCAGTTTAAAAGGATCGCCCACATGAACACTCGGCAGCCGCACGACATCGCCTTTTTTGAGTTTTAAAACCTCGCGCACCGAAACGTCCAAAGAACCGATTTCCGCGATCATATCCACATCGACAGTCGAAAGTTTTTCCTTAATGGCCGCAGCATACTGCCCCGTAGAAGCCCTGCGTACCGACGAAAACCAGAATTGGGTTGAAAGTTTTGAAATAATGGGCTCGAGGGTGATATACGGAAGACAGATATTCATCATACCTTCTTCTTCGCCGACCTTTGTTTCGAGGGTTACCAAAAGAACCATTTCCGACGGGGTTACGATTTGAACGAATTGCGGGTTTGTGTCTATGTTCCCAAGCCGCGGGCGCAGGTCGATAACCGTCGTCCACGCTTCGCGCATATTCGCCAAAATACGGACGATAACGCCTTCCATAACCGAGTTTTCGATTTCGGTAAGCTCACGCTGAACCTTCGTCCCCTCACCCTTTCCGCCAAACAGACGGTCGATGATCGAAAAGGTAATTGCAGGGTCTATTTCCAAAACGGCATTTGCCCGTAACGGATCCATATTGATAATTGCCAATGTTGTAGGCGTAGGTATTGATCGTATAAACTCTTCGTAGGTAAGCTGTTCTACTGTCGCAACATGAACGTGAGCCATGCTTCGCAGCTGGGCGGAAAGTGTAGTCGTTGTAAGACGGGCAAATGTTTCGTGCATCATCTGTACAGTACGCATTTGCTCTTTGGAAAATTTATCCGGACGCTTAAAGTCGTAAATTTTGATCTTGCGGGCATCGTTTATGGATTTAAAATCCTCTGTCTCCGTATCGCCTGAGCTTATTGCGGTGAGAAGTTGATCAATTTCATCTTGCGAAAGAACTTCTGTCATGACTCTCCTAAGCGGTTTACTGTTCGACTATGTCATACTGGGTAAAACGCACATCCTTTATTTTATTTTTTGTTAATATGTTATCGTTTACTTCGTTTCGTATTTCGATTTTGATTTTTTCTTCCTGCCGTAATTCCGCTACGGTTTTATTTCTAAAGTACGAGCGCAAAAAGTCGATTATTTCGACCTTACGGGCGGAAAGCTCCTGCGGCGTAGACTTATCGTTATTCGTATATCCCAAGGCGACATCCACAATCAGCGTTGCCGGTATTCTTTCGGCCGTCTGAATGCGCAAAACACCGATAGCCTGATACCACTGCAAAACGTCCCGTGAATCGCGGTATTCTTCGGAAACCGGATATTCGGAATGCGATCGGCCTTTTTTTTCGCGGATATTCATTGTAATTACGACAACCGTAACAATAAATATCAATGCAGCCAAAACAATAGCTACCCATTTTATAAGCATAGGAATAAGACCGCCGCCTCTTTTGGGCTTCATGGAAGATGAAGAATCATCTTGCATATCATCATTGTCGTCCATTAAGTCGTTATCAGCCATAATTTTCTCCTCTTGTACTATTTTCTTTTATACTGTAATCTTTATACTATATATTGCAGTAAAACTGCAAGGGTAGTTTCCGCATTATACCATTAAAAATGACCTTCGTCCAGAATAATAACGTCAACCCTTCTATTATAAGCCCGCCCTTCCGCCGTATCGTTGGAAAAAATAGGACGCGTATCGGCATAGCCGGCCACCGAAAATCGGGATTCTTGAGCCCCGAAGTCGGTTAAGTTATGTAAAACATTTACAGCCCGTGCCGTAGACAATTCCCAATTACTCTTCCAAACGGACGGATCGGTTGTCCCCGAATCCGTATGCCCTTCTATTCTAAAACGCCGCTCGGCAAGGTCTTCCGCCGACAAAAACTGGGCAAGGTTTAAAAGTACATCCCGAGATTCTGCAATATTCAGTTCTGCCGTTCCCGGATAGAAAAAAACGTCGGAAGCAAGGCTAATGACCAGTCCCCGCTCATCGCTGGTGACCGCAATTTTGTTTGTTTTGATTTCCGGCGCAAAGAGCGACACCGCTTTTTTCAAAGCCGCCGCGAGCATTTTTCCCTTTTCCATCGAAGGTAGAGAGTTTACGATATTACCCAGATCGGCAAGCCTGCCTGCAGAAACGGATTGTCCGCCGCCTGTCGGGTCGCCGCTTATCGAGGCGGATAAGGTTTGCAAAGTTGTCGTATCTATTTCCGTAGGCTCAAAAAGCATAACGAAAAAGCAGAGCATAAGGGTAACCATATCCGCATAGGTTGTAAGCCATCCGCTTCCGGCAGCGGTTGCGCCTCCTTTTTTACGTCGTGCCATATTAATCCTTTAATACTTCCGCCTCTATGGCTTTTCGATCGGCAGGTTTTAAGTAGGTAATAAGCCTTTGAGCCAAGATACGCGGGTTATCTCCCGCCTGAATTGCCAAAACTCCTTCTATAACCATTTCCTTAGCCTTTACTTCCATATTATTTTGATAGGTTAATTTTGAAGCTATAGGAATAAAAAGCCAGTTTTGAAGCAGTGATCCGTAAAGGGTAGTAACAAGAGCTGTCGCCATATTCGGTCCCAAGGCACTTTTATCTTCAAGGTTCAGCAACATACCAATAAGCCCGATAACCGTACCCAACATACCAAAACCGGGAGCAAGGGTTGCCCATGCGTTTACGACCGAAATCCACGAATTATGCCGCTCTTCAAGCTGGTTCAGCTCGTTTTCCATCAGCATTCGAATAGCATCGCCGTCGATACCGTCAACGACGTTTCTTAAACCCGCACGCATAAAGGCGTCTTCAAAGTCTTCTATTTCTTCTTCCAAAGCAAGAAGTCCCGCACGGCGGCTTTTTTCGGAAAGGGCTACAAAGCGCTGAACGAGGGTTTTTTCGCCGTAGTCGGTAACTTTAAAAACCCGGCCCATAACTTTAAAAATACCTATAGTGTATGACAGAGGATAAGTTAAAAACAAACACATGTAAGAGCCGCCGAGAGTAATAAATACTGAAGGAATATTTATAAGACCGCCGGCAGAACCGCCGATTATAGCACCGAACGCTACAACTCCCAAACCTCCAAATATACCTATAAATGATGCTATATCCATGCTTTCCCCTTTTTATTATAACTCATTTTTAAAAATGCCGATTTTACGGCGGTAAGCGGTTATTGCATTGATGATGTCTTCCGGGCTTTCTTTTACAACGTAAAATTTACCCGAAAGCATCTGCAGGGTAACGTCGGGATTACATTCGATTGTTTCAATTTGGTGAGGATTAACCCAATATTTAGACCCGTTTAACCGCGTTACCTGTATCATAAAAAACACCTATAATTATATCACATTATCGTTTAAGGTTCAAGACCGTTTCAAGCATTGTATCGGAAGTTTGAATTGTTTTTGCACCTGCCTGAAAACCTTTTTGTGTTACAATCATATCGACGAACTGGTCGGTCAAATCGACGTTACTCATTTCCAAGGTGCCGCCGATCAGCTTGCCCTTTCCGACGGTTCCGGAAACCGAAATATTCGCAGCGCCGGAGTTGTTGGACTGAACGTAGGTGTTTTCGCCTGCTTTTTCAAGCCCGCCCTGGTTCGCAAAGCTCGCCATAGCGATTTGGCCTATTTCCTGCCGTACGCCGTTGGAATAAACGCCTGTGATTACGCCGCTTTGATCGATCCTGAAGTTTTCAAGATAGCCCATTCCGTAGCCGTCTTGTTCGTATGCCTTCGTGGTGCTCTTGTCGGAAAACTGCGTAATGGTGTTTCGGGACGTTCCGATTTCTCCCAAATTGATGTCGAAAACGTGACGCTGCAAGGCGCCTGCATCATCGGGGGCCGAACCGGTAACATCGTAGGCGACCTGTACCAAAACCTGTCCAGCAGGAGCGGTAACGTTGCCGGCCGTGTCGGTTACGGACGCTAAATGCCCGTTGTTGTCGAAACGGACGACAAAGGTGTTGCCCGTGCCGTCGGTCGTACCGATACCTGCGGCCGTTGCAGTTCCGTCGGGATTCGTCGGGTCCACGGTTACGGTCGCATTCCATGCGTTTTGTTCTCCGGGAACGCGGGTAAAATCGATTTGCAGCTCGTGTGCCTCGCCGAAGGTATCGTATACCTTGAATTCGGTAGACCACGTAGATTGCAGGGTCTGCGCCCTATTCGCATTTTCAGGCAGTTCAGGCAGCCTTTTATCGAGGTTACAGGCGTAATTTACCGTCGCCGTTGCCTTTGCATCAATTTTTTGCCCTATCGGAATAATAAGGTCTTCGGTCTGACCGGAGGTGTTGATAATCCGAAAACCGTCGGCTTCTTCCGCCATCCAGCCTTGTACCCTCATCCCGTTTGCGGGGTTTACGAGCGTTCCCTCCCTGTCCACACCGAAGGCACCGGCGCGGGTATAAAAGCTCTTATCCCCGTCCTTTAACACGAAAAAGCCGTTACCCTGAATGGCAATGTCGGTATTTACACCGGTCGTCTGCAAGGCGCCTTGTGTAAAAATCGTATCGATACTGGCGACCATCATACCAAGGCCGACTTCTTTCGGGTTTACGCCGCCCAAATCTTCGGTCGGTCTTGACGCGCCGCTTAACTGCTGCGAAATCAAATCCTGAAAATTAACCCTGCCGCGTTTAAAACCAGTGGTGTTGACATTGGCAACGTTGTTGCCGATAACGTCCATTCTTGTTTGGTGGTTTTGCATTCCGGAAACGCCGGAAAATAAAGATCTCATCATAATAATGCCCCCTGTTGTTTATTCTGCATAAATTGTTTTAACGGCAGACCAGCCGTACCAGTTACCGTTTACCATAACTTCCGGATTCGATCCGCGCGTTGCCGCGGAAATATAGCCCGAAAGAACCGAAGAACCCAAGTCCAAATCGACTTTTTTTCCGACCATATTAACGGCCGAAGAGCCGGTCAGCATATCGGAAAGGGCTGCAAAATTTTTATTCATATTGGTCATTTGTTCAAGCGATGAAAACTGCGCCATCTGCCCGATAAACTGCGTATCTTCCATAGGAGAAGTCGGATCTTGATGCGTCAGCTGCGCTATCAAAAGCTGAAGAAAATCATCCTTGCCGAGCTCCTGTTTGGGAACCCTGTTTTCGGGGAAATTTTGCTTGTTTAAGGTATTTACCTCAAGCTCCAAACGGGCCTTTTCTTCGGGGCTCATTTCGAAATTCGCATTTTCCATCATCTTCGCCCGTTCGGTAATGGCATTTACTGCCTGATTTACATTATTTACCTGCATATTCTTGCCTCTTTAAGCCAAAAGATCTACCGTAGAACCGTAGACATAGCCGTATACATGTAACTTATCGGCGGTTTTTTCGGCCTGCCTTACATCTTTGCCGTCATTTTTAACAAAGAAATTATCGTCAAAACCGAAATCCTGTCCGAAAGACTCTTTTGAAGAAGAATCCGACCAGCTTAAACTGAATTCGGCGGCGGAAAAGCCGTTTTCTTCAAATTCTTTTGCCAAATTATCGAGGTTTTCTTCAAAAGCCTCATAAGCCTCTTTTGTTGCAACGGTAACCGTGCCGTTCACCTTTTTATCCTCGCCGAGTGTCAGGTGAATTTTGACGTTACCCAAATTTTCAGGCCGCAGCTGCAACCGTATTTCGCCTGCATTGTTGTCACGCAAAACAATTTTACCGGCCTGCACAAAGTCGGCTGCTGTATCCCGTATTTCCTGTGCCAGCAGCGCGGAAAAATTTTGACCCGCCTTGCGGCTCTCTCCCGTAAACTGCAAGGAATCTTTTCCGCCCGAAGCGTCCTGTACACGCCCCCTGAAATCGACGACCATATCGACGGAATTATCGGTTTCGACCCTCGAATCAAGGCCGGCCTTGTGCACGGAAGCATCGGACTGCATCTCCGTTTTAAGGCGCAGGTCTTCCACGTTGATGACGGGCTTACCCTGTTTGGCTGCGGGCTTTTTCGGTTTTATGTCCTTCTCCGAAACCTCGGAGCTCTTTTTACTTGCGTCTTTCCTTTCCGCTTTTGTCAAAAAGGCATTGGAACCGATTCCTAAAAGGTTTTCGGAGTTTTTATTCTCTTTCTTCTTTTCAGGCTTTTCAAGATCTTTTACGCCGTCTTCCTGAAAAAACGCTATTTTTTCCTCCGCATTGATTTCCTGCGGAATAAGGTTTTTAATCTCTACCTCTTCCGCAAAGCCTATCTTTATGTCTTTTACGTCCTGCGCCGTTCGGCCGATTTCGGTTTTTCCGCCTTTTGCCGCACCGTCCTTATCCTGTACGGACAAAAGCGCCGCTTTTCCGTCTTTTTTTACGGTTTGTAAATCGGTGTCTTTGTTTTTTTCCGTTTTGATTTTACCCGGTTTTTCCGGCGCGGGAAAATCCTGTAAATTCTGCACCCCTGTTTCCTCTTGAGTCTCCTGCTTTTGCATTTTTACGTCAAAAGACTCTGTGCTTCCGTCCTTGGAGCCGGCAATCAGTTTTTTCACCATTGCCAGGAATGAATCTCCGTTTCCGACAGGTTCTGCATCAGTTTTGTTTGCGGCCTTAGGCTTATCGGGATTTTCCGCTTCGGGAACCCGATACGGCTGCAAATTAAGTTCAACCGCCTGCATATAGAACCTCCTCATGACTTACGGTATGCCGGTTTTACGGGTAGGCAAAACCGGCTATCAATAGACCTACTCCGAAACTGAAGTTTCCGAACAGGTTTAACTAAAAAGAAAACCTCCGTTTTGCAAAATACATGTATGGTATCGATTTTTGCGGGGTTAACTTTCTTAGATTTTCGGTTTTATTTGTGAGAGGTTTAGAAAGTTGCGGTATTTTCTTTTTTGACTAATTTTGAAAGGCGGGTTTTAAGTGCGTCAAGACCGGCACCGGTTTTAAGCGAAATTTCGGCCGAATCGGGGTATCGGGCCTTTATTTTTGCAATTTCTGCGGAATCGAAGACGCTGTCCGTTTTGTTTATTACAACCAGTTTTGTTTTTTCGCCGCAGTGTAATTCTTCCAAAATCGTTTCCGTGACAGACAGGCATTCCGACACCGCAGGGTGGGACGCGTCGCATACGATCAGCAAAAAATCGGCAAGAGAGGCTTCTTCCAAGGTGGAACGGAAGGCATCGATGAGTTGGTGCGGTAAGCCGCTTACAAAGCCGACGGTGTCGGTCAGCAAAAAGCGGGTTCCGTCCGGCAGGTAGATTTTTCTGGTTTCGGCGTCGAGGGTTGCAAATAGTTTGTCTTCTGCAAAGATGTCGGTTCCCGACAGTTTTTTTAAAAGCGAAGATTTTCCCGCGTTTGTGTAGCCCACGACCGCCCCGATTTTTTGACCGCCGGTCATTCTGCTTTTGCGGCGCAGGCTCCGCTGCATTCTTACCTTTTCGATGTCTTTCTTTAACCGGACAATTTCCGCACGGAGCCGCCTTTTGTCGAGCTCAAGCCTTTTTTCACCTGAGCCGCGGGAACCTTTTACACCGCCCCGCTGCTGTTCCAGCGCAATCCACCGCCGCGTAAGGCGCGGCATCGAGTATTCCAAGCGGGCAAGGCGTGCCTGCAAAACCGCCTCGCGGGTTTCGGCCCTGTCCGCAAAAATGCGGATAATAACTTCGCGGCGGTCGATGACGCACAGGTCTAAGGCCGCTTCGAGGTTCCGCTGAATGCGAGGGCTTATGTCGGCATTAAAAACGATGATATCGGCCTTTGCCGCGGCCGCCGCTTCGGCAAGTTTTTTAAGCTGTCCCGATCCGATGAGGGTTGCAGGATTCGGTTTTGCAATTTTAAACCGTACCGACGATTCAGGGTGCACAAAAACCGCAGCCGTCAAACTGCGCAATTCGCTTTCTTCCATACTTTGTAAGGCAAGCCGGCGCAGGTCTTCCGCTCGAAAAAGGCTTTGCTCCGCCCCTTTCCGCGGCACACGGATGTCGGTAAAAACCAAAACAGCCCGGTGCGGGCTTTCTTCCGTTTGCAAAGGCGCCGGATTCATCCGTTGTAAATATTCCATATATTTTCAAGACAGAATAAGAAGATTCAAATTTTATGTCAATAACTCTCGTAAAAAATCCACGAAAATCAATTCTTAAAAAGAATCGCATTTCTTTAATAATTTTACTGTTTTTGCAGCAAAAACAGTAAAAACAGCATTTTGCAGAAAGAATTGCTGACTAAAACGCCTAAAACTTGGTTTCCGATATTTATCAATATTACATCTTCTAAAATTACATCGGCTGTGCTATAATACCCCTAAAAGCGGCATGCTTTTTTGATAAATTGTTCTCCGCTTTTTTAAAGAGGGAGTATGGCAAAACACAACCGCAGATATAAGGACTCAGGTTTTGTCGATCATCAAAGACTGTACATCCGTGTACAGTCTTTGACTTCGAGTTTTGAGCAAAGCTCAAAACATCGTAATGCTGGAACCGTTGTCATCCATAGCGGTGTATAAAAGCAGAGGGTATAGTTATGAGTACCGCAAACAGAAAATACAAAGACTCGGTGTTCGTCGATTTATTCAGCGAGGACGAAAAAGCAAAAGAGAATTTCTTATCAC
>CAUTPO010000008.1:0-30674 GCA_963540475.1 uncultured Treponema sp. | reverse complement strand
ATTACCTTGAAATGCGATGTTCTAAATCGTGCTATTTGTACGATTTAGAACTCGTCGACCTGTTCGAAAACACAGTTATCGAACAGGTCTAGTTTCTTTCCTTTTTAAGCACATATCGACAGGACATTTTATGGATAACACAAGAGCTTTAAAAACCAAAATACCGCCCAATAATCCGGAAGCAGAAACGGCCGTTTTGGGTGCTCTGCTCCTCGATCCCGACGCCCTCAGTGCGGTGCGGACGGTTTTGACGCCCGAAGCCTTTTATTCTCCGCAACATCAAAAAATTTATAAGGCGATTTGCGGGCTCGACGCTCAGGGACAGCGGGCCGATATTCTTATTTTAACCGATTTTTTGCGTTCTTCTGATGAGCTGAATGCGGCAGGCGGGGCAGGTTACGTTGCTTCGCTTACGGATTCCGTACCCAGCTCCGCCAACATCGACTATTACGTCAAAATCGTTTTGGAAGCCTATATCAAACGGAATCTTCTAAAAATTTCGGGTAAAATTTCGGCCGATATTTTTGACGATACCGTGCAAAGCCGAACCATTTTGGAAGAAGCCCAGAAAAACATTTTCGAACTGACCGATGCGGGCAACTCTGCGACCTTTAAGCCGCTTTCGGAAATTATTTTCAACACGATCGAAGTTCTCGAAAAAATGAACGAAAAAAAGGGAGAGTATACCGGCATTCCATGCGGACTTGAAAATTTGGACGGCTTGACCTACGGTTTTCAGAATTCCGAATTCATAATAATCGGGGCGCGGCCTTCTGTGGGTAAGACAGCCCTTGCAATGACCATGGCAAGTTATATTTCGATAAATAAAAAGATACCGACTGCCTTTTTTTCGCTTGAAATGTCTTCTATGCAGCTTGTGCAGCGTCTTTTGGCCGCACATGCAAAAATCAATTCCAACAAAATGCGTTCGGGGAATTTAAGCGCCTCCGACTTGAATAAACTGGCAGTTGCCTGCGGTGCCTTGTACGAGGCTCCTTTTTATCTTGCAGATATGCCGAATATGAAACTTTTGGATCTGCGTGCAATAACGCGAAAACTGTGCGGGCCGCCCTATAACGTCAAGATCATTTTTATCGATTATCTTACGCTTATAACAGGTGAAAATGCGGCCATTCCGCGCCATGAACAAATTGCTGAAATCTCGCGTTCTTTAAAGGGGCTTGCACGGGAACTGAATATTCCGATTATTGCCCTTTCCCAGCTGACCCGTGATGCCGAAGGAAAACGTCCCGGTCTTGCAGATATCCGCGAATCGGGTTCGCTCGAACAGGACGCCGACGTCGTAATGTTTTTGCACCGCGAACGGGAAGAAACGGGCTCGGACGGAACTAAGGCAATTGCCACCGAACTTATTTTGGCAAAACAAAGAAACGGGCCTATCGGAACCGTGCCGCTGCTGTTTTTGCCGCATTTTACGACCTTTGTTTCGAAAGCCGACGATCAATAAGAGAAAATACGGAAAACCGCGGTTGTATATTCCGCCTGTTCTTCGGCGTCCTTGAAACAAAAGTTTGGAAAAAGCCGGTTTTTTCTATTGACATTTTGTGTAAAATACTGTACCATAGCCATGTGTTCTTATAAAGAACTTCTTTCCCCTGTAGCTCAGCAGGCAGAGCAAGTGGCTGTTAACCACTGGGTCCGTGGTTCGAACCCGCGCGGGGGAGCTAATCCGATAAGGCTGATCGATTCGCGGTCAGCCCTTTTAAAGGCAGGTGTTTTTATGGCAAGAATATGCGAGATTTGCGGAAAAGGTACCGTATCGGGCAATTCAGTAAGTAAATCCAAGATTCATAAAAAAAGAACGTGGAAGCCCAATCTGGTCAAAGTAAAAACGGAAATTGACGGCCGAATCATTACGATAAGAATGTGTTCCCGATGTTTAAAAAGCGATTTTGTTACAAAAAAAGTTTAGTTTTTTCTTAATTTACTCCTTTGTATTACTAATTTGATTTTTGAGTTCGCCGAAAGGCGAACTCAATTTTTTTATGCGGAGAAAACTGCCTTATTTTCTGCCGTTTCTTATTTCATTCCGAAACGGCACGGCAGAAAATAAGCATTCCTCGAAAATTGATATTTTCTGCGGATGCTTATTTTTAAGGGAGGTATTCGGGTAAGATGTGTTTTAGCGAATTAAAAAGATTCATTTTTAAACCGTACGCCCCGCCCGTAAGCCTTTCGAGGCGGCTTCGGGCCGTTTTTCTTGCGGAATTTTCCTGAAAGTTACAGGTGCACGTAGAACAAATATAGCCGCTTTTTTCCGTATGTTTTATAATTGCAGGTAAGTCGGCAAAGCAAAGCGGACGGATAATCGTTACAGGATATTTTTGGAATTTCAGTACGGGCGGCATGGTTGCCAATATCCCTTTTTGCAGGGAATTCATAAGTAAGGTTTCCAAAATATCGTCGAGGTGGTGCCCCAGCGCAATTTTGTTGTATCCGTTTTCTGCTGCAAATTTGTTCAACTCCGTGCGGCGCTGGGCGGAACACCACCAGCAATTCATTTTCTTGTCCGGTTTTAATCTTTCCAAAACCGAAACGGACTTTACCGTAAGCGGAATATTCCATTGTTCAAATTTTTGTGCAATTGCCGGTGAAAAAGGCGGGGCAACATCGGTTGAAATGTGCATGGCGTGTATCGCGAATTGGGGTGAGGGCCGCTTTAAGCGCATCGAAAAATATTCCGCCAAGGCTGTAGAATCCTTTCCGCCCGAAGCGGCGAGCAAAATGCGGTCGTTTTCTTCTATCATTTTGTAGTCGAATACGGCCTTGTCGATCATTCTGAAAAGTTTCGGATTTGCCATTTTTGTACAGTAATCTTTTTTTTGAAAAAAAACAAGCCGGATTTTAAGGGCTAAAGTAAGGTATTTTTGTGATGACGGTGAAATTTTTCGATTGGCTGAAAAAGTCGGGCAAGGCGGATTTGAACCGCCGACCCCAAGTCCCCCAGACTTGTACGCTAACCAACTGCGCTATTGCCCGAAACAGAAGTCTTATAATAGTGAAAACCCGCAAAAAAGTCAAGAGGGCTGTTTTTAGTCAGGTTTTAAAGATGGTGCTGTTTGTAACTTGCCCCGAACATTATTGTTTTAACCGCATATTACTAAGAGGCAAAACAAGATGGTTGAACAAAAAAAACATTTTAAGGCTGAAGCGGCATTTTTAGGGGTTGCCCTTGCAGCTTTGATTTTTCTTTACACCGGCTGTTCGGTTGCGCCGGAAGAAGCAAATACCGTTTATGCCGATTCTCGGTCGAACGGGCTGAGTAAGGAATCCGTTTCCGTTTTGGAAGGCTTACAAAAAGCCAATAGAGAAATTACTTCGCTTGTGCTTCCGTCGGTTATAACCTTGGACGTTGTGGAGCTTAAAAAGGTGCAAAGCCGGCCTGACGATTTCGGTTTTCCGTGGTTTTTTTTCGGACAGCCGCGCGGCGAAAAGCAGGGCGAGGACGGAGAGCGGGAATACAAGGCTGAGGGCTTGGGTTCCGGTATCATCGTGCGCAAAACGGGTAAAACGTATTATGCGCTTACCAATCAGCATGTTATCGGTAATGCAAAAGATATTACCGTTATTTTGCATAACGGAGACAAAATTGAAGGAAAGCTCGTCGGTTCGGATACCCGAAAAGATGCGGCCTTGGTTTCTTTCGAATACGAAAAAGACATACCGGTTGCAAAGCTCGGCGATTCGGATACCGTACAGGTAGGCGATTTGACCTTTGCAGTCGGCGCTCCGCTCGGCTATGTTTCTACCGTAACACAGGGAATTGTAAGCGCAGTGGGACGATCGGGCGGTCCGAACAGGAACAATATAAACGATTTTATTCAAACCGATGCCGCCATTAATCAGGGAAATTCGGGCGGTCCGCTTATCAATATTTACGGAGAGGTAATCGGTATCAATACGTGGATTGTTTCTTCAAGCGGCGGTTCTCAGGGGCTCGGCTTTTCGATTCCCATAAACAATTTGAAAAATGCGATTGAAGACTTTATTAGGTCGGGCAAAATAAAATACGGCTGGCTTGGAGTACAGCTTCTTGAAATAAACGCCGAATTTAAAGAAAGCCTTGAGGTTAAGGATCTTGAGGGTGCTTTTATAAGCAATATCTTTTTGGATTCCCCCGGCGACAAGGGCGGCATAAAACCCGGCGACTTTGTTACGGAAATAAATTCCAAACAGGTAAAAGGCGCAAACGATCTTACGAGGATTGTCGGCGATTTAAAAGCGGGCGATACGGCCGACTTTAAAATTATCCGCAACAAAAAAGAAATTTCTCTTAAAGTAAAAATTACCGAAAGAGATGAAAACATCGTAACGGATACGTCGAAACTGTGGCCCGGTTTTACACCTGTGCCGCTGGACGATCGCGTTATTAAAACCCTCGAATTGGATAAAAACCAAAAAGGTGTTGCGGCCGCTTCGATTCAAACTAAAAGTCCTGCAGCGGTAATGGGCTTACAGCCGAACGATGTAATAACAAAGGTAAACGGAAACAACGTTAAAAACCTTGCAGAATTTTATGCAGAGCTGTCAAAGGATTCCAAAGAATTCTGGTTCGATTTTATAAGGGAAAAGCACAGGCTTTCTACACCGAAAATAAAAAGATAAAACACACTCTAGTTATAATTTTACCTCCTTTGGGCCGGGGCGGTTTTCCGTTCCGGCTCTTTTTTATCTTGGGCTTACTTTATTTGTGTGCTTGTTAAATTTTGTATTTTATACTATACTTTTACATATCTTACGCAAAGAAGTATGGAGGAATGCAGATGAACCCCTTACAAAATACGGAACCCAAAGAGGTTTTTAAATGGTTTTATGAAATTTCGCAAATACCGCGCGGTTCGGGAAACGAAAAAGCGATAAGCGATTTTTTGGTAAAGTTTGCAAAAGACAGAAATCTGGAAGTGTATCAGGATTCGGCATTGAACGTTATCATAAAAAAAGCGGGTACGGCCGGTTTTGAAAATTCGCCTACCGTTATTTTGCAGGGACACATGGATATGGTTTGCGAAAAAGAGGCTTCTTCGGCCCACGATTTTTTTAAGGACCCGATTGCCTTTGTCGTAAAAGATGATATGCTGTATGCAGATAAAACAACCCTCGGCGGCGATGACGGCATTGCGGTAGCCTACTGCCTGACCCTGCTCGATTCCGATAATCTTTCCCACCCGCCGCTTGAAGTTTTGATTACTACTGAAGAAGAAACCGGTATGGACGGGGCGATGGCCGTAACGGGCGAACACTTGCAGGGAAAGCGCCTTTTAAACATCGATTCGGAAGAAGAAGGTGTTTTTTTGGTCAGCTGTGCAGGCGGCGCTAATATAAATGTTTTGTTCGATATTAAAAGGGAACCCGTTAAAAACGATGCGGTAAAAATTACCGTCGGCGGGCTTTTGGGCGGGCATTCCGGTATCGAAATTAAGCATCAGCGGGCTAATGCGCTTAAAATATTGGGGCGGGTATTATCACAGATTAAAAAAAGTGAAAAACTGAATATCGCAGAAATTGCAGGCGGCTCAAAACACAACGCCATTGCAAAAGATGCATATGCCGTAGTCGTTGCGGAAAATTCCGATGCGGTTATAGCGGCTGTAAAAGAAGCGGCAGCTGGTTTAAAGGCGGAATACAGAACGGCGGATAAGGACCTGTCCGTTACGGCAGAAAAAACGGTTTATTCTAAAAAAGAAATGTTTACTGCCGCCCTTACCGATAATCTTATTGATTTTATGATGATGGTGCCCGACGGGGTGCAGTATATGAGTCTGGATATTCCGGGTCTGGTGCAGACGAGTTTGAATAACGGTATTTTAGAAGAACAAGACGGCCGGCTCAAATTTACGATTTCGGTACGGAGCAGCGTAAAAACCGCCCTTGATGAAGTTGCCGATGTTATTCGGATTCAGGCTGAAAGGACGGGCGCTCAATTCGTACAGAATTCCGAATATCCTGCATGGGAATACAGTTCCGAGTCAAAGGTGCGGGATATTGCGGCGGCGACCTACAAACAGCTGTACGGAAAGGAGCCATTGATTACCGCGATTCATGCGGGGCTTGAATGCGGGCTTTTGAAAAAGGCCCTGCCTGAGGTTGACGCCGTCAGTTTCGGGCCGAACCTATACGATGTACACACGCCTAACGAACACATGAACATTCCTTCCGTGGGCCGCACGTGGAAATTTCTGCTTGCATATTTGGAGAATTTGAAATAAGGATAAAAAATACATGAAAAAATATTACATTGCCGCGAATTGGAAGATGAATATGACGAGAGAGGCGGCTTTCGCCCTTGCTTGCGAGTTTGCCGAAAAATTAAAAACGGGTCCGCATAAATATATGGTGGCGCCCTCCTTTACGCTTTTGGAAACTGTAGGGAAGGCGTTAAAGGGTTCGAATATTTTGCTCGGCGCTCAAAATATGGCACAGGAAGAAAGCGGGGCCTATACGGGAGAGGTGTCCGTGCTGCAGCTCAAGGACTTAGGCGTGCAGGCCGTTATTCTGGGGCATTCCGAACGCAGAACCGTTTACGGCGAAACCGATACTCTTATCAACAAAAAGGTACGGCTTGCTTTAAAGCATGGTCTTGAGGTAATCTTGTGCGTCGGGGAACTGTTGGAAGAAAGAGAGGCGGGGCGGGCCGAAGCCGTTTGCGGACGGCAGGTAAAAAGCGGTCTTGAAGGCGTAAGCGCCGCCGAGCTTAAAAACGTAACGATTGCCTACGAACCCGTTTGGGCGATCGGTACGGGAAAAACGGCAACCCCTGAAGACGCCGATTCGATTCATGCATATATACGGGGTGTTATAAACGAATTGTACGGAAAGGCCGCCGGCGAAAATATCGTTATTCAATACGGCGGCTCGATGAAAGGCGAAAATGCCGTAAGCCTTTTAAAAAAGCCCAACATCGACGGCGGGCTTATCGGCGGCGCAGGATTAAAGGCTGAAACCTTTATACCCATCGCAATACCGGCTCTATAAAACCGGTAATTCCTGCAAGGACTTGTGCCGCCTGTTTGGGGCGGCGCCTTTAGGTCTTCCCCGAAACCGTACCGAAAAACCCGAACGGTTTTTATGCTTCGGTTTTCGGATCAGGCCCGAATTCGTTATCGCCGCGGACACCTTCGGTTGCATTAAGTATCAGCATCCAAATCGGCCCTACAATAGGAATCAGTGTGATAAACATCCAGTACCATTCCTTTCCTATATCGTGAAGCCGCCGTATGGAAACAGCCAAAGACGGAACAAAAACTGCAAGGGCATATACGGTAGAGATTATTTTGCTTCCCAGTACTTCATCGACCAGTCCTGCAAGCAGCAGAAAAAGAGAATTGAATAAAATAAACATCCAATATTCCTTTCTGCGGGCTCGGCCTTCAAATCCTGCGTAATTTTTTAATACCGCTAAATACCAATTCATCTGAAGATTCTCCTTTATGTCGTTTTGATGAGAGCCTTACAATACCACATTTGCGGCAAAAAAGCAACCGGACGGATAATCGGCTGTCGGCTTGCAGTTTTAGGGAATTCTGCCCTTACCAAAGTGTAATAATTCTGATACAATGAAAATAAGATAATAGACCTATTCAATACCTTTGTTGTCAAACGGGTTTAATAAGTGCGGCATTTTAAAAATGCGGTAAAAGGCGTTGAAACCGTATTTGTTAATACAATCGTCTTTATCAAAAGGAATAAATAATTATGGATACAAAATATTTCGATAAAAAAGCGGAACACTGGGACGCTGCTCAAGCGCGGGTACAAAGGGCCGAAAAAATATACCGTAATATCGCAGAGCGGATTACGCTGCACGGGACCGATTCCGTGTTGGACTTCGGCTGCGGAACGGGGCTTTTGGGTTTTCATTTTGCCGAAAAGGTGGGAACCGTAACCTTTGCCGACACCTCGGCGGGAATGCTGGAGCAAATCGTCAAAAAGGCGGAGCTGGCCGGAATAACAAACTATAAAACGCTTAATGTGGCGGAAAACGAGATAGCGGAGCAGTACCATATCATCGTGTCGCTGATGGCCTTGCATCACATAGAAGATACGGATAAAACCGTACGCCGTTTGGCGGACCGGCTTTGTAAGGGCGGGTTTGTGTGTTTATCCGACCTTGATGTCGAAGACGGCAGTTTTCATTATCCCGATGTTGCGCCCCATAACGGGATAGACCGTAGTATCGTAACCGGCGCTCTTGCTGCGCGCGGGGTAACGGTTATCTATAACGAAACCGTGCATATCGACACGAAAACGGTGAACGGACAAGAGAAAGAATACCCTGTGTTTTTGATTATTGGCCGGCACGAGGCGCGGTAAGTACAAGGGGGCGGGCAAAAGCTCGAAAGGCTTAAAATCTGCAAGGCAGACTTTTGGCGTCGAGTTTGTATGAAAACCGTGCATCCTGCACGGTTTTCAACTCAAGTTTTTGCAACGCTTCACGACTTTGCAAAAACATCGTACGTGTGAACCACCTGCCATACTGAGGTTGTTTATGGTATGAGCGCTTTTGCAAATAGGTGGAGCAGAGGCTGGATGCGTGCAAGGATGTACGCTTTTGGCAATACGATAACGCAGAAGCCCGCATATTTGTAAAAGATTACACCTTGAATTTGTTGACCTCACTCGTCATATTTTCAATGCTCTGCTTGTTTTTCTGTGTAATGTCGTGTACCTGCTGTACTGCCTTGTTTATCTGTTCGGCACCGGAGGCCATTTCATTCATACTGTCGGTGATTAGGCGCGTTAAATCGTCTAACTTATGCATTTCGATGGAAACGGTTTCACCTCCGCGGAGCATTTCCGCCGCGCCGTCGCTTACCTGCGTGGTTACGGTGTTTATGTCGCGGATTGCAAGCAGTACTTCCTTGCTGCCGTTTTCCTGTTCGCGCATGGCTTCGGTCAGTCTGTTACTCATCGTTTTTACCTGTTCGGACAGGTTGAAAATTGTGCCGAATTTTTCTTCGGCAGTTCTGGCGGCGTTGGAAAGGGTTTCGATTTCGTTTCCGAGCGTTTTAAGCGTTGTTGTAATCGTTTTGCCTTGAGTGCTCGACTCTTCAGCCAGTTTCCGTATTTCGTCGGCAACGACGGCAAAGCCTTTTCCCGCCTCGCCTGCATGGGCTGCTTCGATTGCGGCATTCATCGCCAAGAGGTTCGTTTGGCTTGCGATATGCTGGATAACACTTGAGGCTTCCATCAGACTGCCGGATTCTTCGGCAACTTTTTGCGTTACAGTGTTGGCATTGACAACCGTGTCTTTGCCGTCGGCAGTAGCCGTTGCCAGCGTTTTTATGACGCCGTCGGTTTTTTCGAGGGTTTCGGTAATGGAGGCGATGTTGGCGACCATCTGTTCGACGGCCGAAGAGGATTCTGCAACGCTTGCCGCCTCGTTTTCGATACCGGCATTCAGCTGTTTAATTGTGCGGATAATCTGCTCGACCGTGGCGGCCATTTCGGTTACGCTCGAAGCCTGTGTGAGGGCCTGCTGTTTGACCCCGTCGATGTTGGCACTGATTTGTCGGACAGCTCCGGCTGTTTCACTCATATTGGTTGCAAGCTCGTTTCCGATTTGCTGCATAACGGCACTGTTTGTGCCGACCGATTTGATCGAGGTTCCTATCTTTTCGATGGTCTGATTGAAAAAGGACGATAGATCGGTAATTTCATCGTTTCCGCTTAACGGAAGGCGGACGGTTAAATCTCCTTCGCCTTGAGCAATGTTTTGCAAGGCCGAAACGACCGTGTGAATGGGTTTTACTATTGCGCGGGCTACAAAATACACGGTAATAAGGGCCAAGGCTAAGATGATAAGGCCGATTAAAATCATTTCGAAGCGCAATTTTTGTACGGTACCCATAAATTCGTCGATCGGCGCTTTTATGATGACCTTCCAGCCGGAAACTTTCATGGTGGCGTAAGAGGCGATGTAGGATACGCCCTTGTATGTATAATAACCGACCGTGCTTTCGGCGGTTTCGAGGGCTTGTTTTAAAAATTCTGCAACGGGGGTCCGCGTCGAATCCTCATCCGCTTCTTTTATCAGGTTTTCCATACCCGTTACGCGTTTTTTGTCTTTGTTAGCAATCATTACGCCGCCTAAGCCTAAAATGAAGCATTCACCTGACTCGCCGACGACAATGTCGCTTATGTCCTCGCACAGGCGGGTTCCGTCGATTACGGCTAACAGGACGTGGATAATGTTTTTATTGTCGTCGTACACCGGTACGGCACAGGCTATTACGAATTTGCCGCTCAAACGCGAAATGATCGGTTCCGAAACGAAAGGTTTTCCGTTTACGGCGGCTTGGTACCAGTCCCGGTCTCCAATCGAAACGACCGTACCCCCGTAGGTATAGCGTTTGCCTTTTAGGTCGCACAGGTCAAAGTCCCATATTTTGCTGTCAAGTTCGGCCTCCTTTTTTAAGAACCGCAGTTTTTCGGCAATCGAAGACTCGGTATCCCGCACCTGCGGCATGTGTGCAATGTCGATTATAAATTGTAAAAATGCCGTTATTTTACCGTCGATGATCGAAGCGACGTCGGCAGCCTTATCGGTCAAGTGTTTTTCGACCTTTTCGCCGACGGCCCTGCGCGCCGTGTTCACCGCCATAATTCCTTCGACCGAACCGGCCAGCAATATCAAAAGTCCGAAAATAAGAATCATTTTTTTGCGTATGGAAAAGCGTTTTTTCATCACGATACCCCCGTTATTATCTTTGTTGTGATGTAATCCCGATGGTTATTATCGGAACAATACCGTTCCGGCTAAACTCTTCCCGGTAGGATTGCGGGATCGGCCTTTCAGGACAGTCTTGATAAGACCGTTTTGTCGAAGCCGTTTTGGTGGGACTGTCTTTCCCGACTTTCTTAATTATGCCCGCCGCTGTTAAGCGATTTTTACAATAAAAAGTTAAAAAAAGTATGAAAAAGCGTAAAATTTCATAAAAATACCGCTGCTGTTCGGGACTAGCTTTTTTTAAAAAAAAGATATACACTAACCGCCTGCTTCGAAAATACCGATAATCTCGGGTATCAGTTAAGGAAATTGCATAATGAAAATGTCGCACATGTATATGCCCACGCTCAGAGAAATTCCGAGCGAAGCGGTGGTCGAAAGTCATAAGCTGCTGCTGCGGGCCGGAATGATACGGAATTTGGCGAACGGGCTTTTTGCCTATCTTCCGCTGGGTTTAAAATCTTTTAGAAAGGTGGAAAACATTATCCGCGAAGAGATGAATGACATCGGCTGTTTGGAGTTTAAGCCGCCGGTAATTGTGCCGGGGGAGCTGTGGCAGGAATCCGGGCGCTGGGAGGCGATGGGCCCTGAACTTTTGCGCATAAAAAACCGTCTTAATCAAAATTTGGTGGCAAGCCCTACGGCTGAGGAGGCTTTTACCGCGCTTTTAAGACACGAATTAGCCTCGTATAAACAGTATCCGCTTTTGACGTATCAAATAAACACAAAATACCGCGACGAGATTCGGCCGCGGTACGGGCTTATGCGATCGCGTGAATTTACAATGAAAGACGCGTATTCTTTTCATACGAACGAGGCTTGCTTGGACGAGGCCTATCGTGCGTTTGAAAGGGCCTATGTGCGTATTTTTAAGCGCTGCGGCCTTTCGGTAATTGCCGTAAAAGCGGATTCGGGGGCGATGGGCGGCAGCGGCTCGCAGGAATTTATGGCGGAATCGGCTGTCGGGGACGATACCCTTTTGCTGTGCCCGTCTTGCGGGTATGCTGCCAACGAAGAAAAGGCGGCCTGTATGCCCGAGGCGGAGCTGGGGGCGAAAACTACAGAAGCCGCAGCCCAAATCGACACACCGAACGTAAAAACGATAGAAGAACTTGCAGCGTTTTTAAAAACCGCGCCTTCTTCTTTTATAAAGACCCTTATTTATTCGGTTGAAAACTGTGAATTGTTGGAGCTGAAAAACAAGGGCGAAAAACAATTTGCGGCTGTCTGTATCCGCGGCGACTTGGACATAAACGAGGCAAAGCTCAAGGCCTCGCTCAAGGCCGCCTTTGCAGAGCTTGCAAGCGATGCGGAGGTGGAACGGGTAACCGGTACGGTAGTGGGGTTTGCAGGTCCCGTCGGTTTAAAAAATATTCCCGTCATCGCGGATGAAAGTGTAATGTGTATGCACGATGCGGTTACGGGCGCCTTAAAAAAAGACACACATTTGGTTCACGTGGAACCCGGCCGCGATTTTACGCCCCTGCATGTCTTCGATGTGCGCACCGTAAAGGCCGGCGATAAGTGTCCTACCTGCGGAACACCGCTTTACACTAAAAAGGGGAACGAGCTGGGGCATATTTTTAAGCTCGGAACAAAATACACAAAATCGATGAATATGACCTACCTTGACGAGAACGGCAGTCGGCAATTCCCGCTTATGGGCTGTTACGGTATTGGGGTTGACAGGCTGCTTGCTTCCATAATAGAAGAACATCGCGATGAAAACGGCATTGTCTGGCCGATGAGCGCCGCCCCGTTCCACGCTGTCATTATCCCTGTAAAATACGAGGGCGAAATGAAGAATACCGCCGATTCGATTTACGAGGAGCTTAAGGCGGAAGGAATCGAGGTGTTGCTTGACGACAGAAAAGAGCGGATGGGCGTCAAATTCAAGGATATGGATTTAATCGGCATTCCGATACGGCTCGTCGTGGGCGAAAAAAATCTGCCTAAAATCGAATTTAAACTGCGAAACGAGGCGGACTCTTCTTTAATCGAACGGGAAAAAATTTGTTCCGTTGTAGTTAAAACCGTGCACGATGAAACGGCGCGGCTGATGAAAGGATAAGATATGAAAAAAGCGCTTTTTTGCATTGTGCTGATGACGGCATTTGTATCGGTTTTTGCCCAAAAAAAGACGGATTGGGCAGCGGGAACCGTTTCAGGCGATTATGTGATTTACCGCGATTACTCGTGGAAGGAGCCTGCGTGGGCAGGCTTTTTGTACTATGACGAACATTCGATCGGCTCTTTTTTATACGCACTCGGCGGTAAAATCGTCGTAAAAATTCTTTTTTCCGTAGAAGTTTCGGACGGAAAACTGGCCATTACGGGGCAAAACATTATTTCGGGCATTAACACGGATACCGATTACACCTATGCCGTAAACTATCTTATGGACCTGTTGCCCAAGCTGTACGCATGGAAAACCGAACCGCAGACCGAAAGCCTGATTATCAAAAAGGGTTCCAAATTCGTAAACGAGGCACAGTTCGGCGGGGATAACGAGATAAGGCTGTATCCGTATATTCCGCTCTTTTATATCGGCGGCATTTTCGATAAAAACAAAAAAGAAATTTTTGCGCTGGAACATATCGGGCGTATTCGGGACGAAAAGGACTTTTTCGATTTTACACCCGTTATTCCGCCGAAGAAAAAGGCGTCTAAATTCAAATTGAACAAAAAGGCTTCGAAAGAAACAAAGACGGTTGACGGTATCGATCTGTTTTTGGATTCCCAATGGAAACAAATAGCCGACAACAGTTTTTTGATGGGAGATACGGCCTTTTTGACGGTAAATACCGTAGACTTGCACCAAGCGGCGAACGGCATGGACGATATTCCTTTTTTGATAAAATATTTTTGCTCATCCGGCAGGGACGCAAAAATTCTAGCGGCAAGAACGGATATAAGCGGCAGCAAAAAAAGATTTAAAATAACGAATGATGTGTACGACGTCGAAACGAAGACCGTAAAATACGACATAAAAACCGTCATCAACCTTACCGGTCAGGTGTATACGGTTATCAGCTTGACGACGGACAAGGCCTCGTACGAAAAGAACAAAAAGTATTTCGATACCATATTTCGGTAAAGGATTTTTGTATGCAGAAAATATTGATTGACTATCTTAAAGATTATCTTCCCGTGCTGGACCGGCATTCGGGCGGTTCTACTGTGGAAATTACCGGCGAAAACGTATTCCAAAAAGGAAACGAGGCGGTCATTACGCTTTTGGAATCGCTTTTGGATCAATTACTTTTGGATAATTCGGAATTCCGTCACCGGGAACATTTGGAACAATTTCTTGACGGAATAAACGAGGGGAAAAAGGGTATTATTTTTGCGGAGCATTATACCAATCTCGATTATACGGCCCTGCTCCGCTTGATGAAAAAAACGGGCGAAAAGGGGAAGGCTCTTGCGGAAAAATGCGTCGCCATCGCCGGTATGAAGCTGAGTCAGGATAATAAATATGTTGCGGCCTTTGCAAGTGCATACGACCGCATCTTTATTTATCCGAGCAGGACGCTGGAATCCGTGCAGGATCCTGAAAAACGCGAAGAAGAAAAGAAGCGCAGCCGTTCGATCAATATTGCATCGATGCGCGCTTTCGAAAAAGCTAAAAGCGAAGGCCGAGCCATTGTCGTGTTTCCTTCGGGTACGCGCTACCGCCCCGGCCATCCCGAAACAAAAAAGGGCTTAAAAGAAATAGACTCGTATATAAAAACCTCGGATATTATGCTGCTCGTTTCCATTAATGGGAATTGTCTTGCAATCTCCGAATCGGGAAATATGATGGAAGATATTGTGCAAAAGGATAGGCTGATTTTAGACGCAAGCCCTGTCATCAATTGCGCAGACTTTCGCGACGAGGTAAAACGTACGTGTGTGAATGCGGACAAGGCCGATAAAAAACAGGCCGTTGTGGACCGCATTATGGGAATTTTGGAAGAAATGCACGATAAGAACGAAAAAGGAAGACTGTAATGCCGCATACAACCTATGTAGAAGTCAGAACCTATGAGCTTGACGCGTATAATCACGTGAATAATGCCGTTTATTTAAACTATCTCGAACATGCCAGAATGGATTTTTTAAAGGCGATCGGCTTTGATTACAACGGCCTGTGCGCCGAAGGGTATATGCTCTATGTTTCGCACATCGATATACGGTATAAATTTTCCGCGCGCCTGTACGAGCGGCTTGCAATCGAGGTCGTACCCGTAAAAACGGGTAAGCTTTCGGGCACCTTTTTACAGACGGTAAAAAACGAGCAGGGAACCGTTTGTGCACAGGCCGAGGTTACCTGGTGCTGCGTGGATAAGAACGGTAAACCGTCCAAGATACCCGAAAAATATCTTGTAAAGGAATTACTGCCTTCGGCTTCAAAATGAGGGGCCTCGTCCTTTACATTGTTGGGGCAGCCGTGCGTCCCGTTTATTCGTGCAAGAGGGTTAATACCCTGTTGCGGTGCAACATACGCTTCTTGAGTCGGGGTATGTTTATTGCATTTCGTCCGGTTTTTGCGTCTGTTCCGATTGAGCTGCTTCATGGCGGAAGGCGCGTGTATAGCCTGCGGCGCAGAACCACAACCCTAAGGCGGAGACAAAAACGGGAAGGTAAATCGGCAATCGGTCGGTTATCCAGCCGAAAAACAATTCGCCGAGCGGTATTGCAGTCAGTGTGAACATCCGCACTACGGAAAGCACCCTGCTTTTCAGCTCATCCGGAATAATTTCCTGCAAAAG
The DNA here is from genome assembly GCA_963540475.1 of uncultured Treponema sp. Classification (GTDB taxonomy): domain Bacteria; phylum Spirochaetota; class Spirochaetia; order Treponematales; family Treponemataceae; genus Treponema_B. Next base: position 15,173 of record CAUTPO010000008.1, on the reverse strand, counting down.
AACGGCAGAAGACATTTGCCCGTGAATCGCTGCGGCAATCGTGATACAGTCAAGTACGGTAACGGCGATGATTGCCCATAGCGAGTTTTCGGCTATGCGGAAACTTTGCAGCAACACACAAACGGCAATGGCAAAAAGTGAAAAGGCGATGATTTTTGTCGTTACCGGCAGGACTTCTTCCGCTTTTTTCTTTTTGATCACCGATACCGCTACAATCGGGGTGAGTACGGCCGTCGAAGCGGTTACGGCCCGGTATACGCCGAAAACCGTTTCGCCTACCTGATAGACGTTTAAGAGCAGATAGGTTATGGTAACACTGAAAACCGAGGCAAAGAAAAAATTGACGCTCGGCCCGATGCGGACTAACTGCCGTAAAAAGGAATTTTCCCGAATGGTTTGAAGCCCCTGCGCAAGCTCGTCTCGAAACTTCCGTTTTTCGCCCGGGTCTTGTTCCGTGCGTGCGTATCGGGGACGGATTATCGATTGCAGCAGCATGGCCGCAAAAAATCCGCCTGCCGAAACGCACAAGCCACCGGTCAACCCGAAAGACCGGTATGCGAGGGTACCGATTACCGGCGTCATTACGTATACGAAGCCGTTATCTATTTTGGAAACGGTAACTGCCTCGTCGAGTAATTCTTTTGGTACCAATTCCGTTATGATGGCGGCTTCCGGTGCCTGATAAAATACTTCGATTATTTCTAAAAACGCGGTCAGTGCGTAAATGTATCCGAGGGATAGGCCGTCCGCTTTTGCAGAAAGAAAGACGAACAAGGCCAATACTGCCGCATCGATTGCCATTAAAAGGGTCATCAGTTTGATACGCGGATATTTGTCGCCGAGTACGCCTGCAATGGGCGTAAGGCATATTCGCGGAATGACGATGACGGCGAGTGTGGTTGCAAAAATGGTTGCCGACCCCGTTTTTTGCAGAACGTATAAGGCCAATACAAATTGAAGGATATTACTTGCCGCCATAGAAAAAGCCGAAGCAAACCAAAAAGCCGTGTAATCCCGATTAGCCAATAATGCCCGTATGTGCAGCTTATTTTCTTTTTTCTTCGTTTCTTTCATTCCAAAAAAATTACATCCTTTCCATGATTTTGCTACTCTTTGAATACTTCGGGGTGCAGCCCTTTTGCAATAATTTCAAAACCGTCTACATTATGGATACCGCTGAATATATACGATAACGGCACAACGATATACCGTTTTTCTTTTACGGCAGTTACATCGGCCAATTGTTTATCGGTGTTTAAAAAAGAAATTAATTCTTCTGCTTTAGGATCATCCGGTCTGCCGTGCAGAATAATATAGTCGGGATTCTTTTGTATAATTTGTTCAAAACCGACACGGCCGAATTGTTTTTCGATTTCTTTAAAAATGTTTTCACCGTGAGCGGCTTCGATAAGTGCATTTTCTAAACCGAGCCCTCCTGCAACAAGGGGTGTTTCCTGTCCGCTGTCGTAACCGATCACCGTTACGGGTTTTGTATGGGCAAGCCGCTCTTGAATATCTGTTACTTTTTTACGCAGCTCTTGGGTCACTGTTTCGGCCTGTGCTTCCGCACCGAATATTTTTCCCAAATTCATAAGGTCGTTAAAAGAATTTTCGATGGTCGGGTTCGGAATCTGTGTTCCTTCGGTTACATATATTTTGATACCGTTGTTTTCGTAATCTTCATAAGTGCCGAATATATTCGGAACATTAAAATAGAATGAATCCATAACGATTAAATCGGGTTCCAATGCCAGAAGAGTTTCAAGGCTTGGAATGGGTGCTTTCACCATCTCATCGGGAATCGGCAGCCGCTTTACCGTTTCTCGGTATTTTGCATTAACGGCATTTATATCGATACCGGCCGTTCTCGTTGCAATAATTTTGTCTTCCAGTCCAAGTGCCGTCAAAGAAGTTGCCGCATTAAGGTCTAATGCAATAACTTTTTCGGGTGCTTTTTCGAATATAATTTCGCGGCCGTAATTGGAAACGGTAACCGGGTAGGAGCCGGTTTTTGCCGGCATATCCGCATCCGATGTTTTTGCATCTGCCGTGTTTTTACCCGTGCATGCAATACATACGCTGCACCACAAAAGCAGCGATAGCACTAGTACCATCATTTTTTTATGTTTCATAATCTTCTCCTTTGGCATACGCCTCTTGAAAAATAATATTAAGATTACCGTTTTTTAACGGTATAATCTCCGCATTAATATGAAAGACCTCTTGAATTAAGGCAGGGGTCAATATCATCTTAGGTGTACCTGAAGCTGCTATTGTACCGCAAGATAGCACATACAGATAATCGCAAAACTTGGCAGCCAAATTTAAATCGTGAAAAACGGATACAACCGTTTTTTTCAAGCGTTTAATAATTTGACACATATATAATTGATAATAAATATCCAGATGATTGGTCGGTTCATCCAAAATCATAATATCCGTTCCCTGCGTCAATGACCGTGCGATTAAGACCCGCTGCTTCTCTCCGCCTGAAAGAGTGGAAAACGTTCTATAAATGGCACCTTCCATCCCGACATACCGCAAGTATTCCAGAGCCAGTTTTTCATCTTCTTCGGAATAATTTTGATATGCTTTTAAATACGGACTTCGCCCCATTAAGGTGATATCTAAGACGGTATAATCAAAATCGGTATTGTTTTCTTGTTTCATTACGGTAAGTAATCGGGCAATTTCATTTTGACTGTAGTATTCGATTTCTTTTCCGTCGATATATACGCACCGCTGTTCAGGCACAATCGCATTATATAAATGTTTTAAAAAAGTAGTTTTTCCGCTTCCGTTCGGACCGATAATGCCGACAAAGGTATGCTCTTTTATTTTGAGATAGGCATCCCGTAAAATGTCTTTTCCGTCAATACTGTAATTGACATGTTCCATAAGGATTTTATCTTCCGTTTTCATTTATTACATTCTCTTTTTTAAAAGCACCCAGATAAAAACAGGGGCGCCTGCCAATGCAGTAACAATTCCGATTGGTAATTCCTGCGGTTTTGCAATAACTCTTGCAAGGATGTCCATCGTTAAAAGAAATAACCCGCCATAGGTAAAGCTGAGCGGGAACAGCTTCGTATGTTCCGATGTAAAAATTCTGCGCAGCACATGCGGCACAATAAATCCGACAAAACCGATAAGCCCGCAGGAAGCAACCGTTATTCCCGCTATAAACGAAACCGTCAAAATTGCCTTTTTTTTAAGCCGTACAACATTCACGCCCAAACTTAAAGCCGTTTCATCGCCTAAAGAAATCATATCGAAATTCCTTCCGTTTATAAAGAAAAAGAAACTGAAAAGAATAATCACTCCAATGGGCAAGAACACGTTATTCCACCGTGCTCCCGCCAAAGAACCCATTGTCCAAGACAAAATTCCTTTTAATATGTTATTTTCCGGTACCATTAAAATGAAAAAATTCGATATGGCCGTTAACAGTGTGGATACGGCCATTCCCGTTAAAATGAGTCGAGTGCTTTTTATCTTTTTACCGGCTCCTCCGACATGATATACGACCGTTAAAGCAATTACGGCACCCGAAAAAGCTGCGAGTGCTCTGCCGAATTGCGAGCGGATAAAAGGGAAATTCATAAAATGACAAAAGGTGATAACGGAAAGCGAGCCGCTTGAAACACCGAGCATATACGGTTCGCTCATAATGTTTTGCATGGTAGCCTGCATTGCCGTTCCTGCAAGAGCTAAGCCGCTGCCGACAAAAAATGCCAACAATGCGCGCGGAATTCTCAATTTCCAGATAATGGATAATTCCGCAGGGCTGATCGGTACCGAGTTCATCCGAAAAACCTGATGCCGTATAACCCGTATCACGGCATCAGGCGATATGTCTGCACTGCCGTAAAATCCTGAAAGGATAAAAAGACCTCCGCTTAATACTGCACCAAGCATTATTGCAAGATAAAAAGTATTTTTACCCGTTTTCTTCATACCGAATTCTCCATTTCTTACCTCCTATAAAAAATTTAAGCTTATAACACACGGAAACACAATGTAAGGAGGTAGGCTATATATAGTATGTTAAATCTTACTTAAAAGTTAGCATGTATTAAAAAAATCGTCAAGCGTTTGTTCAGTGGTATTATCAAAAAAAGTGTTTTTTGTAGGAAAACAAAGCGGAAAGATACGGTTGGTGACCAAGTCAGGACGATGGGGTTATGTACGGAAAAACAAGAATATAAAGAAGCAGGACAAGAAAATAAAACCGGAAAACAAGACGGGGGTGTTTAAGAAAAACAGGATCAGAGCATTGTCGTTTTATACACGAATGTCATATCCGTGTTTTCGGCTATCAGATTCGTAGTTTATTGAGCTCGTACTCCATTCCTTCAGACGGACGGGACTGCACGTTGCACTGTTTTTCTCTGTCAATAAGGCTGTCCACATCGGCTGGTTCTGATGTAAAAAGCCTTCGCAGTACATGCGGCACAATAAACCCGACAAATCCAATAAGTCCGCAGGAAGAACGAACCGCATACAACGATGACCTTCGTGTGATTTAATTACTGCCAAACAGTATGAACAGGATATTGGGGAATAACGCCATCTTTTGTTATGATGCTCAGGTTCTCGCTCATCGCTTGAGAAATAAGCAAGCGGTCAAACGGATCGTTATGAATATCCGGAAGACTGTCAAGTGTATCAAGATGATGCGATGTAATATGCAACAATGAAATATCTTTTTCATTGCAAAGCGCTTCCATCTTTCGAATCGAATATTCAACTTTAAGCTTTCCTATGCTTTTTTTAATTGCAATTTCCCAAAAGGATACAATGCTGACATAAATCCATTCTTCCGTACTGATTATGTTAAGTACTTTTTGGGGTATGTTCGGAGAGCCGTGCAAAAACCACAGAAGCGTGTGGGTATCCAACAAATACATTAAACAAAATCCTTAAAACACTCCGGCGTTTCATCGAAATCGTCTGCCATATAGAATGCACCGGTAAGCCCGCCGGGAGAACGCCGCATTGTTTTGCGTTCTTTTTCTGCACTGTTTTGATATACAAGAAAATTGACATAATCGAACACCGATTGCCGTTGTTCCGCACTTAAGCTGCTTATCTTTTGTTCCAAAATGGTATAAGGCATACATCACCTCGCTTGTGTGTGAGTATATCATATTTTAAAAAACTTTGTCATTAACTGCCCAAAGGACCCGTCCGCAATATAATCGCAGTCGTTCTTCTTGGTTAAGGTGTTGGGACGCAGGTACGCGCCCCACACAAACTTTTTTTATTATACTTCCTTTTAAAAATTGTTTTGCAGGCTTTATCAGAAGTTATCAGCTTTGTTCTGCAAAGAAATGTATTGTATATATAAGCTAAATCGGATTGAGAATCAAAAGCCGAGAAACAATTTTTATGCACTGTTGCGACGCTACTGAGAAAGTGCAGTTCATCCGTATGTCCCGTATACGATGTACGAAAAATCCGTAAGTATGTGATGTTTTAGGCGCAAGTCTGAAACTCGACTTGAAAACAGAACAGTATGTTCTGTTTTCAACCGGTCTCCTTGTTTTTTAATTGGTAATGAGTAATTATCAATTATCATCCATTATGTATTATTTCGCTTTCTTGTATTTTACCGATAAGAGCTTTAAAATCCTCGTTTTCGGCGTATAAGCGTTCATAGGTGCCATCGCCGTGTATTTTTCCGTCTTTTAAAAACAGGATACGGTCAGCGCTGCGGATAGTTGCCAGCCGGTGTGCAATAACGATGAGCGTTTTATGCGCTTTTACCGCAGCAAGTGCCCTGTTTACCGCGTCTTCGTTTTTTGCATCCAGCGACGAGGACGCTTCGTCCAAAATCAACACAGGCGAATCCTTTAAAAAGGCCTGTGCCAGGGCGATCCGCTGCCGCTCACCGCCGGACAAATTGCTGCCCGCTTCGCCGAGCATCGTTTCGTACGCGTCTTCTTTTTTTTCGATAACCTCGTCTGCCTGTGCCTTACGGACCGCAATGCCGATTTCTTCCTGCACCGCATCAGGCTTACCCAAACGGAGATTTTCTGCAAGGGAGTCGCGGAAGAGAAAGACGGACTGCGGCACCAGCGTAACCGTTCGGCGAAGCGCGTCTTCGGAAAGGTCCGTAATGAGAGTGCCATAATACCGTATTTCGCCTGAAGTAACATCGTAAAACCGTTCCAAGAGTTTTGCAATGGTCGACTTTCCTCCGCCCGATTCCGAAACGATTGCGGTGCTTTCGCCGTTTTTTAAAGTAAAGCTCACATCGTGCAAAATTGTCTTTTCTGGTGCCGTTGGGTATGAAAAGGTGCAATGATGAAAGGAAACGGACGGACTATGCCGCGTATCCACCTCTTCATAGCGCAGGGAGCCAAAGCCGTTTATAACCGGCCGTACCTGCAATACTTTTTCGACCCGCCGTGCCGCTCCAAAAATAAATCCGTATTTTTCCGTATTGGCAAGGCCGCCGCTTAAGAGGCTGAGGGCATAGAACAATACGGCTATCGAAGCTGCTGTGTCAAAATCGGGATAGCGCGTCCATAACAAAACAACGCTTACCGAAAGCGCGCCGTACAAAACGGCAGTAATGCGGCTCGCTCTCTTATCCGTCCGCGAGGTGTAACGGGCGCTTACCCGGTTATATTCGCCTGATTTTTCGGCAACGCTTTTAAAAAAAGAGGTCTCTTTTCCGTATAAAAGAATTTCCCGCATACCGTTTAATCCGTCGATAATCATACTTTGAAATTCTCCGCCGAGTTGTTTAAGGTATAAGCCCCGTTCTTCTTCTGCGGCGGTATTGTTAAAAACAAGAAAAAGATTGACGGCTGCGGCGCATACAAACAGGGCGGAAAGTACGGGGCTGTTTATTCCGGCCATTCCCACACCGAAACAAAATGTTATAAACAAGGCTCCCCATTCGGCGGTGATATGTGCAATAAACCATTCGAATACGTTAATGTCGTTTACGATCATCTGTGTAAAATCGCCCGCTTTGATATGCTCGACTGCGCCCGGTGCCGTATAAAAATAATGATCGAGCAGCAGGGTGCGCAGTTTTTTTATCGCGGTAAAGGAAAGGCGGTGCGAACAAAACGTGTCGGCAAAGGATAGGCCGATTATCATCAAAATGAAAATACACCCGTGCAGTATAAACGGGGCTGCTGCCGCGCCTTCCGCAAAGACGGCCCGCCCGCGGTACAAACAATAACGCAAGAAAAGAAGACGGACGCTGTAAGAAGCGGCCTTGACCACGACCGAGCCGATAAAGGGGAGTATAATTCCGTCTACTTTTTTTAAAATGTTTATGACACACCGGTTCCGTTCCCGCATTAATCGCCCTCCTCGTTTTTGTGTTCTGCCGTTTGCAGCTGCCATAATTCCCGATACAGGGAAGATGTACGCAAGAGTTCGTCATGGCGGCCGCAGGCAGCGATGGTACCGTTGTCGAAAACATAAATACAATCTGCATCCCGAACGGTTTCCAATCGGTGTGCAACTGCAACGACCGTTTTATCGGCCATTAGTTCTTTAAGGCTTTGTTCAACGAGCTGTTCGTTACGGCGGTCCAAAAAAGCGGTGGCTTCATCGAGCAAAAGGAGTGGTGCGTTCCGCAAAAAGGCGCGTGCGATTGCAATGCGCTGAGCTTCTCCGCCCGACAATTCGTGTCCGCCGTCACCGATGAGCGTGTTATACCCCTGCGGCAGGTTCATAATCGTTTCGTGAATACCCGCTTTTTCGGCAGCCGCAATGACCGCTTCCGTTTTCGCCTGAGGCTCTGCGATGCGTATATTGTTCAAACAGGTGTCGGAAAAAAGATGCGTTTTTTGCCACACTGCCGAACACATCGAGCGAAAATGCGGTCGGTTCTCTTTGGAAAGTGTTTTGCCGAAGACCCTAACTGTCCCTTCTGACGGCGCATAAAACCCCGACAGTAATTGAAGTACGGTGCTCTTGCCGCTGCCCGAATAGCCGACCAGCCCGATTTTTCCGCCGTGCGGAATTTCGATACAAATGTTTTTAAGCGCATCGCTTGTCGATTCGGGATACCGAAAACAGACCTGCTCCAGCCTGATACCCTGCACATAATCGGCGGCTGCCCGGTTTTGTTCCGCAGGCGGTTTGAAGGCTTCTTTTAATTCGGTTTTCGGCAATAGAAGGCCGCATACGGTTTTTTCGGCAATGCGTCCTTTGGATGCCTGCAAAAACAGACCGCTGCCGTTTCTTACCAGAGTGAGTACGAAATACAAGAGAGCGCACAAGGTAATGCCGACCGGCAGTGCCGCCCTATCGCCCCCGTTTACAGTCATTAATTGATACAGGGCAAAGAAAGCGGACAGGTACAGACCCAGCTCGGAAAAACAGCGCTGTACGCCCGTACTCAATACCTCCTTCATGCTGCTTTTTTGTACCGCTTCCGCCTGCCGCTCCAACCGCCGCCTGAAATACGGCACCGCATTCAGGCTTTTTAGCGTAACGGTGCCCCGTAAACCGTCCAAACACAGGGTCGAAAAAATCTCGTCTGCCTCGAATGCGGCGCTGTTATGTTTTTGTACGAGCGGTTTTATCAGTGCATTAAAAAGCAAGAACCACAGCACGGCTCCTGCACATAATGCGGCCGCCGTTCGGCAAAAGAAAAAGGCCCCGATACAGACCGGAACAAAAAGACCTGCGGCGGCAATCAGTTTGGGAAGCGAGTCGGTATACCGAATGCCGATCCATTCCACATTCATCCACGTTTCTATACCAAGCCGTGCCGAGTGGTACTGTTCCGTAAAATGCACGCCCCGCATAAAAACGGACTGCATTAGGCGGCGGCGGATATCCGTTTTAAGCCCATTTGCAAAGATAAGCCTTTTTTTGGTACGGTATTTTAACAGCAGCGGATAAAGGAAAACAACAGGCACAACGGAAACAGCACCGGTAGGCGGCGAAGTCCGGCCTTTTATAAGCGAGGCAATGCAATATACCGCGGCTGTAAACCAGATCATTTCCGACAAAACGCACAGCCATTCCAAGGCTGCTGAAAGAAAAAGATCAAAACGGTATTCTTTTCCGATACTTGTTTTTTCCATAAGCACCTTTTAATGCGGATTGGTTTTTAAGATTCCGCCAAACACCGATATGGTAATTTTGTAAAATGTTATCATGAGCTAAGTAATCTGTCAAGCCTTTGCCTGCGGTTATAAAAAAAAGTTTGTGACAGAAAGACGGGGAAGCAGCAGCTGCGCCGGCATATCCTCCATTACCGGACATCATAGCAACTAAAAGTGGGCTTGTAGGCTGCAACTTTTTTGGTAATTTTAACTCAAGAAATTCGTATTCACACCGGTAGAAAATTTATATAGGATAATGTATACTTAATCGGTATGGTTAATAATGATGAAGATTGGAAAACAACGGATTTAAATGTAGACAGTCTCTGGCTTATAAGCAAGCGCGATAATTCCGGAAAACATGAAAATAACTATCACGGTAATTTTGTTCCTCAAATTCCAAATCAACTTATCCGGCGTTATACAAACAAAGGCGGCACTGTGCTTGATCTTTTTGCCGGCAGCGGAACAACGCTTTACGAATGTGAACAATTAGATCGAAATTATATCGGTTTTGATATAAATGAAAAAATGATTGATTATATAAATCAAAAAATGGCAAATGTACAAAATATCAGTTTCTTGCTAAAGGAATGTGATGTAACAGATGCGGAGAAAATGAATGCTGTTATAAATCAAAATTATAAATGGTGTGAAAATCGGACTGTGGATTTTTTAATTGCACATCCTCCATATATGGATATTGTAAAGTTTACCGAAAAACAAGAAGATTTATCGCAAATTTCAGATTTAAATACTTTTATTGGAAAAATGATTTTAGCAATGAGAAATGGTCTTTCATTTTTAGAAAAAAATAAGTATTTTGCAGTTGTTATCGGTGATGTCTATAAAAAAAGTGAGGTCGTTCCGCTAGGGTTTTATGTAATGGATGCCATAAAAAAGAGTTTTAAAGTAAAAATGAAAGGTATCATTGTAAAAAATATTGAGGGTAATAGGGGAAAATTAGGTGCTCAAGGAATCTGGAAATACCGAGCTTTAAATAGTGATTATTTTCTGTTTAAGCATGAATATATCTTCGTTTTTAAAAAGGAATTTTAAATGACTAAAACGGAATTATTTTTGCAACTTGCAAAGCCTGATAAAAACGGAATTTCACGATGGGTAAAATCAACGGAATTTATTGGTGAATATAAAGTTCTTCGGTTAGGGAACGGCGGAAGTTGGTGCCGTGCTGGTTCTACACTAGCAAAAAAATATATTGTCGAATTTGATAAATCTATAACTGCAGGGAATTCCATAGATGCTGTTCGGTTAAATGGCTTTAACATGAATAAAACGTTTAGTCAAAATATCCGTTCGGAAATAAAAGATTTTTATAAAAATCAAAATTGTGTAATGCTCGGCATTCAAGGAAATTCTGAAAATACAAAAATAGAAATTGATCATAAAGACGGCAGAAAAAAAGACTGGAGAGTCTCTGATATAAAAATGCAAAGAATTGAAGATTTTCAGCCCTTATGTAAAGCGGCAAATGATGCAAAACGGCAAATTTGCAAACGCTGTAAAGAAACAGATAAACGGTGGAATGCCAAGAATATTAAAGGTAATCCATATTCATTTTATAAAGGCGATGAAACTTATACAGAAGAGTTAGGGTGTATTGGCTGTTATCAATATGATCCGGTTGAATATAGAAAGCAGTCCGTAAAAAGAATTGCTAAAGAGGCTTCGGAAAACACGACGGAGTTTATAATGAAAAAATTATATGGAGAAGAAAACGAAAAATGATAACACCTTTCAATACTATTCTAAATATATTTTTGCCATATCCGGTTCAAATGACAATAATCTTTGTTTGTAATAATGATTTGGTTTTCAATTTGTTGGAGGGTACAAAATGAATTATATCGGTTCCAAACTGAAACTTTGTCAAGATTTTTTACCTTCAACTATAAAATCCATTTGCGGTGAAGATTTATCTTCAAAAACTTTTTGTGATATTTTTGCAGGAACGGGTATTGTCGGGAGAACTTTTAAAGCGTCTGTAAAAAAAGTTATTGCAAACGATATCGAGTATTATAGTTATGTTCTAAACAAAAACTATATAGAAAATCATCGAGAAATTAAGTACAAAAATAATTACATAGCGGAGTTAAATTCTCTTCCCCTTATTAATGATGGCTTTATTTATAAAAACTACTGTCTTGGTGGTAACGGCGAACGTCAATATTTTTCTGATGAGAATGGCAAAAAAATTGATACCTTTCGAACCAAGATCGAAGAATGGAAAAATACAGGATTTGTCTCGGAGAATGTTTATTATTTTCTACTATGTAGCCTTTTGGAATGCGCGGATAAAGTTGCAAATACCGCTTCTGTGTATGGAGCTTATTTAAAAAAATTAAAAAAGTCAGCTCAAAAAGAAATGATCCTTGAACCTGCAGAATATGAATTAAATTTGAATGAACATAAAGTATATAATAAAGACGCTAACTCTCTCATTAAAGAAATTTCAGGAGATATTTTGTATCTTGATCCTCCGTATAATACACGCCAATATGGTGCCAATTATCATCTGTTAAATACAATCGCAGAATATAAAGAATTTAACCCTAAAGGAAAAACCGGTTTAAGAGATTATTCACGTTCAAAATATTGTTCGGTCTCAACGGTTAAAGAAGAATTTGAAATATTGATAAAAGATGCACAGTTTAAATATATTTTTCTTTCATATAATAATGAGGGGCTAATGAGTACTGATGATGTAAAAGTTATAATGTCAAAGTATGGGTATTACGACTTAGTTAAAACAAATTATCAGCGGTTTAAAGCCGATTCAAACAGAGTTAATAAGGCGGATTCTACAGTCGAGTATGTGCATATTTTAGAAAAATAAAAGAAATTACAATATGTGCTGACAAGCATATATTGATCGATAATATTGCTGCGCCGGCTGACGGTTTTGAACTCGTAGACCTGTTCGACACCGAAGTTATCGAACAGGTCTATTGTTTTAGTATTGACAAAGCGGTTAAAAAATATCATCATGCGTTCGGCGGGTGTTTCTCTGCAATTATTGTTAAGCAAGGCTGCTTCCTATGAGTTCTGTTTTATGCGTTTAATTAATACACGGATGGGCATCTCTAAAAACCTTGTTGGATTTGCTTCGCGTCCTTCGGAATAGAGATGCCCGACGAGTTTTTCATAAGTCTTTATATATTAATGACTTATGAAAAACATCGCAAATTAAATTTAAGGAAACCCTCTAAAAACTGATGTTTTTAGAGGCTCCCGGATATTTTTTAAGGAGTGTTTAAGATGGCTGACTCTATAAAAAACTTTTTGGCTAAAAAGAATATCGAAATATCGGCTAAGCGTTATTTTATCGATGCTATGAGTGCTATGGCAATGGGGCTTTTTTCTTCCCTTTTGGTCGGAACCGTCTTAAACACCATCGGCCTTAAGCTGCATATACATTTTTTGACCGAAACGGTTTGGCCCATCTGCCGCGATATGACAGGAGCTGCCATCGGCATAGCCATAGCCCATTCTCTGAAGGCTCATACCTTTGTGCTTTTTTCGGCAACGATAGTCGGCTTTGCCGGAAACAAATTGGGCGGCCCTGTCGGCGCCTTTATTGCAACGATAATTGCCGTCGAACTTGGAAAGGCTGTTTCCCGCGAAACAAAAATAGACCTTATCGTTACGCCCATGGTAACAATTATTTCCGGTACGCTCATTGCGGCATTGGCAGGGCCGGGTATGTCGGCCTGCATGCTCTGGCTCGGCAAAGCCATTATGGAAGCGACGAGGCTGCAGCCGTTTTGGATGGGCGTGAGTGTTGCGGTTTTGGTCGGCGTTATCTTAACCCTGCCTATAAGCAGTGCCGCACTGTGTATGATGCTTTCGCTTGCAGGGCTTGCAGGCGGAGCGGCTGCAGCGGGCTGTTGTGCACAGATGATAGGCTTTGCGGTTATGAGTTACAGGGATAACGGAGCGGGCGGCGTCTTTGCTGTTGGTATAGGAACCAGCATGCTTCACATGCCGAATATAATAAGAAATCCTAAAATATGGATTCCTCCGACGCTGACAGCCGCTCTTTTAGGCCCGCTTTCGACTATGGTTTTTAAACTTGAAAATATTCCGCTCGGTTCCGGCATGGGAACCTGCGGGCTTGTGGGGCAGTTCGGCGCTCTTACCGCTATGGAGTCGGCCGGAAAAGGGGGCTTTGGTGTATATGCGTCAATATTGATTTTGCATTTTATTCTTCCCGCTGTTTTGACTCTTTTATTCACATTTGTTTTAAGAAAGATAAATTGGATTAAGGACGGAGATTTAAAACTGGATATTTAACGAAAAAAGTCCGCCCGCGTTTTTAGAAAGAGCCCGAAAGCCGGCTCGCCTAAAGTCCCGCCGTTTTATACACAAAGGCCATATCGGTGTTGCAGGCTATCAAGGCCGCAAGCTTATCGAGCTCACGCTCCGTTTCTTCGGGGCACTGGGGTTGTGCATTGCAACGCTTTTCCCTGTCGATAAGGCTGTCTTCATCGGCCAGTTCCAACTCGGCATACGGAATAACGCCGATAACGGGAATGTGTACCAGCTCTTCGATCATCTTTATGCCGGGAAGGAGCAGCTCCTTATCGCCCCTGAATTTGTTGATGATAAGCCCCTTTATGCGCCGCCTGTCCTTTTCGGGCAACAGCATAACGGTTCCGTACAGCTGGGCAAAAACGCCGCCCCTGTCGATGTCCGCAATAAGAAGAACGGGCGCGTTTGCCATCTCAGCCATACCCATATTGACAATGTCGTTTTGATTAAGATTGATTTCGGCGGGGCTGCCGGCGCCCTCGATGACGATAACGTCGTGAGCTTTTGCAAGTTTCCGATACGCGTTTAGGATAAGGGGCTTGCAGGTCTTTTTAAATTCGAAATAGGCCCGCGCTTCCATTTCGCATTTTTCTTCGCCTAAAATGATGACCCGCGCGCCCCGGTCGGTCTTCGGAATAAGCAGAATAGGGTTCATCTTTTCGGTCGGCTCGATTCCCGCTGCGGCGGCCTGCAAGACTTGCGCCGTGCTTATCATCTTTCCGTCTTCGGTTACAAAAAAGCGCGACGACATATTTTGCGATTTAAACGGTGCGGTTTTTAATCCCCGGTTTTTAAAAATTCTGCACAGACCCGTGCAAAAAAGGGACTTGCCCGCCGAAGAGGTCGTCCCTTGAATCATGATGCAGGCCATAGTTTCTCCGTAAAACCCATTGTAAGCAAATTTTCGCTTTTTTTCAATATTTTTCTTGACAATTAAGAATTCAACTGATAAAATTATAGCGTATGCATATTCATTGGAGGTATAAATAATGAAGAATGTAAAATATGTTATGTACGTGCTGCTTGCCTGTGCACTGTGTTTTTCCTGCGGCGGTACGGCGGGCGACGATGTCCGTTCACAAACCTTGGTAGTCGTGTTGTCGAGTGATGCCATCACCTTTGATCCGGGTGCCCAAAACGACAGCTATTCCGCCAACGCAATGCTCCAAATGTACGAGGGATTGGTAACCTTGTCGCAGAGTAACGAGGTTATTCCCGTTTTAGCGGAAAATTACGAAATTTCGTCCGACGGAATGAGTTATGTCTTTTATCTTAGAAAAGGCATTAAATTTCATAACGGTGAAGAACTGACGGCTGATGATGTCGTTTTCAGCTTTAAAAAAGCGTTTGCCTCTCCTGCCGTAGCCCATATTTTTTCGGATATAGACCCGGAAACCATCACCGCCGAGGATAACTATACCGTTAAATTTAAAATGAAAGAACCCTATGCCGGTATTATAACGGCACTGTGCCACCCTGCGGCCTTTATTATGAACCGAAAAGCGGTGGAGGCTGCCGGAGAAAATTATGCAAGAGAACCTATCGGCACGGGCCCGTTTAAATTCGTTAAACACACAAAATCCGATAAAATTCAGTTTGAACGCTTCGAAGATTTCCACGGCGACAAACCGTACTATAAATTTTTGGAAATGAAGATTATCCCCGAACCGACAAACCGTATGATAGAACTCGAATCGGGCGGTGCGGATATTATCTACGATGTTTCTCCGAACGATTTGGACCGGTTTAACGGAA
>CAUTPO010000007.1:0-31466 GCA_963540475.1 uncultured Treponema sp. | reverse complement strand
GTATGCAGCCTTTCAAACTTGTGCCCGAACGGCTGCATACCGGCGGTTAAAACAGGAGGTTTCTAAACTATTTTACCATTGTAAACGCGTATTCGGTTGCCCCGTCTAAAGAGCTGAGGGCCTTAAATCCGGCCTTGGTAAGCCTTTCGGCAAGCTCGAAAGAACGGTTACCCGAATAGCAGTAAACGGCGACGGGGCGGCCTTTCGGGATTTGGTTCATTTTTTTATCGAGGGTATCGAGCGTAATGTTTACCGCTCCTTTTAGATGGCCTTCGGCATAATCTTTTTCCTCGCGGGCATCGATTATAAAATAAACGGCGTCGTCCGCAGCCTTTTGTAAATCCTTTCCGCGAATATTCGGTGTTTTTGTTACAGCGGTGTATTTATACTGCCGCATACCCTTTGCGTTAAATACGGAAGCAAATCCGTGCTTTTTTAAAATTTTTGCAGCGCGGCTGCTCCTGTTACCCGTTTGACAGATCACGACTACGTTTTTGTTTTTAAGATCGCTTATTTCGTTTATTCTTTTTTCGATTTCGTTTACGCTGATATTAACCGCATAGCGGACATGGCCTTCGGCATATTCGTCCGGCTCCCGAACATCGATGACAAAATAATTCTCTTTTTCTTTTTTGTCGCTCATTATCTTGTCCAGAGTTTCGCCGGACATTTCTGCAAACTTTAACGATTTGGAACTTCCGGCCTTTGCGTCCATGCCTTGCCCATACGCGCTGAAAAGAAGGCAGCAGGCAAACAAAACGGCCGTCAATTTCGATTTGTTCATAATAATTCTCTCCTTAAGAATTTTCAGGTTACCGCATAAAGCGGTTTTGGCATATTAGGAAAAGAACCAAACCGGTTTTTTGTTACAAAATTTTTTTAAAGTTTATCGGTTACACCGGTACGGTCTTATTCGGCAAGGTCTTTATTCGGTATTCCTTGCCCGGATCAATACATAACAGATCACTATAATTTGCAGCATATTTTTGAAAAATGCTACCGGAATTATTGCTGTGAAACATCTTTATTGTCTTGTTTGATTACCCAATATTTTTTGCAATCATCGCTTCTGTTCAGATACCGTTTTTCGATTAATTCTCTTCTAATGATAGCATAATCATCAAAGGTAATGGAATCTTTTATTGTCTGATTGACCTCCTTTTCCGAATAAAAGATACCGGCGGTAAATTTATTTTTGATGTACTGCAAAATAAGATTTTGATCCTTTTGTTTTTTAGCCCATCTTATTATTTTACCATCTTTATCGATAATGTGTTTTTTAGCTAAATCAATTTTTATATCAAAGCAATCGTCTTTCATATATTTGTATTTACTCCTTTTCTAAACAGAAAAAAACATAGATATTAACCTATCTTTAATATTATAAGCTTCATCAATAAGTACACCATATTTTATCGTCTTGAACAAATACCTCATTATATTTTGAAAATTTAGTTCTTTTCATAATTCTTGTCTATAAAAACCGTAAATAAGATAGCACACATGGAAATTGCCGCAATGGTAAATGTAAAGGTTAAATTCTTATCTGCAATCAAACCGAACAGCGAAAGCCCTATAATTCCTGCAATACTGTAAATCATTGAAATTGTTGATAAAATAGTCGCCTTTGCCTTATCCGGTATATGAGAATACAAAACACCGCTGTTCAATGCGGAAAACGTTACCCATACCATAGCATGAAGCGAAAAACAAAACGCACCTATAAACCAGCTTTTAGTATAAGCCATTACAAATAATGAAGCGCTTGATAAAAGGATGAGGGCAAATTTAAACAGGCGGTAATACTTGCGGTACGGTGATAGCTTTTTTGAAATTACCGCAGATACTAAGGTTCCGCTTCGGATCATTGTCCATGCAATTCCTAAAATAACTGTTGTGCTGTTTTCTTTTTTTAATAATAAGGGTTGCCATAAATTATCTATGCCGGAAATAACAATGTAGCCTATAAACATTCCAGAAATTATAAAATAAACTTGTTTTTTGGATTTGGTAAAAAACTCAATCGAACCTTTAATAATTTGTTTTACAGTATTTGTTTCTTTTTTCTTATTATCTTCTCCGCTTAAATTATTTTTTTGGTTTTGCTGCTCATAATCTTTTATAAAAAACAAAACAGAAACACACAATATTCCTAAGACAGAGGAAATGTAATAGTTCATAGGGATTGAATAAACTCCTATATATCCGCCTGCAAAACCAGCCGCCATTCCTGCAATACTTGCAACAATGTTTAAGTTTGAAAATAAATTTACATTTTCGGCATCCGTACCTTTGACCTTTAAACTTGCCATGTACCATGCCGTAAAAGAACCCGACCAGCAAGCATCGCTTATTGCGGAAACTACAGCTAGGATAACAAGAGCATCAAAAGAGGTAACAAATGGGATACAAGCACGCCTCAACGCACCTAAAAACATGGAAAGCTGAAAAGAAACCTTATGTCCAAACCTGTCGCCTATAATTCCCGTCGGAACTTCCAATAAAATTCCTAAAAATAAAACTATGGAGGTTAAGGAATTTAATTGAAAGTAAGTAATTCCCTTTGACAAAAGATAAACTGCATGTACGGAAGTAATTAAATTACCTGCAAATATATGAACAAGATATAAACCGTATACTATAAAAGCTGTTTTATTATATTTAAACATGGTTAAATTAATACGATATATTCAACACAATCATTTATTGCCGTTCTTTCAGCATATCGAAGGCGGCGGTCCGTGCACGCTGTAAAATTTCGTAATCGCGGATAGGGTCGGCAAAGGTAAAACCCAGATAGCCTGACTGTTCTATCCCGCCGATGTCGCCGGGGCCGCGCAGTTTTAAATCTTTTTCTGCAATGATAAAGCCGTCGTTTGTTTCTTTCATAATCTTCAACCGCTCGCGGCCGTTTTCGGTCAAGCCCTTTCCATAAATCAAAAAGCAATACGATTGTTCGCTCCCTCGGCCCACTCGCCCGCGCAGCTGATGCAGGGCCGAAAGTCCGAAGCGCTCGGCCTGTTCGATTACCATGCAGGAGGCATTGGGCACATCGACGCCGACTTCGACTACTGAGGTTGCAACCAAAATATCGATTGTACCGGCCTTAAATTCTTCCATAATGCCGCGCTGTTCGTGTTCTTTAATTTTAGAATGAATGAGGGCGAGCCGGTATGCGCTAAAACGGGTTTGCAGGTTTTCGAACATTTTTTGAGCGGATTTCAGCGAAAGCTCTTCGTTTTCTTCTATTAATGGATAAACAAAATAGGCTTGCCTACCCTTTTCCAGTTCGGCTGCGACCAGCGCGTACACCTTTTCCGCCTTACCTTCTTCTCCGACGTAGGTGATAATCGGCTTTCTGCCCGACGGTAGGGTTTTGATGGAAGAAATATCCAGATCGCCGAAGACCGAGAGGGCAAGGGTTCGGGGAATGGGCGTGGCGCTCATCATCAGAATATGGGGCTGCCGTTTTTCAATGTTGCTGTCCGCACCTTTTTGAAGAATGGCCGAGCGCTGCAAAACGCCGAAGCGGTGCTGTTCGTCGATAACCGCAAGCCGCAGGTTCTTGTAGTTTACGTTTGCGGAAAAAAGCGAATGTGTGCCGAGGATAAGGTCTATGTTTCCCTTTTCCAGTTCGCTTAAAAGGGCGCTCCTGCCCCTTGCCTTGGTGCTTCCCGTTAAAAAAGCGAGGCGCACACCGATGGGTTCCAAAAGTTTTGCGGCGTTTTCCGCGTGCTGGCGCGCAAGAAGTTCCGTCGGTGCAAGAAAGGCCGTTTGCCCGCCTTGTTCTATCACTTTTAAACAGGCCAAAAAAGCCGTTATCGTTTTCCCCGAACCGACATCGCCTTGCAAAAGCCGCGCCATGGGGTTTATTCCGTCCAAGTCCTTATTCATTTCGGCTGCGGCGGCACGCTGATCTTCGGTCAGCTTAAACGGCAACCTCTCTAAAAGCCTCGCTTGCAGGGGCGAGGGAACAAATTCCGCATTCGGCTGTCTATCGGTTTCGCCTGAGCTTTCCGTACCGGGAAGCCTGCCGCGCCTTTCGATTGAACGGTATCCTACGGCATACTGAAACAAGAAGAATTCTTCGAATATAAGCGCATATTTTCCGCATTCCGCTTCCTGCATGGATTTAGGCGCATGCAGCATAAACAGCACGTCCTGCTTGGGCGGCAGATTGTATTTTTGCAAGACTTCGGCAGGCAGTTCGGAGTCTATGCCGCGGGCGTACAGTTTTAAGGCAGCCGCAACAATTTTGCGCATCTTTGCTTGCCCGAGCCCTGCCGTAAGCGGATAAACGGGCAGAATTTTCATTTGGTTTACACCGTCTTTTTCGAGCTCAAAGGACGAGGCTTGCAATTCGCCGTATTTGCGGTAAAAACTGCCGTACACAAAACCCCGCGTTCCGGCGGGAAAAGCCTTTTCCAAAAACGGGCGGTTAAAACAAATTAAAGAAGCGTATTGGCCTGCCTTATCCATAACAATGAGCTTCAGGGTCTTCATTTTACCGAAACCGAACCACTGATGCCCCGTTACGGTTATTTCCGCATTCAGTTTTTGAAACCGGTTCCATTCCGAAAATGTATTGACGCGGGTTCTGTCTTCCCACGCCCGCGGAAAAAGACGCAGCAAACCGCCTATGTTCTCTGCGCCCAGCTTTTGCAGCTGTGCCGCAACCGCAGATCCCACACCGGCTATGTTTGTTACGGGCACTTGAATTTCCGAAATCAGCATAGCCTTATTTTAATACAATTTTTGACGGCATACAACCTTGCCCCGTTTTAAAACACGTTTTTATTCCTAAAAATATTACCGGCAGCAGATATTTTTTAAAATTATTATTGATTTTATGTGGAAGTTGTTATATTATATAGACAAGCCGTTTTTAAACGGCAAACTTACATCAACAGGAGTGTACTTAATGAATAAGACAGGAATTTTTTATGCCACCAAGGGCGGCGTAACCGAAACCTTTGCAAAACAGATCGCAGAAAAACTGGGCGCAGACTTACACAATATGAAAGATGCCGCCGTAGATGCCATAGCCGGTTATAAAAACGTAGTACTGATGGCTTCAAGCTATTTTTTCGGTGCCTTAGCCGAAGATTGGGGCGGTAAGGTAAAACTGCTCCACACCGTAGACTTTTGCGGAAAAAACGTTGCCGTAGTCGGTGTCGGCAGTCAGGAACGCCACCCCGACAGCTTCTGCTCGGGCGCAGCGGACTTTTTCGATAAACTTCGTTTCAGCGGAGCCCGCTTTGTCGGCAGTGTACCTGTAAGCGGCTACAATTTTACCTTTTCGCGTATGCAAAAAGGCCAAAAAATGCTCGGTCTTTGTTTGGATAAGGGCGATGCCAAAGCCGCTGAAAAAATTGAAGAATGGGTAAAAGAAGTAAAGCCCATTTTTGAAAAATAATTCTGTACTAAATGCGGACGGGGCGGTATGTTCAAAGAATGTACGGCCCCGTTTCTTTTTTTAACTTTTAAATGCACGCCGTTAAAAAAACGCCGATATGTTTTTCCGATGGCGGAACCGAACATTTGCTGCGGGCTGCTTCGTTTTCAAATCCGTTAGTCCGCAGTGTTTCCCGTTTGTTTACCGTGCATACCGCCGCCGCTTTCCGCCGAAACTTTCAATATATGGTAAATAAGATCGTGCATCTTATCCATATTGTGCGTAAACACTTCCTTATCGCTGAAAAGTTCGTATACGATAAGAATTCCGTTAAAAATACGGAAAAAGAATTTTATCGCGGAATTTTCAAAGCTGCTTTTTTTAAAGATTTTCAGTTCGGGATATTTTTCGTAATAGATTTTAAAATTTTCGACGGCTAATTCAAAACTTTGTTTTTCCAATTGAAAAAACAAATCCTCCGAATCTTTATCATATAAAATTTCCGTAAGAAACATTAAATACAATTTTTTTTCTAAAACGGGTTCAAACATTTTTGACATTACGATTTTTGTAAACACTTCAAAAACGTCGCCGTTATCGATATTCTCCTTAATAATCTGCTCCGTTTTTTGATACCGAAAATAATTCCCCGACTGCATTATATCGAACATAATGGCCTTTGTGCTTTTATAATACTGATAGACGCCGCCCTTGGAAAGCGAGGTCTTTGCCACAACATCTTCCATTGTGGTATTCCGGTACCCCTTATGAAAAAAAATATCCTTCGCTGCCTCCATAATTTCTTTACGGCGCTCTTCCTTTGTCTTTCGTTCAAACTTTCCCATACGGCCATTGTATAAACCGAAAAAAAATTGTCAAGCCTGCATAGTCACCCCTGTTTGAAAGACCTTTTTCCCCTTACAAGACAGAACAAAAAAGAGTATAATCAGTTAGTATTTTGTAATTATACCGATACGATATATCTTTACGCACAAAAACTAAAGGATGTTGTTTTATGAAAGAAGATGAAGGGCGGTTTTTCGATCGCCTAAGTAACGGCAGCGGCGCAAACGGCGAGGCAGAAAAAGGACGAAGGGCGGTTCGGAAAAGACTCATTTTGGTTGCCGCCGGTGTACTGATTATGAGCATTGTTGTACAAAGCTATCTGGCTGTCCGTACGGCAGAGCGGGCGGTAACCGAAAAAACGGAAAACTATCTTATCGATAAGGCCCAATCCGTTGCGGAAAAGCTGGATCGCAAGGCCGCTTCTTTTTTCCGCTATATGGAAATACCGGCCCGTTCTCCGATTATAAAGAATGCTGCCGTTTCTTATGCAAAAAGAGCGGATGCGCTGTATGAGCTGGTTTCTTTTGACGGCGAAATACGGGAAATTGCTTTGTGCGATATGAGCGGAAATTGTTTTGTAAACGGCGGCCATACCTTTTCTGCCGCTGCTGCGGAGTGGTTCCGCATTGCCGCAGACGGTAAGGGCTTTGTTTCCGAACCCATAAGAGTCCCGGGCGCCGATACACGGCGGATTGTTTTTGCACTGCCCGTGTACGGCGGCGGGCAAACCGTTACGGGCGTATTATGTGCCTTTGTTTCTCACGGCTTTTTCTCCGAAGAAATGAAGGATATAACGGTAGGGCATACCGGCTATTGTGCTGCGTTCGGCTTGACGGGGGATACGGTTGCCCATCCGGACGGGCGTTTTACGGAAAAGGCAGCGAATATGCTTGAAGAAGCGGCACAGAACTCCGCTTTATCCTCGTTTAAAGACCTTATGACAACCGCCTTGGAATCCGATCAGGTTGGGGTAGGCCGGTACACGTTTATGGGTACCCCGTACCTTGCCGCCTATGCACCGATGAACAGTACGGCGTGGACGGTTGTCGTAAAAGCGCCGGAACAGGAGTTTATGGGAGCGGTCAATGTGCTCCGCAGGGCTGTAATAATGACCGGTGTTACCGTTGCTCTGGTTAGCCTTCTCGTTATTATCCGTGCAGTACGGCGGTTCGTGTAGGAAGCGGCAATAATTTTCGGTATAAAACGCGCGTGAAAGCGTTGACGAACGCTTGACAAAACGCAGGCTTAGTACTATACTTTAGAGGAATAAAATATAATATTATTTTATATAAACGGTACTGTGTAACTTTATCGAAAAATATCTTCTATATAAATAAAACTTCCGAATGGACTTCTATATTCTACAAATATAGAAAAAAATGATAGTATAAAGAAGAATTGTTTTAAGAAATATCATTTTGTTTGATAAAGTACAAAATTTCAGGCAGAAACGGCAGAAATTGTACCAATCGGTTGATGTATATGTGTTGCATAAAACCTTCGGCCCCAATTTAAGCATAAATTCGGGAAAAGGTTCTTTTAAATGTGGATTAAATGCGGTTTAATGCCGTGTTTAATATAAAAAAATAACTATTCTTTTTTAGGAGGCGTTGATTATGGCATATCTTATTTCTGATGAGGCAAAAGACTTATTGAAGGACCTTAAGAAGTTCTGTGACAATGAAGTCAGGGAGCAGGCTAAGGAGTTCGATAAAAGCGGCGAATGGCCGAAGGACATGTACGCCAAAGCTATCGAGCAAGGTTATCAAGCTTTGGAAGTACCGCAGGAGTTCGGCGGTCCCGGACTTTCGAGAGTCGATATAGCGGCTTTAATGGAAGAGATGGCAAAGGCTGATGCAGGTTTTGCAACCACTATCTCGGCCAGCGGTCTTGGAATGAAGCCTGTTCTTATCGCAGGAAACGATGCTCAAAAGAAAAAACTGTGTGAAACCATCAGCAACGGCGGTTTTGCGGCATTTTGTTTGACCGAACCCGGTGCGGGTTCCGATCCCGGTGCGGGAAAAACAACGGCCGTAAAAGAAGGCGATTCTTATGTATTGAACGGCAGAAAGTGCTTTATCACGAACGGTGAAGTTGCGGACGTGTACTGTGTAACGGCTCTTACCGATAAGGAAGCCGGAATGAAGGGTATGTCGATGTTCTTTGTGGAAAAGGGAACTCCGGGGCTCAGCACGGGAAATCACGAAGACAAGATGGGTATCCGCTGTTCGAACACCTCGGACGTTGTATTTGATAACTGCAAAATCCCCGCTGCCAACCTCATCGGTAAAGAAGGCGACGGCTTTAAAATTGCTATGCAGACCTTGGATCAGGCCAGAACGTGGATGGGTTGTTTGGCAGTCGGTATCGCTCAAAGAGCTATGGAAGAAGCCATCGCATACACCAAAGAACGCGTTCAGTTCGGTAAACCGGTTATCAAAAATCAGGCCATGCACTTCAAGATTGCCGATATGGAAATCAAAATTGAAACGGCCCGGCAGATGGTAGCCCATGCCCTTACAAAGATGGATATGGGTCTTCCCTACAGCATGGAATCGGCCATTGCCAAGTGCTATGCGTCCGACATCGCGATGCAGGTAGCAAGCGAAGCCATTCAGTGTTTCGGCGGTTACGGTTATTCGAGAGAGTATCCGGTCGAAAAACTGTTGAGGGACGCCAAAATATTCCAGATCTTCGAAGGTACAAACGAAGTACTCAGAATCGTAATTGGTAATAACATAACGAAATAAGGCATATCGGTGCGGAGTGTTTGACGAGCCTCGTAAAGGAGCGGTTTCAAGCCTCCGCACTTACCTTATACGGGCGGGCGGCCCGGTAATTGCGGCCGTTCGATCACATTATGAAGATAGGGAGTGTTACATGAATATACTGGTTTGTATAAAACAGGTTCTGGATGATTCCGTCGAAATCGGTTATGACGAAGCGAAAGGCAAGTTTACGCCCGACGGAGTATCCAATGTGGAAAACGCATTCGATACTTACGCCTTGGAAATGGCCGTGCGGTTAAAGGAAGCCTTGAACGAGGGTGAAATTACCCTGCTGTCGATCGGCGGAGAACCGGCAAAGGATGCGTTGAAAAACGGTCTGGCCGTCGGCGGAGATTCGGCTGTTTTAATCAAGGCCGATAATTATCAAGACGTCGATTCTTATTCCGTAGCCAAGGGCTTGGCAGACGGAATACGCAAATTGGAAGAACAAAATTCCGTAAAATACGATATCGTATTCTGCGGAAAAGAAACGACCGACTTTGCGGCAGGTCAGGTCGGCGTTATTCTTGCCGGATTGTTGAACAAGGGCATAATCACCGATTTGGTTGATATCGGATATGCAGGCGGTAAGGTTACGGGAAAACACGAAACGGAAACCGGCTACGATTCGATAGAAGCGGCCGCCCCCTGTGTCGTAACCGTTGGAAAACCGCTGTATGATCCGCGCTATGCGACGATCAAAAGCAAGATGGCTGCCAGAAAAAAGGAAATTGCCGTTTTGGACGGTATTACGCTTCAGGAAAGCGCCATAGAAGTAAAGGCCACGCGTGCGCGACCCAAACGCAAGGCCGGCGTCAAGATAAACGGCAAACCTGCCGAAGAAGCCGTAGCCGAAGCTATGGCCCTTATGAGCGATGCAAAGGCAATATAGGAGGAATACATGGCTAATTCAAATATGTTAATGGTATATATCCAATGCAGCGGCACGGCTCCTATAAACGCGTCTCTTGAAGCCCTGTCCAAGGCTGTGGAATTGGCAAAAGCCAAGAGCCTGGAAGTCGCCGCCGTATTGATCGGAAAATTCGACGGAAATACGGAAAACGTATGTAAGGAATTCGGTGCCTCGAAGATCATCGAAGTTGCCCAGAACGGCTATAATATTCAGTCTGCGGGCGAGGCCCTGTACGGTCTTGTGGAAAAATATGCTCCGCTTGCCGTTTTTGCAGGAGCTGCCTCCGAAGGCAAGGAAATTACGGCATACGCGGCCGCAAAATTCGGCGTAACACCCGTTTCCAATGTCTGCGGTGTTAAAATCGAATCCGATTTGGAATTTACGATTGCCCTGTACGGCGGCGCCGTATTGCGGGATATTAATCTTAAATCCGATAAAACCAAATTCGTGGTATTAAGTGCGGGCGCATTTAAAAAAGCGCCGAACCCTGCGGCAAATGCGGAAATCGTAAAAGAAAGCTTCCCCGATGCCGAAAAAGATCTGCGCGCAATCATTAAAGAAAGCGTCAGCGAAATTGCCGAAAGCGTCAATTTGGAAGAAGCCGAGGTTATTATTGCTTGCGGACGAGGTATGGGCACGGAGGAAGGCTTAAAACTGCTCAACGAACTTGCCAAGGTTTTAGGCGGCGCCATCGGTGCGACACGGCCTGTTACCGAAAGCGGTTTGGTTGCAAAAACGCAGCAGGTCGGGCAGTCGGGAAAAATCGTTTCGCCTAAACTGTATATCGGCTGCGGTGTTTCAGGTGCCGTTCAGCACATTTCGGGTATTTTAGGTTCGAATTATATCGTAGCCATCAACAAGGATGAGGACGCCGCCATATTCGACGTTGCGGATGTCGGTATCGTAGGCGACGGTATGGCTGTAGTACCGCTTCTTATAGAAGAAATAAAGAAAATCAAATAGCCGTTTTTTACGCGCATTTTACAAGCTCTGCCGGGTATCCGGCCGGCTGTCGAAGGCTATCCTTTTAACCGTTCGGTTATCGGATAGCCTTTTTTACTGCATAACCGGTACTGCAAAACGGACCGGCAGCCTGAGTCTGCTTAGCCGATTGTTTCCGTAACATTAAATTTTTAGCGCTTGTAAAATTTGTCGAAATAATTTATAATAGATCGGATTATAATTGCGTATTATAGTCGGCGGCGATTTAAAATTACATTTTGGTTGTACACGACAGCTTTTCGGAGATAAAAATGGCGGATCAGGCAGAAGAACTAAAAAGTTTGATGAAAGAAAAAAATATTCAAAAACAAACGATTCAGGGAGCAAACCTTCCCCCGCAACGGAAAACGCGGATCATTGCCGTAACCAGCGGTAAGGGCGGGGTAGGAAAAACCAATATCGCTACCAATATGGGCATTGCCTATGCGAAGATGGGTAAGAAGGTAATAGTAATCGACGCCGATTTGGGCCTTGCAAACGTCAACGTTATGATGAATATCATCCCGAAATATAATCTGTACCACGTCATTAAAAAGCAAAAAAAGATGTCGGATATAATCATGGATACCGAATATGGAATTAAGCTTGTAGCAGGCGCTTCGGGCTTTTCAAAAATCGCCAATATGACAGATGAGGATCGGGAGACCTTTATAAAAGAATTTTATATGCTGGCAGAGGCCGATATTATCATCATTGATACGAGTGCCGGTGTTTCTAAAAACGTTTTGGGCTTTGTGGCAGCTGCGGACGAGGTCGTAATTGTGACAACGGCAGAGCCGACCGCCATAACCGATGCCTACGGTACCATAAAAATAATTGCGACGGAGGTCGACAATTACGGTTTAAATTTAAAGATGGTGGTCAACAGGGTTAATTCCGCTGTGGAAGGCAAAAAAATTGCCGAAAGGCTCATTCAGATTGCGGCGCAGTTTTTGAATTTGAATGTGGAATATTTGGGCTTTATTTATAACGACACGGCAGTCGAACAGGCGGTTTTGAAGCAGCGGCCGTTTTTCATCCATGCCCCTAAAAGCAAGGCTGCGGGCTGCCTGAGGCATATAGTCGCAAAGCTCGAAAAAACGGATTATAACGAACTTTCCGGTCTGTCCGGTTTTTTACAGAAAATTTTCGGGCAAAAATGGGAATAATACCTGTCAAGAACCTTGACTATAGATTTATTTTGGAATATGCTTATACTGCGGGAGTTGGATTATGATAAAGTTTAAAATACCTCTAATAGCCGCCGGAGCGGTTTTCGGTTTAGCATTTATCATCGGGCTTGTAAGCGGAGTCCGGTTTTCTTTCATAATTATCCGCGCGTTTGTTTCGGCCCTTGTAAGCGGAGGGTTTGTTTTCGGAGCAAGGCTGCTTTTGGAAAGATTCACTCCGGAATTGTTTCAACCCCTATCAGAAAAGGAAGCGGCCGCCGCGGAAACTGCCGGAAAAACGGTTAATATCAGCATTGACGATCCCATTGATATGGAAAACGCCGCTCCCGAAAAAGAACTTCAGCATGAGAGTGAAGCTGTTGCGAAAAATGACGAGCCGGTACAGGCCGTTTCTGAAAATGAAGAAGAGACAGCAGCCGATGATGTGGAAGAGGCTGTTTTTGATGCGGTAGAAGACGGGGCTGCGTCCGCTGAGGATACGGCAGATACAATAGAAACAACGGAAGAGAAAACAGGCGAAGATGGAGATTCGCCCGTACAGGAAGATAAGGAATCGCCGGATTTGGAGGATCTTGAAGAGCTGCCCGACTTGCAGGGCTTCGCTCCGGCCGATGAGGATTTGACCGAAGATGCAAGCGAAGACGATTTTATGGAAAAGGGGACGGGTAACAGCGGGTTCGATCCTTCGGCCGGTTTATCGGAGGTCGATTCCGATACGAAGACGATGGTTCAGGCAATACAGACCGTTTTAAAAAGAGAGCCCTGACGTGCGGAATTCGATATATAAAGGTGTGGGACCATGGCAAAAATAGATTATGACACAGTGCCGGAAGATGAACTTTGGGTAAAGTACAAAAAAAATTCCGACCCGAAAATACGGGAGCACTTTATATTGAAATACGCTCCTCTGGTAAAATACGTTGCGGGAAAACTTGCCGGCGCAATGCCCACAAATGTGGAATTCGACGATTTGGTCGGGTACGGTGTTTTCGGGCTTTTGGACGCAATCGAAAAATACGATTTGGATAAAAACGTAAAGTTCAATACCTATGCCGTCAACAGGATACGGGGCGCTATTTTTGATGAGCTGCGTTCCATCGACTGGGTTCCCCGTTCGATACGGCAAAAAAGCCGCGAAATCGAAGAAACGATTGCCGACCTTGAAGCGAAGCTCGGCCGATCGGCAACCAACGAGGAAATTGCAGCGGCTATGGGGATGGGGATAGAAGAATACAACACTCTTTTGTTGAAGGTTTCTTCCACAAGTGTTGTTTCCCTTACCGATTTACGGTTTTCCAACGATGATGCGGAGGAGTTTTCCGTAGGGGATATCATCGAAGCGCCCTCTTCTCTTAACCCCGATGTGATTGTGGAAAGAGAAGACATAAAAAGAGTTATCGTTGATGCGATTAAAGAACTTCCCGAACGCGAAAAAAAGGTTCTTATTATGTATTATTATGAGGATATGACGCTCAGGGAAATCGGCGAGGTATTGCATGTTACGGAATCCCGTGTTTCGCAAATTCATACGAGTGCGAATATCAAATTAAGGGCTAAACTTTCCGGCGTTGCCAAAGGAATAAAATAGGAGAATTTTCGTGATTAAGCTTGATCAAATTAAAGAAGAAATGGCCGAAATGCATGCTCTCGATTCCAGCCGTTTTTTTGTTGATATAAGCGGTGAAACGCTTGACGATGCACTTGCCAATGCCGCCATACAGTTGGGCGTTTCAAAATCTTCTATCGATTATGAAATTTTGCAGCGCGGTGTTTCCGGGTTTTTCGCCCTTTTTCCGAAAGAATGGAAGATCCGAGCCTACGAAACGATCAAACCGAAAAAACAGAAGCAGGAAGAGGCGGAAGAAGACGAGATTGAGACAGAGGAAACCGAAGTAATCCGGGACAAGGACGGTATGGCCTATGTTTTTTGTTCCGCAGACGGTATTTATTTAAAGGTAACACCGCCTGAGGGACACGGAAATCCTGCAAGTGTCAGAGATGCGGTGGAGCGGTTTAACGAAAAATCGCTGGCCATTCCGCCCGACGATGTGCTTTCGAAGATCGTGGCCGAACAAAAGGGTGAATATGTACGCATCGCTCCGTTTACGCGGGTGCCGGGAAACGATGCAACGATGATCGTAAATATAAGCGAAGACGAGATGAAAGCATATCTGCATGCGACGCCGCCGGGACCGGGCGGGGTGGACATTTCCGCCGATACCATCATCGCTTTCTTGAAAAACAACAGGGTTATTGCAGGTATCGACGAGGAGCGGATCAGGGAATTTCAAGATTCGCCGATTTACCGCGAGGATTATCTTGTCGCGGAAGGTATTTTGCCGCAAAACGGCGAGAATGCCAAAATAGTATATAATTTTGAGGCCGAGAATACAGAGGTCCAGTTGCAAGAAACGCGGACGGGGCAAATCAATTTTAAAGAGCTTAACCTGATTCAGAATGTAGTTGAAGGTCAGCCCCTAGCTCAAAAAATTCCTGCACAGCGGGGCAAGGCGGGCAAAACCGTTACGGGAAAATATCTTGAAGCCACGAACGGAAAGGATATTCCTATGCCCATAGGAAAAAATACGAAGGTCGGGCCGGACGGGCTGACCATCGTTGCCGAAGTAAGCGGGCAGGTTTTACTGGTTAAAAACAAGATTACGGTTCAAGAAATTTATGTCGTCGAAGGAGATGTTTCCATACGGACGGGAAATATAACCTTCCTCGGATCCGTGTTCGTAAAGGGCAATGTTGATGACGGCTTTGTCATAAAGGCTTCGGGTAATATCGAGGTAAAAGGTATCGTCGGAAAGGCCGAGCTCGATACAGAAGGCGATATCATCGTAAGTCAGGGGATTGTGGGCAAAGAAGGCGGCGTCATTCGGGCCGGTAAGTCCATTTGGGCCAAGTTTATTCAAAATACAGAGGTTGTCGAGTCGGGCGATATGGTCATCGTTACGGATGGAATCGTAAATTCGAACGTAATGGCAAACCGCAAAATAATTTGCCGCGGAAAACGGGCTGATATTATAGGCGGAAATCTGATTGCGTCGGAGTCCATTTCGGCCCGCAACCTCGGAAGCGCTTCCGGCGGCAATAATACCGTTGTAAGTGTCGGGTTCGATCCTAAAAGTAAAGAGCGGCTCGACTTCCTCTTGGAAAAGCAGGAGGCCAACCAAAAGGCCTTTGACGAGGTTAAGCTCGATCTGATGAATCTGGAAGAGCTTAAATCCCAGCGCGGCGAACTTCCGAAAGATAAAGAAGAAGTGTATCAGAAAAAAAGCGAATACCGGTATATGCTGAAAACGGAAATTCACGAAGTTCAAAAAGAGATCGTGCAGATACAGGAATATCTGAATACCTTGAAAAATACGGGCAGGGTTTCGGCCTCCGGTACCGTTTTTGCGGGGGTCAGAATAGTCATAAGAGATACCGTCGAAGATGTGCGTACGGACTGTAAGGCGACCAGTTTCTATCTTGAAAAGGGCATAGTCCGTTACGGAAAGTATCAGGACGAGGACGAAGAAGACGCAAAGAGGGTGCCCAGTGGCTATTCATCCAATTGATTTACAGACTCTGTATTCTCAAATGGAAAAGGTCGGCAGACAGCAGGGGGCCGAGCAGCAGCTTTCGTCCACTGTGCGCGATGTCCAGCAAGACCAAAATAAAATCGATGCGCAAAGAAAATTAAGTACGGTACAGGTCATCGAGCAAAACGATGACGATAATTTGAAAATCAATAAGGACAGCCATTCAGACGGCGAGGCGGGCGGTTTTGGAAACGGGCAAAAAAAGAGTCCCGGTTCTGAGGGGGCCGCCGAAGAAGAGCAGACCAACTTTATAAAAGACCCCTATCTTGGGCAAAAAATAGATATTTCGGGATAATATGTACATAGCTGTAATTTTTTTGTTTATAGCGAACATTCTTTTCTTAGTCTTTTTTTATTTTAAACTACAGCGGCGTTTTTCGGACGAAAGCACTATTGCAAACATACGCAAAGAGGCTTCGAAGCTCATCGGTGATATTGCTTTTCAAACCGACCGTTCCGTCAGGGTGCTGGAGGAGAAGTTTACCGAGGTAAATAAGTTTCTTGCGGATATCGATAGGCGTATTTTGCTTGCGGAAAAGGAAGAAGAAAAAAGGGCGTACACCGAGCGGGTTTTAAAGGATTTGGAAAATTCGATTCCGCAAGCTCCGCAGGCGGCGGGAACAAAACGCGCCGTTTCGGACGAAGCCGCCGAAAGCGGTAATGCGGAAAGCGGCACGGAAAGACCAGCCGCCGAAAGCGGGGCTGAACCCGAACCGATTAAAATATATACAAAACAGCTTTTGCTGAATAAAAACGGCGGAATGTACCAAAAAGAAAATATCTTTTACGATCAGATTATAGAGATGGCCAAAAAGGGGCTTTCGGTGGAGCTTATTGCCGAAAAGGTGCCGCTTTCGGCGGGCGAAATTGAGTTGATCGTGTCGCTGAATACGTAAGATATGGAGAACGAAGTTACCGAATAGGACTAATATTCCGTGTCGGTCATATTCATAAAATCCCGCCGCACCTTTTCGAGCCGCCTGAGTTCGCGGTTTATCGTCCGTTCGTAATTAAGGGTGCCTACGGCAATTTTTTCCCGTTCGTCTTCCCAGCCGGGAAGCTCGTTTAAAAACAAGAAGCGGAATTCTTTTACATTTGCTTTTTCTGCCCACTGTTTGGCTTCGTTCCAATATACCAGTGCGGCCTTATAAAAACCTTCGGCCTTGCCGAGGCTGTCTATGTTTTGTTCTTTCCACGGATAATTGTAAAAATATGCCGCCTGTTTGTCGAACCGGTTGCCTAACCGCAGATGCTGTTCCGTCAATTTAAGGTTTAAATGCATCATAAACATATAGCGGTATTTTTCCCATTCTTTTTTTGTGGTAATTTTGCACAGGGCATACAGGGGGTTACAAAAGTCCGCATTGACGGCCTTTTCGAGCCAGTAAATATTTTCGATTATATCGTCAGGCTCCTGATGGAGGTGAATATGATACAGTTTGTAGTATTGCTCCTTGTATTCCACAAAATAGGAAACGGCCGTGTATTGAGTGCAAATAAAAACCAAAACCGAACAAAGAAAGATAATCCGCTTTTTCATCAATTAGATTTTCGGCAAATTTTCGACGATACTCCATAGTTTTTGCTGAATTTCTTCAGGCGGCAGCTGCGCGTCGATAAAGACGATTTTCATATCGGGTTCTTTTTCTTTAAAAAAGTCCATTATGTGCAGATATTCGTCCCGTACCTTGTTTTGAAAAGACGGCTCTTCGTATATTTCTAAAATATTGCTTCTGTCGAGCACCCGATCCATAGAAACATTGACGGGTAAATCGAAGAAAAAAAGGTATTCGGGCAGGGGAAAGCCTTCGTTTTGGGCCTTTGCAAGGGCTCCGGCCCCCGCTGCGGTTTGGTAGGCAAGGCTCGAAAAGAGGTAGCGGTCGGTAAAAACGGCCTTACCCGCATCGAGTTGGGCCTTTATGCCGCCTTGGCCATATATGTGCTCACAGCGGTCGGCTGCGAAAAGGCGGGCCATGGTTTCGGGGGCAAAGGTTTGCGAGCCTTGCAGGGCCGAGCGGATAAGGGTTCCGATGCTGCCGCCGGTCGGTTCCTGTGTAAAAAACGTACAGGCTTCTTTATTTTCCATGGCAAACCGTTCTTTTAAAAGTCTTAGTTGACTGGTGGTTCCGGAACCGTCGGTTCCTTCGAGTACGACAAAGTTAGATAATACCATAACGGCTATCATAACATTTTTTTTTTTGATATAATAGGTCTTCAGTGGAAAAAATAAAAAAAAGACGCGTAACGGAAATAATCATTTTTTTTATTATTGCCGCCGTTTCGCTTATCATATTTAAACCCATATCCGTCTCTTTGGAAAAACGGCTTACGGAGATAAGGGACAGCCTTATTGCCAAAACCGAAGAGCGGTATGGTGTAAAAATAAGATACGGTTCCATGTCGCCTGCGTTTTTTAAACGGATCCTTTTACGGGACGTCAGCGTGTACGATGCCGAAAACGGGGAGCGGATTGCGTTTTTTTCGCTGATTTACGTCGATTATAGATTTTTTTCGCTTATAAAAAAAGATGCTGCCTCTGTGCTGGCTGCTGTCGGCATTTACGACGGGGTCATCAATTTCGACACTGTAAAAAACGGGAATATTCTGAATAAAATTGCGAAAGAGAAGGACGGAGGCGGTTTGAAAGCGGCGTCCGATTCTGCTCCGCCTGAACCCTTGCAGAAAATGCTCGAAAAAGAGCTGCAAGACCTGCAAGGGCGCATACAGCCTGCAAACATTACGTTGCGGAACATTGCCGTAAATTATTCGACTAAAGCTATGCGGACTAATTTTTACGTATCGGGTGCACAATTCGATTTGACGCCGGAAAAAGTGGAATTCGATATGGATTCGAATTTCGGGTTTCACAGTTTTGCGCGGAAAGATATTCCCGACATTTTTACCGCGATAAGGGTTTCCGGCTCTTTTTATCAAAATAACGGTTCTGCTTCTTCTATCGTCAATTTTTCAAACCTACGGGTGGGGGATATAACCGTAAATAAGGTTTCCCTGTTTGCTTCTTACATGGATAACACTGTTTCCGTGACTACGCTTCAGGATATTCAGCCGATCGATATAAAAGGGTCGTGGAATAGGCTGACGGGGGCGGCAGGGCTTAGCGTCGAATGCAAAAACCTGTACCCGTTTTCGTTTGCAAGTTATTCCAAAGACAAAAATTTTTTGATGTCGCTGCGGAATATCAGTATGACAGGCGGTTTCGATCTCGATTTTTTGAACAAGGACGACTTTTCGTGGAAAACGAATTTCGATATACGGGTGCCCGAATTCGGGCCGAAGAATGCACTGTTTAGGAATAATTTTGTCAATATAAACGCAGAAGGCGATAGCAGGATTGTGCGGGTAAAAAACGTTTCCGTAAAAGGAGACGGCGTACAGGCCGGGCTTTCGGGAACGTATAAGATACGGGAAATTTTGCCCGATTTTAAGATGAATGTCGCACGGCTTGCCCTTGCGGACGGGCAAACCCTTTCGGCAAATGTGCGGCTTTATTCCGACCATAGGAATATTTATGCGGATATCCCTGAGCTGAAATTGGGGCAGGCGGTTATAGAGGACTTGAAATCCTCGTTCGGCAAAAAGAAGGGCAAGACGGATTTTTATGTTTCGGGCAGGGACGGTACGGGCCGGTTTGATATAGACGGGTCGTGGGTGCATCCCTCATCCGAACGGGAAAATGCAGGCTTCGGTTTTCTTGAGGTGCACGGTACGGCGGACTCGCTCGGCATTAAAAACCTGTATTCGGCGGCACGGGCTTTTTCACCGAAGGCCGGTGCCCTGCCTGAGTCGGCCGGAAGTCTTTTGGACCCGATGAAAATGACCGGCGAATGGTATGTTTCCAGCGATTTTAAGGATTTTTCGTATAATATTATTCAGGCTGTTTTGGCTTCCGGCAATACAAACGGTTTTTACGGCCTTTTTTCGGCAACCGGAACAAAAAATTCTTTTAATATAAGTGATGTGGACGTCCTTTTTAATAAGCTGCACATCAGCGGCGGCATTAATGCGGAATCGGAAAGCGGCGGATATGTTTTTAATTCGCTTTTTACCGTAAACGATATTACGTATAAGGTTTCGGGTCTGTATGCGGACAAGGTTTTGAGCGTGAATGGGGATTACGGCATTAATATCAATATTTTTACCGATGACGATAAAAAGCTGAAAGGCACCGTGCAAGCGAAGGAGGTGCCTGTGCCGCTTATAAAGGCGTTTTTTACGGCGGATTCTTCTTTTGAGTACGCGGGCAGTAAAGACTGGAACTTTAATTGTAACCTGTTGCAGCTTGAATACGCCGATTCGGGTCTCGCTGCCGCGGGGGATACCGTTGAATTTGCGGCAGCCGGATATGCCGACCCATCGGGGGCCTTCTTTCACGATGTACGGGCCGGGCGGAAAAATTCGTTTTTAAGCGGTACGGCCTCTTTTAATCTAGCACCTGATAGCGGGGATGATTTAAAAACCTATCGGGCGGCGGTTTTGCTTTCGGACGAAACAAAACAGGAAAACTTTACCTTCGATTCTTCTTTGAGCTTTTCCGATAAGGTGTATTTTGACGGAAAGACCGCCATCGACAATATTTCGCTCGAAAAGTTTTTTAAAAACCAGAGAAAGGAGAACAGGATAAGCGGCGAGGCCGTATTTGTCGGATCAAGCGACGTTTTTTCTTTAAAGGCGGATTTAAAGGACTTGAATGTAAACATACGGGGAAACAACCTTGTTGCGCATTCGACACTGACAGTTGACGATAAACAGGCGCAGGTGTCCGCTGCGGGTCTTTCGTGGGGTATTCACAGTATCGATAATATACGGGCCGAGCTGAGCCCTGCCGACGGAAATGGGAAGCTCGCGTTCGATTATGCGGCCGTTTCCAAAAAGATAACGGCAGGCGGCTCTTTCGAGTTCGATTTTCAGTCTTCGGCGGCAAAGGAAGAAAGTGGGAATTTGTTAAAACAGCTTACGGCTTTGACGTCTTATTATACCGTTAATATGAAGGTAAACCGCTGGGAGTTGGGGGATAAAAAAGGGGCAGCTCCCGTTTCCGTGTCCTTTGTGCGGGAGCCGGGCATTATGGCCTTTTATGCGGGCGAGGGTGATAAGATTTACGGCGTAAAAACCGATGACGGGCTTGTTTCACTGCACATCGACGAATCGCTTCCCCTGCATTTGAACCTCGACGGAACGTTCACGAAGGAGGCCGTCAATCTGAATATTTCGGACGTGTATATCGGTCTGCCGTGGGCCGCCGGCCTTATTCCCAATAACGAAACTATCAGCTTTAATACGGGGGAAATTACGGGGGCCTTGCACATAACGGGTACCCGTTCCGACCCCCTGTTCGACGGTGAGCTGACAGGCACGAATATAACCTGTACCTCGCCGTATTATTCGCCCGATAAGTACGGTCCTGCAATCGTGCCTATCAAGTTGAACGGGACACAGCTTTCCGTTCCGTATACGGTTGTGCCGGGAAAAACGGGAAGCCTATGGGCCGAGGTCAATTCCGAGTTTATCGGCTGGATACCCTACGATACGGTTGTCCGCTGCGGTACCCTAAAAGGCAATATGGGTCTTATGAAGACGAAAAATATGGCCTTTCATGCGGAAGGACGGGCCGGCACCGAACTGACAATCGAAATAAGCCCCGAACTGATAAACCTTGAAGGCTACGTAAATTTTGACAAGGGGCATTTTTCGGTACCGTTTAGCGAATTGTATAAGATCTCCGAAAAGTATTCCGGCTCAGGCCCGCGTTTTACGATGAATTTGAAGCTCGATTTGGGAAAAAAAAGCGAATTCCGATACCCCTCGACCGATTTTCCTTTTTTGCGCGCCTATGCCTACACCGACGAACCGTTCGTCCTGATTGCCGACTCCGGGTCGGGGCTTTTCGAAATGCGCGGTTCTGCGGCGATAAGAACAGGGGAGGTGTTTTACATAAAACGCAACTTCTATATACGGGAAGGCAGTATGGAGCTTTTGAACATAGACGGGCAGGTGGAACCGATCGTTTCGCTCAGAGCGGAAATTCGGGATAAGACCGCCAAGGGGGAACCGGTAACCGTTACGATGACCGCACGAAATCAGTACCTTGATTTGGAGCGGTTTAACCCGATCCTGTCCTCTTCGCCGGCCATGTCGGATGCGGAAATACGGACACTGCTCGGTCAAATTGCGATAGGCGACACGAACAGGGAAAACTTTTTAAAAGATACCCTGATAAACGCCTCGGATATCTTTGCCCAGTTCGGCTTTTTAAGAAAGGTGGAAGACAGAATACGCGAAACCCTGCATTTGGACGTTTTTTCCATGCGGACCTTGTTTGTTCAAAACGTCATCCTCGGGAACTTGCTCAAAACCTCTGCCGATACGCCATTGACAATCGGTAACTATTTTGATAATACAAGTGTTTATATCGGTAAGTACTTCGGTTCTGCGATATATGCGGACGCCTTGCTGCATTTAAGCTATTATGACCCGCTTTCTTTAAAAAACGATGCAGAAAGAAAACCCGTGTACGGGAATTTGCTGTTTCAGCCGGAAATCGGTTTTGAAATGAATACGCCGTTTTTTTTGCTCAGGTGGCATATAGCTCCGAGCCGGCCCGATACGGCCTTTGTATCGGATACCGGTTTGACAATATCATGGAAATTTTCGTATTAAGGGGGATACCGATCGAAGGCATCAGCCAGCCGGCATCGTCCGTTTATTAAGGGGAACATAATGTTAAAAAGATGGATTATAGGTCTTGTTTTACTTATTGCTGCTGCACTGTGTTTTGCCCAGCCTGCCGAAGGCTGGTACAACGACAAGCCTATTGTCAGTATCAATTTTAAGGGCTTGCGTTCGGTCAACAGCTCGGAGCTGGATGAAATTTTCAAACCCTATAAGGGCAAACGCTTTTCCAATGATGTTTACTGGGAGATTTTGGGAAAAATTTATGCCTTGGACTATTTTACGGACATAAAACCTAAGGCCCTTGCCGCGGATAACGAGTATAAGTCGGTATTTTTGGAATTCGAGGTTATCGAAAAACCGTCCGTCAAGGATATTATATTTAAGGGCAATGATAGATTCAGAAAATCGGCGCTTCTTTCTTCTGCCTCTTTAAAAAAGGGTGATATATACAATGAAGCGCTGATGCAAAACGATGAAAAGGCGATAAAGGCTTATTATTCGGAAAAAGGCTATGGTTCTGCTGAGGTTTCGGGCCGAGCAATCGAAAACAAAGAAACGAATACGGTAACCATCGAATATACCGTAAAAGAGGGCAAATTTTCCGTAATAAAACGAATTTCGTTTGAGGGAAATGCCAGATTTCCGGAAAAGGCCTTAAAAAAGGCCATTGTTTCCAAGGAGCCGAATTTTGTCCAAAAAGGAATTTTTAAAGAAGATGCTTTAGAAAAGGATAAAGCGGCAATTAAGACATTTTACGGCGAGCGCGGATACATAGACGCTTCGGTGGAAACCGTCAAAAAGGAAGTCGATTCGGAAAGCGACCCTCAGCAGGAACAGGTTTCTTTGACGTACGTAATAACCGAGGGTGAACAGTACCGGTATACGGGTACTGTTTTTCAAGGGAATTATATTTTTTCTGCCGAAGAGCTGGGGGCAAAGATTAAGCTGAAAAAGGGCGAGGTTTTTAATTCCAAAAAATTCGATTTGGGTTTTAATGCCATTATCGACCTTTATTTTGAAAACGGGTATACGGGCAATTACATCGATAAAAAAGAGAACCGAAGCGATGATGAGCGCGAGATAGGCTTTATTGTAACGATTGTGGAAAAAGAACGGAGCCATGTCGAAAGAATTATCATTCAGGGAAACAAGCGTACGAAAACCCACGTAATAGAGCGGGAAATGCTGCTTAAGCCCGGCGATGTTTTTTCGAAAACGAAGTTTCTTAACAGTTTCAGAAACCTTTTTAATTTGCGGTATTTTTCTTCGGTTGTGCCTGAGGTCAAGCAGGGCTCGGAACAGGATCTGGTTGATGTCGTGGTAAACGTCGAAGAGCAGTCCACTGCAAACGTGCTGTTCGGTATAACCCTGTCGGGCGTGTCGGATCCGAACGAATTTCCTCTGTCGGTTTTTGTGCAATGGGAAGAAAAAAACCTGCGGGGTACGGGGCGCGAACTTTCCGCCAATTTAACTGCCAGTACGGACAAGCAAAGTTTAACACTGGGCTTTACCGAAAACTGGGTTTTGGGTATCCCTCTTGCGGTTAGCTTCGATTTTTCAGTAACGCATAAACAGCTGTTTTCGTACAGCGACGTACGCTATCCGTTCGGAGTCCCCGATCCCCATCTTTCGCCGGAGGAATTCGAAAAAAATCCCTCGCTGTCCGATGCCTTTAAAATGAAGTACGACCGAATGGAATTCAAATTCGGCGTAAGTACTGCTTACCGCTGGTTCCCCAACTTTGCAACGATAACACTGAGGGACGGAATCAATTTGGGAGTCGTAAAAAATATTTACAACAATAAGCTGTACCGGTCAGTTGATGCGGATGTGCGTGCCGAGCAGGCCCGATGGAGTTTGAGCAATTCGATTTGGACCCGCATATCGTTGGATAACAGGGATTATATTTATGACCCTTCGAAGTGGTGGTTTTTCAGCCAACAGTTTACCTTTTATGGAATTCTTCCGAAGGTCGAAAACACATATTATTTCAGATCGGATACAAAGGCCGAACTGTATATCCCGCTGCTTAATTATCCCGTTTCGGATGTGTGGAGCTTGAAATTCGTTTTGGCCTTTTATTCGGGCTTTACCTTTCAGGTACCCACCGGGAAAAATCCGATCGGATATGGAAACCGCCTGTACATAGACGGAGCGTTTAACGGAAGAGGTTGGTATGCAGCTGGCGAGTCGGGTATGGGAAACGTTATGCAGAGCAACTGGATCGAATTCAGGTGGCCGTTGGCGCATAATATTCTTTCTTTCGACTTTTTCTTTGACGCCATCGCCGTTAAACCGGACTTAAAAAGTTTGAGCACCTTGAGTTTAAACGATTATTATTTCAGTTTCGGTCCGGGGCTTAGGTTTTCGATACCGCAATTTCCTCTGCGGCTGATGTTTGCAAATACGTTTAAATCCGTAGACGGCAAGCCAGTTTGGGGGAATGGCAAAGGGGCCGACTGGCGGTTTGTTCTTTCGTTTAACATACCTAATTTATAGATCGTACTATATGATTGCAAGGAGAATTTTATGACTAAAAAAATGATTGCGGCGGTTTGTTCAGTGTTTTTGTTCGGTGCGGCGCTTTATTCGCAGCAGATAACCCGCTTTGCCGTGGTAAATTTTACGGCGATTTTTGACACCTTCCGCAGGGATTCGAAGGCTGCGCGGGATTATCAGAACAAGCAGGCAAAGTACAAGGAACAGATGCAGGAATTACAGGACGAAATAATCAATCTGCGTCAAAAAAAAGTCGATGCGGCGGCCTTGGGCAAGGACAGTGTTGCGAAAAAGTACGAGGAGCAGATTGCGTCCAAAACGGCCTTTTTGCAGGAGTTTGTAAAGGCGGGAAACGACGAGCTGGAACTTTTGAAGCGGAGCCTGATAAACGATGATGAGTTTTATTCTTCGCTTTACAAGGTCATACAGCGCATTGCGGAAACGGAGGGCTATTCGATGGTTTTAAGCCTTCAGCAAGGGTCCGGCATTATTTGGTATAGTCCGACTGTGGATATAACCGATAAGGTGATTCAAGAAATCAAAAAATAACGTGAATAAAACTCATCAAACGCCGATGATGCGGCAGTATCTTGATATAAAAGCCGGGTACAAAGACGAGGTTTTGTTTTTCAGGCTCGGCGATTTTTATGAAATGTTTTTTGATGAGGCGGTAGAAGTAAGCCGGCTTTTGAATTTGACCCTTACAAAGCGCGGCGATGTGCCGATGTGCGGCATTCCCTATCATGCGGCAAAGATATATATAGCCCGCCTTTTGCGTGCCGGCAAAAAAATTGCGATTTGTGAGCAGATTACCGAACCGATTGCAGGCGGTTTGACCGAAAGGAAGGTAACGGAGGTTATAACCCCGGGAACTGCTTCCGAAGACGACTTTTTGGAGCAGGGCGCAAACAATTTTCTTGCAGCGGTTTATTGTTCGGGC
The DNA here is from genome assembly GCA_963540475.1 of uncultured Treponema sp. Classification (GTDB taxonomy): domain Bacteria; phylum Spirochaetota; class Spirochaetia; order Treponematales; family Treponemataceae; genus Treponema_B. The sequence continues at coordinate 5,651 of CAUTPO010000007.1, read as the reverse complement.
AAAAAAATGCAGGGCCCGCGCGGAACCGATTATTATGCGGGCTTTGCCTACGTTGATGTTACCACCGGCAATTTTTTTGCGACATCCTTTCCCAAATCCGATTTTAACGAACAGTTTTTAAAAGAAATAGGCCGCGCTGCCCCCAAAGAAATTTTGATTCAGCAGTCGCTTCAAAACGAATTTCCTCTTTTTAAAAAAATGCTTTCCGAATACCCCGGTATGATGCAAAATCTGTATCCGGACTGGAGCTTTAATGCGGAGCAGGCGGAAAAACGTCTGTGTGCCCTTTTTGGAACCGAAAATTTAAAAGGTTTTTCGCTGGATAAGAATTCGCCCGAGGTTCCGCCTGCGGCCCTTCTTGTGCAGTATTTGGAAGAAACGTCGGGTAAAAACCTGTCGCATATTTCGGGTATTAAAGTCTACTCCGAATCGGACTTTGTTTCTTTGGACGATTCTACGAGAAAAAACCTTGAACTGATTTACAACTTACGGGATAATTCTACCGCGTACACCCTTTTCGAGGCCGTCAACTATACTCGCACGGCCATGGGCTCGCGGCTTTTGCGCCGCAGGATAAGCTATCCGCTCAGATCGAAGAGCAAAATAGACGAGCGGCTTATGCGGGTCGGCAGCCTTTACAAAGACGAAAAAGCGGCCGCCTTTGTGCGCGAAAAACTGGCCTCCGTTTTGGATATTGAACGGCTTTCGTGCAGAATAACGATGGGTAAAACCCACGGAAAGGACCTGCTTGCCTTAAAACAAAGTTTGTCGGCGGCTATTCAAATCAGGAATTTTTTGAAAACAGGCACTTTTTCGTTTTTAAAATTAACGGCGCAGGAAGAACGGCTGCTGGATTCTCTGTACACTCTTCTTGAAAAATCCATTAACGAGGAATGCACTGTGTCGCTTACGGACGGAAAGGTTATAAAAAAAGGATATTCACCCAAGACCGACCGTTTAAAGGCCTTAAAAGAAAACGCCCACGATATTCTCGAAGACTATCTTTTTGAAGAGCGCAAAAGAACGGGCATAACCAATTTGAAAATCAAGTACAACAGAATGATGGGCTATTTTTTGGAAGTGTCGCTTGGAGCGCTTCCGCAGGTGCCCGATTATTTTATACGCCAGCGCTCTCTTTCCAACGCCGACCGCTTTGTTACCGAGAGGTTGCGAGAAATCGAAGATGAGATAAACGGGGCTGAAGAAACCCTGATTGAAACGGAAAAGGTTTTGTTCGCAGAAATTTGTGCGGAGCTGGGAAAGCATCAAAAATTTTTGACAAAACTGTCGGAAGAAATTGCGGATCTGGACGTAAACCAGTCGTTTGCACGGGCTGCTGTTTTGCATGCATGGACAAAGCCCGAAATTGCAGCCGGTACGGGCATTTTGAACATCGTAAACGGAAGGCACCCTGTCGTCGAAAACCACCTGCCGCAGGGCGAATTCGTTCCTAACTCGATTTTCCTTTTGGCGGCCGGAGGATCCGGAGGAAGCGACGGCGATTTCGGCGATAAGGGGGCCGGCGGAAATAGCGGCAAAAACACGGAAGAAAAAAACGCCGATCGCCCCCCCTCCTTTGCGCTCATAACCGGGCCCAATATGGCCGGCAAAAGCACCTTTTTGCGTCAAACCGCCCTTATCGCCCTGCTTGCCCAAACGGGCTCGTTTGTTCCGGCCGAAAAAGCGGAACTCAGCCCCATCGATAAGATTTTTTGCAGGGTCGGCGCCACGGATAATCTGGCGCGCGGCGAATCCACCTTTTTAGTCGAAATGACGGAAACGGCCTATATTCTCAATTCCGCAACGAAAGACAGCCTTGTCATCATGGACGAGGTCGGCCGCGGAACTTCAACTGAAGACGGGCTTGCCATTGCGCAGGCTGTAAGCGAATATCTTTTAAATTCGATAGGCGCAAAAACCCTGTTTGCGACCCACTATCATGAATTAGCCCGCCTTGATCACCCCAATTTGGTGAACTTGCAGCTTGAAGTCCTTGAAACGGAGGGGCAAATCGTCTTTTTAAAAAAGGTCGTGAAGGGAACGGCGGGCAGCTCCTACGGCATTCATGCGGCGGGCTTGGCGGGTATACCTGCGCCGGTACTGAACAGGGCGAAGAACCTCTTGTATATGATAAACCGCTTTAAAACCGCCGATGCAGAAAAGGATGCCGCGATACGGACGGACTGCGAAAAATCCCTTTTTACTGAAGAAGAGATGATAATTAACGAAATTGTTTCGCTTAATCCCGACGGGATTACGCCGATAAATGCATTACAGCTTATTTCCGAATGGAAAAAAAAGCTGATGCAGGGGCAATGACCACGCGAGCCCGCTCCGTAAGAGTTTAGAGGCACCGCCCGCACGAATAAACAATTCGGCGTAATTGCCTGTTTATCTTCGATAGTTTCGGGAATTGAAAGAAAGCGCTGCTTACCGATTTCCTCGATTGATTTTTATTGGGAGAAGTATGAAAAAAATCGTAAACCGCGCCGGAAAACCGGTTTTTTCGGCATATAGAAAAGGGCTTTTTGCCTGTGTCTTGCTGTTTGTTTTTGGATTGGGCCTTTGTGCCGAAGCCTTTTATTCTCCTACGTGGGGTTACGCCTTGGATATGCCCGAGGGGTTTGTTTTGGCGGACAGGCAGGAGAGCACGCGCTATCTTTTTCAGCACTCGATTTTGCCCGTCGATTTACAGATTGCGCTGTATCCGAAAAAAGAATTTACCGACGCAGGCAAGGCTTCTGCCCATATTTTTGAGCAATTAAAAATGCAGCATAAGGATATTTCTTTTTCGTGGAGAAACAGGGACGCTGTTTTGTCTATGGTCGAATTTGTGTATGCGCCCTCGGAAGAATACAAAAGCAAGGCGCTTGCAGGCTGGCTTTTGACCCTCGACCTGCCGGATGACAGGGGCTGGCTTGTAATGCTAACCTATACCGATAAAGAAAAAGCCAAGGACTGCGAACCTTTGATGATCTCTTCTTTGGATACGGTTTTTACCGATACGGCTTCTTATTTTGAGCCGGGCCCCGTTACTTGCGCCTTGTATCCTAAAAGGGGCGCGCAGGATATCGCGTATGATTTTAACGGGAAAAAAATTAAATTCAAGATAGATGTCGGTGATGCGGAGGCCAATAAGTCTGTAGTGGATCGGGAATTCGCGTTGTTGACGGCCTACCTGAATACGCCGGGCGTTGTCGAAGCATGGAAGCGGTATTACAAGGTCATTTTCCGCGATGCGTGGAGCAGGATTTATTCGGCCAGCTCTGCCGTGCAGTCGCTTTTTTCAAGCCGTAAAAACCGGCCGTCTGCCGAGCTATTGGCGAAAGAACTATTACAGTTTGTTCAAAACTTTCAATATGAGCGGGATCACGAAGGCAGCGATTTTATGAATTTGCCGCAGGCTCTGCTCGAAAAAAAGGCCGACTGCGACAGCCGCGCCATGCTGATGATTTTAATGCTTAAACAAATGAATGTAGATGCCGTCTTGTTCATATCGCCGAACAAATCCCATTCCGTGGCTGGGGTGGACTGTTCGCCCGAAAGCGGCGTGTGCTTTTTGCATAACCAAAAAAACTACGTCCTTGCGGAAACGACGGCGCATGTAAAACTGGGCTCTGTTGCAAAAGAGATGGCCGATCAACGGGATTGGTTTGCCGTTGACTTTTATGTTCTGCATGCGGACGATTTTTAACGGCAGCGAAACCGTTTTTAAGCGGTGCTGTGTGTGCGCATCCGCGTCTTGTAAATTCGCTCCTTTGTATATACATGAACATAATCTTATTTTCGAAAAACGATATTTTAAGTGATCAAGGCCGTATTTTAAATGACGAAGGCGCGCGGGCCGTTCAAAATGCGTGCAGATACGTTTTTTATAAAACCGATGACCGCTATTCTCACATCAAAAAAATATTAAAGCTTTCCGAAGGCGATGTATTTAAGGCGGGGATAATAAACGGAAAAATCGGAAGCGGTTTGATAGAGTGCTTTACCGAAGAGCGGCTCGTTTTTTCTTTTACGGAAACACAAAACCCGCTGCCGCTGCCGCCCGTCACCCTGATTTTGGGTTTTCCGCGCCCCATTCAGCTTAAACGTATTTTGCGCGACTGTGCAAGTCTCGGCCTTTCCCGCCTGTGTCTTACGGGGACGGAGCTCGGCGAAAAATCTTATTTAAAATCCGGTCTTGCCTGTGAAAAAGAGGTGCGCAGTTATCTGCTTGACGGAATAGTGCAGGCCGGACAAACGCTTTTGCCCGAGATTGTTTTTTATGGTTCGGTTAGCGAATGTCTGAAAAATGAAAGCGGTTTTTCCGCAGCGGCCGGTAAAAAAATAATGTTGGACATAGCGGCAGGCGCGGAACCGGTAAACGCGCTGACGATAAATAAAAGTGAAATAATTATTGCGGCTGTCGGCAGCGAACGCGGCTGGACGGATAGCGAGCGGCAGCTTTTTGCGGATGCAGGCTTTAAAACATACACACTTGGCCGCCGCATTTTACGTACGGAAACCGCCGCCTGTTCCGCCTTATCAGTCATTCTTGCGCATAACGGCTTTTGGTAAACCGGCGGTTCTGTGTAGACCTCCATTTAGAAAAAACTTATACTAGGGCATCTCTAAAAACCTTGTTGGATTTTTAGAGATGCCCGACGAGTTTTTCATAAGTCTTTATATATTAATGACTTATGAAAAACATCGCAAATTAAATTTAAGGAAACCCTCTAAAAACTGATGTTTTTAGAGGCTCCCACTAGTAAAAAAGGAAATATCATGGGAATTTTGAATAATATATTCGGCAAGAAAAATAAAAAACCGGACGCCAAGTCTCCTCTTATTTTATCTATGCCGATGTTTAAAGGCGGTAGAGGATATTCACTGGAGAACGTTATACAGGATTTAAAATCATACTGGGGACTTACGGTTGACGAGGTAGAGGGTGATGATAATACCGCTTTATTTAAAATCGGCGAAGAACAGGTAGTCCTTTTCTCGATGCTTGCACCGATACCCGCTGAAGAATTTGAATCCATGTACGGCTACTCTTACCTTTGGAAAAATGCGGAGCTAGAGGTAAAAGAGCATACTCACCATGCAATCGTTTCATTTTTAGCCGGCAATACATCGGCAGTAGAAAGGTACTCCCTCTTATCTAAAGTAAATGCTTCTATTTTAAGAACGTGTGAAACGGCAATAGGGGTATATCAAGGCGCATCGACGCTGCTGCTTCCAAAAAAGCTGTATCTTGATTTTGCTAATCTTTTATTGGAAGATATGTTACCGATTCAGCTTTGGGTCTATCTAGGTATTATCAATGAAGATGAGAAAAGCAGTATGTATACTTATGGAATGAAAGAGTTCGGTAAACCTGAGATAGAAATAATCGATGCACGGATGAAAGGCAGTGAGCTATATGATTTTCTATTGCCCATCCTTGAGTATGTTTTGCGGCAAGATGTAACGCTGCATCACGGAGAAACCATAGGATTTACCGAAGAACAAAAAATTAAAATCACGGAATCGAAAGCAATTTATTTGGACGGCACCTCATTAAAGTTGGAATTGTAGATTGCCGCAGTTTCCTCTACCGCAGCGATTGTTCTCCACTCGGTTTTGGAGATTCCATAAGCGGCACTTCTCCTACATCTTCCACTGCT
>CAUTPO010000006.1:0-33509 GCA_963540475.1 uncultured Treponema sp. | reverse complement strand
TTTGGAGCTTTTCTAAACTTTGCGCGGAAATAGGCCGAATTTCAAACAAGACGGGCTTCGAAACCGCAAAAACAATATCGAAAACAAACGAATCAGGCAGAGGGGATACGGATAATGAAAAAGGCTTTTTACGGTTTATTGAAAAACGGCTTAACGCCGCTGCTGATTGCCGTTTTCTGCATGGGCTGTACGGCAGGTAAAACGGGCAGGGCGGCCGCAGAAATCGAGTTTTGGAGTTTTCCCAATTTTACGTCGGAAACGGGTATCGAAGGGGACTTCGAAAAAAGTCTGATCGCGGCTTTTGAAAAAGAGAATCCTTCGATAAAGGTTAATTTTACGTCGATAAGTTTTACGGACGGCCCCGAAAAACTTGAAAAGGCTATAGCCGCAGGCAAGGCGCCCGATGTTGTGTATGACGCTCCGGGGCGTATCATCGTATGGGCGGAAAAGGGGCTGCTTGAACCGCTTGACGATGTACTGGCTACCGAAAAACCGTATATAACAGCCGTACTGTTGGCCGTTTCCGCAGGAAAGGATCGGCGCACCTATATGTATCCCATGCACGAAATAGCCTTTTCTATGGCCTTTAATAAAGAAATGCTGGAGGACTTGAACCTCATACATCTTTTGCCGTACAAGCGGGCCGACCGCCGCTGGTCGGTTGGCGAATATGAAGCCCTGCTTACCGCATTAAAAGAAAAACTGCCGAAGGGCAGGGTTCCGGGCGTCTTTTATTACAAAAATACGGGCGGCGATCAGGGAACGCGGGCCTTTTTGATAAACCTGTACGGTAACGCCAATTTGTTAAACGGCGATTATTCAGGCTATATTTACAACTCACCGCAGGCGGTAAAAAACCTGCAATGGACGGTCCGTGCAATAAAAGAAGGCTTACTGCTTGACGGGGCGGACCTGACTGCCAATGACGCAATTTCGATGTTTGCCTCCGCGAAGGCTGCTCATACCATTTTGTATTCCCCGCAGCTTAATAAGATGTATGACAGCAAACGCCGGTACAAGGGCAAAGACTTTACGCCGATTTATATGCCCTTTCCAAACGATGCCAGCGCTCCGTTGCTCGAATTTTTAGCAGGCGGCGCCTGTATCTTCAATAACGGCAATCCCGATAAGATAAGGGCTGCAAAACGCTTTTTACACTTTGCCGCTACCGACGAGGTCTGGGGGCCGAAGCTGGTTGCCGCGACGGGCGGTTTTCCTGCAAATTCCAAAATTCAAATTGAAACCGAAGACCCTGAAATCCTGTATAATTCGGTATTGCAGCGCTTTTTCGGTCAGTACTATAACAATATAACGGGCTTTTCAAAAATGCGCGGTTATTGGAACGAGCTTTTAAAAGAAACCGTTGCGGGTAAAAATATTCAAAATGCACTGGACGGTTTTGTCATAAACGCCGACAGCACGCTAAAAGAATAACGGGCCGATACAATCGGTTTTTATATAAAACCTGTTTATTGCAGGGAGGAGAACAGAATGACACGTACACCGGCCCGAAAGGGTATCAATCTTTTTTCGATCAAAAATAAAATGATAGCGGCCTTTGCGCTTTTTGCCGTCGTTATCCTGGCTGTCGTATACATTGTTTCGATTTACCTTGCCTCCGCTTCACTGATGAAAAATACCGAATATTTTCTTGAAGAATTGGTTAAAAGTTCTGCAAAGGTTTTAAACGAGCGTTCGCAGGCTATCTTCGGGAAACTGGAAGCCTTTTCCAATATGCCGGCCGTGCAGGATGAAAGTGTTTCTTTCAAAACGAAGATCGGCCTTTTCGTAAACGAAATTCAAATGCAAAAACAGCGCGGCTGGATCAATTTCGGTATTTGCGGAACTGACGGTATGCAGTACCGTACCGACGGCACGGCCGAAAACGTATCGGGTACCGACTGGTTTAAGGCGGCGCGCAAGGGTAAATACGTGATTACCGAGCCCGTTTTTTCCGCAGCCGAACGCAAGCATATTTCGATAGCGGCTATTCCCATGCGGGACTTACAGGGCAAGATTTCGGGCGCTATTACCGTAACGCTTTTAGGTGATTCTTTGTCGAATTTGATAAGCGATATTATTGTAGGAGAAACGGGAACAGCCTATCTTATAAGCCCCGATGGAACTATCTTAGGAAACCGCCGCCCCGAAATTTTGTATAAAAGCTTTTTTACGGAAATAATCGGCAGCGAAACGGGCGGTTTTGCGCTTTTTGTAAAAAACGCCCTTTTGTCGAACAAGTCTGCCGTCGATATTTCCGATTTAAATAAGGTTCGCCTCATTTCCGCCGCTTCCCCGATGCGTTATTCCGGCTGGACGCTGTTACTGACAGCCCCCGCTTCCGAATTCGTTTCCGAAAACATATCGCATCTAATCAACACCTTTATTCTTATCGCCTTGGTTCAGCTAATCGTCGCCATCTCTTTCGGCTTTTTTATCGCACGGAATATTACCCGCCCCATTAACCATGTAACGGAGGCTTTAAGAAATATTTCGCAGGGCGAGGGGGATTTAACGATTGAGCTGCCTGCAAGCGGTAAAGATGAAACGAGCCTTTTGTCCTCGTATTTTAATCAGACTATTTTTAAACTGCGCAATTCGATTCAAAAGGTCGGCCGGGATTCGCATGAGATGGAGTCGGTCGGCTCAGATCTTGAAAGCAATATGATGTCGGTAAGCGAATTCGTTACGAAGATTACCGGCAGTATCGAGGAATTAAAGGATCGGTTTGTGGAACAGGAAGAAAGCGTTTCGGGTACGGCGTCGGCCATTAAGCACATCATTAAAACCTTGCGGCTTTTAAACGAAAGCATCGGCAGACAGGCGGTGATGGTCGCCGAATCTTCGTCCTCATTCGATAAGATGTCGCACAGTATTGAGGCGGTCGGCGGGAATGTTGCCGAAACCCGCGAGGCTATCCGCAATTTGTCCGAGGCGACCAATGACGGCCGCGAAACGCTGGCTCGGGCAAACGAAATTTCGCAGCGGATTTCCGAGGCTTCAGGCGATTTGATCGAGGCCGGTGCGGTTATAGAAAATATTGCAAGCCAAACCAACCTTTTGGCAATGAATGCGGCCATCGAGGCAGCCCATGCAGGCGAGGCGGGAAAGGGCTTTGCCGTCGTTGCTTCGGAAATACGGAAACTGGCCGAAGAGTCCAGCGCTCAAGGCAAAAAGATATCCGTAACGCTTAAAAATCTGACCGGCGAGATCGGGACTCTTGCAAGCTCCGCCTCAGGTGCCGTCGAAAAGTTTAATATTATTGCAGGCTACTCGCAGGGAGTTAGCGGTTCGATCGAGGGTGTCGTTCAGGCGATGGATGAGCAGGAAGAAAACGGAAAAATCATTTGGGGAATTATAAAAGATATATCGGGGCTGACCAACGAGGTAAAGGCAGATTCGGCTGAAATGCTTGCCGACGGCGAAAAGGTGGTTTCGGAAACGTCTATGCTCGATGAACTGACGCGCATTTTGCGGAAAAATATGGACGATATCGCTTCGCAGGCGGAACTGATTAACGATGCAGCCCAAGAATCTTTGGAGATAGCCGTCAAAAACAAGCAAAGTATAGAAAGCCTTGCTCTGGAGGTCGGCAAATTCAAAGTGTCATCTTAAAATATGCAGGGTATCTTGCGTTGCCGCTCCGCCTTTCTGCAAGTGAAAATGCTCCCCTCTATTCTTCTATTCTACGCTGCCGGATGGCCTGTATTGGTGAATAATAAACCTGCTCCGAAACTGAAGTTTCTGAACAGGTTTAATTATTTGAATCATGATGAGGCTTAAAGCTGCCGCCCCCCCCCCCCGTTTCCCGTCCTTTTTTGCGGCTCCTAAAAATCCTGTTCTTGCGGAAGCAGAACTTAAAGTCTTGGGCTTTGCCGGCTCGGACACTATCCGTTTTATGCGATTTGTGATATACTGTGCCTGCGGTTTTGCAGGGGGGGGGCTGTAAAGCCCCTGCGGTTTAATCGGCGGTCTTTAAAAGCCCGGCAAGGGTTTTAAGGGCTGCCTGAAATCTTCAAGCGGAGGTCTTTTTTTTAACTTCCGCAGAAGGAATACGGCCGTCCGTTTTTTGCACAGCGCAGGATAGGCGGCAGTTTTTTTTAGGGAGCTTTCTATGCGATGGAAAAACAAAAAAATACCTGAAGGCGAATTTATGGAAATGAGGGAGGAAATCCTTCAAACATGGCCGACGGGAAAAGATGTTCATTTACAAGAATCGATCGATTATTTAAAAAAACTGCCGCCTGAAAAGAACTTTGCCGTAAAAATGGAAGAGGCGGATAAGGCAGGCATTACAACTGCCCAACCCCGCGCAGGTGTTCCCCTCTTGGACGAGCATATCAATCTTTTAAAATTTTTGCAGGACGAAGGCGGTGCCGATTTTTTACCGAGCACCATCGACGCATACACGCGGCAAAACCGCTACGAAGAAGGCGAGGCCGGTATCGAAGCTTCTAAAAAAGCAGGCCGTTCTTTGATGAACGGGTTTCCGGCCGTAAACTGGGGCGTCGGCCCCTGCCGTCAGGTCGTTGAGGCCGTCAACTTACCCCTGCAAGCGCGGCACGGCACCCCCGATGCGCGCCTCCTTTCGGAAATAATTCATGCAGGCGGCTTTACCTCGAACGAGGGCGGCGGAATCAGCTATAACGTGCCGTACGCAAAGTCCGTTTCGATTGAGCACAGCATTATGTGTTGGCAGTACGCCGACCGGCTGGTAGGCTTTTACGAAGAAAACGGCGTTCATCTAAACCGCGAACCCTTCGGCCCGCTGACCGGAACCCTCGTGCCGCCGTCGGTGGCCATTGCCGTCGGTGTTATCGAGGCTCTCTTGGCTGCCGAGCAGGGTGTAAAAAGCATAACCGTCGGCTACGGTATGTGCGGAAACATTACGCAGGATGTGGCGGCCGTCATTTCCTTGCGCGAAATTACAAAAGACTATATGCGCCTGTACGGATACACCGATACCTGCATTACAACGGTTTTTCATCAATGGATGGGCGGTTTTCCCGCTGACGAATCGCGGGCATACGGACTTATCTCGCTCGGCAGCACCATTGCAGCTTTGTCGGGGGCGACAAAGGTTATCGTCAAAACCCCGCACGAGGCCTTCGGTATTCCGACAAAAGAAGCGAATGCGGGCGGCATAAAGGCGACGAAGATGGTGTTAAACCTGCTTAAAGGGCAGCGCTATCCTTCTTCTGCAAGCCTTTCGCAGGAAATTGAGCTGATAAAGGCCGAAACGAAGTGCATTATGGACAGGGTATACGATATGGGCGGCGGAGACCTCGTCGATGGAACGATAAAGGCCTTTGAGTCAGGCGTTATCGACATTCCCTTTGCCCCATCCCAGTACAATGCAGGAAAGGTAATGCCCGCCCGCGACAATGACGGGTGCATACGCTACCTTATGCCGGGCAACCTGCCGTTTACAAAAGACATCTTGGATTTTAACCGTGCAAAACTGGAAGAGCGCGGCCGGGCTGATAACCGGAACGTTGACTTTCAGATGTCGGTAGACGATGTATATGCGGTCAGTTCCGGCGTGCTGGTAGGAAGGCCTGCACAGCACTAGGGTATTTTTTAGTCATACGAGGTGCCCTTGTTTCTTAAAAAAAAGATACAAGGCGCGTTCGGCAGCTTTTTTAAAATATCCTGTGGTATTTAAAACGGAATTCGAAACCCGTGTGTGAGCGGGTGTTGCATTATTGGAGAAAACCTATGAAAGGAATCGAATATCAGGGACTGACGTCGGCGGACGGCCCCATCATTGCCGTAAAGCGCAGAACCGATGCGTTTTTCGGCGAAATAACCTCGGTGCGCGACAGGGACGGAAACGTCAGAACGGGCAGGGTCATCGATATTTCCAAAGACTATTGTATTATTCAGATTTTCGGCAGTACTGCCGGCTTAAGTTTGGACGAAACAAGTGTCGAATTTTTGGAGCAGCCGATGGAGCTTAGGGTTTGTGAAGGACTGATGGGCCGAATCTTCGACGGGCTCGGTAAACCCATCGACGGTTATCCTGAAGTTTTTTCTTCCGAATTGCGGAATGTAAACGGCAGCTCGATGAACCCCTATGCCCGCGTGTACCCGCGGGACTTTATCCAAACGGGCATATCGGCGATCGACGGCATGAATACCTTAATCCGCGGCCAAAAACTGCCCATCTTTTCGGGCAACGGGCTTTCGCATAACAAGCTGACTGCCCAAATCATACGGCAGGCGAAGATCCTTTCCTCCGATGAGCAATTTGTTATGGTTTTTGCCGCGATGGGTATAAAATACGACGTCGCGCAGTTTTTTATCAAAACCTTTGAACAAACGGGCGTTCTTTCGCAGGTCGTTATGTTCTTGTCCTTGGCTGATGCCCCCTCTATCGAACGGATTATAACCCCGCGCTGCGCCCTTACGGCAGCCGAATACCTCGCTTTCGAAAAAGGAAAACACGTGCTTGCAGTTTTAACCGATATAACGAATTACTGTGAGGCCTTACGCGAAATTTCTGCGACGCGGGGCGAGGTGCCCGGCAGAAAGGGCTATCCCGGCTACCTGTATTCCGACCTTGCCGAGCTGTATGAACGGGCGGGAAAGATAAAAACCTCCCCCGGTTCCATCACGCAAATCCCTATTTTGACGATGCCCAACGACGACATCAGCCACCCGATCCCCGACCTTACGGGGTACATCACCGAGGGGCAAATCGTTTTAAGCCGCGAACTTTCGCAAAAAGGCATTTACCCGCCCGTCGCAGGCCTTCCGAGCCTTTCGCGTTTGATGAAGGACGGTATCGGCGAGGGCATGACGCGCGAAGACCATAAGGACGTTTCGAGCCAGCTGTTTGCGGCCTATTCCAAGGTTAAAAGCGTACGCAGTCTTGCCGCAATTATCGGCGAAGAAGAGCTTTCTACGGCTGACAAACAGTATCTGAAATTCGGCAGCCTGTTTGAAAAATACTTTTTAAATCAGGCAGATGACGAAAACCGCTCCATCGAACAAACCCTCGACATAGGCTGGGCCGTTCTTTCCGTTTTGCCGAAAGAAGACTTGTACAGAATAAGCCCCGCCTTAATCGAAAAATATATGGAAAAGGCCTGTACAAACGTCAATAGCGAATTGGCCGCCCAACTGCCGGTGTTCGAAAAACACGGACCCGGCTTTTCCGAAGCGGCTGCAGAAAAAACGCTTGAAGCCTCATCGCTTTTCGGGTAGAATAAACTATGGCAAAACTCAATATCGCTCCGACAAAATCGAACCTGCTTGCCCTCACGGAAGACCTTCATGCGGCTCAGGACGGATACGAATTGCTCGAACAAAAGCGCGAAATTCTTGTGATGGAGCTGATGAAAATGCTCGATAAGGTAAAGCTTTTGGAAAAAGAGATACAGGCGCAGATAAACGTCGCCTATCCCTCGCTTAGGCACATGTTTGTCGCTGTGGGCAGAAACCGTGCCGAGCGCTTTGCAAAGACCGTCAGCTACGATTTTAAATTTACCGAAAAATCCGTTTTTTCCGCAGGAATGCACTTTTCGTCCATTGCAGCAGAACTGCCGAAACAGCAGCTTGCCTACTCGTATCTGGACTCCTTTGCCGACTGCGACAAGGTTATCGTCGATTTTTTTAAACTGCTTGATCTGATAACCGAAATGGCGTCCATAAGAACGATCGTGTGGCGGCTTGCCCGCGAAGTAAAAAAGACCCAGCGCAGGGTAAACGCCTTGGAAAAACGGGTTATTCCTCAAACAAAAGAAACAAAAACATACATAGAAAGCGTCCTTGAAGAGCGCGAGCGGGATAATATTTTCGTATTAAAGGCCTTAAAATCGAAGGCGGAGAAAAAACTATGATAAAACCCTTATTTCAAAACATCTTGGTTGTCATCACGGGCAGCGAGGCCTCGATTAATGCCGTAAAATATGCAGTACTGATGGCAAAACTGTACCGCTGCACGGTACACGCCATCTACGTTGTGGATACCGCAACCATAAAACGGCTGACCTTAAACCGTATTTTTATCGAAGAAGAAAAGGTCGAATACGAAAAAAACTTGTACGAAACGGGTACGCGGTATTTAAGCTACGTGCACGAAATAGGGGCTAAAAAAAACATAGAAGTCGTAAGCGAAATAAAGGCCGGTTCGGTCAGCTTCGAGGTATTAAGCTATGCGGACAAACACAATATAAATGCGATTTTAATCGGAAGCGAAGACGCCCAAACTGACAATTCCAAAAACCTGATGACCAAAACCTTTCATTCGCTTTTGGAACATGCCAAATGTTCTATCCTTTTGGTAAACGAAAAAATGATAGAACAGCTGTATAAAATTGCATGAACCTTGCAGCCTGTTATAAAACGCTCGGCGTCGGCCCGTCGGCGTCGATAGCGGAAATAAAAACCGCCTTCCGTAAAAGGGCAAAGGCCCTGCACCCCGACCTTTCTTTAGTAAAAACCAAGGACGGGCTGGAAAAGGCCGAAGAAAAAATGCGCCTTCTTCTGCACGCCTATCAAAACGTCTTAAAAGAAAGGAGCAGGCTCGAAGAAACGGGAGATTTCGACTTTTTTACCAAAAAAACGCAGGCCGAAAATTTCGATTACCGTATGTGGCTTTTAAACAAAACCGATTACGAAAGCCGCGCAAAACTGATCTTTTTCGATCTGTTTCATGGGCTGGAAGGCGAGGCCGTTAACGAATACAATACGCGCCGCTCGGAGGCGAAGGGATTTTATCTTTCAAAGTACTTTAACCGCGAAGATTTTATGGACTGCGGCTTTGTGCTTGCCGAGGAGTTGTATTTCAGAGGAGAATATTACGAGGCCTTCGTGCTCCTTGAAGAGATTTTTTATATGGAAAAGGAAAAACCGTATTTTAAGCACTTTTTTCCGGAAATCCTGTCATTGATAAAATCGATACTGCGGGATAAGCTGCACCGGTTTACCGATGACGAGCTTGCCGTTGACTGTTACGAGGCGGCCTTGAAATTCGGTTTTAAAAAAGCGGAAACGGCCCTTATCTTAAAAAGAATGTCCGAGGCCTTTCGCAGACTGGGTGATACATTCCGGGCGGATAGTTGTCTGCAAGAGGCGGTACGGTTAAGCCCGAAACGTGCAGGCTCAGGCAGCCTTAAAAAGACGGCCGTCAATTTTGTAAGTTGTTCATTTAAATTGTAGGAGAAGAATGTATGATTATCATTAAAACACCCGAACAGATTAACGGAATTAGAAAATCGTGCAAGGCCCTTGCCCGCCTGTTCGAAGAATTAAAACCGGTCATACGGCCCGGTGTAACGACAAAGGAACTTGATGCTTTTTGCGTGGCGTACATAAAAAAAATCGGCGGAAAACCGGCGTGGTATTCCGAGGGCTTTCCCGGAGCGGCCTGTATTTCGGTAAACGAAGAGGTTATCCACGGGCTGCCCGGTAAACGGGTGGTTCGGGACGGCGATTTGGTGTCGATGGACATAGGTATCGATTTGGACGGGTATATAAGCGATGCTTGCGTAACCTATCCGATCGGGAACGTTTCAAAAGAAAACTTAAAACTCTTGGATATAACGACTAAGTGCCTGTACGCCGGAATCGAGGCTTGCAAGGCGGGCAATCGGGTATCCGATATTTCCAAGGCGGTTTTTAACCTTGCTGCCGCCAATAAATACGGCGTGGTATACGACTACTGCGGGCATGGGGTCGGGCTCGGCGTGCACGAAGATCCGGCCATTCCCAATGTACCTGAACGGCGGGGCGGTAACCCGCGGCTTCGTGCAGGGATGGTCGTAGCCATCGAACCTATGATTAATATGGGCACGGCAGACGTTACGGTAAAGCCTGATGGTTGGACCGTCGTAACGGCAGATAATTCGGTGTCCTGCCACATGGAACACACAGTCGCTATCTTCGAAGACCATACGGAAATCTTGTCGCAGCTGTAACGGGGTAGGGGAGCTGTTTCAGTGCCGCTTTTGCCCGTGCGATGAGCCGTGTTTTGCCGTAAGCGGATGGTTCTGCTGGGTTGTGATTCGGCAGCACGGCGGCCGGTTCTGCGGCTATAGGACGGTTCCGTAAGGCCCGCAGCGTCAGCATGCAAACAAGCCGGTTCTGCTGGGCCGTGTGCGGCGGTTTTGAGGTACTGAAAGAAGGCTGCTTCAGTCGCTTTCCTGCGCAAGGAATTTCGGCAAATTCGGTGAAAACAGCATAATACTGCTTGACAAATTCGCCTGCCGGATATAAGATAAGTCCAAGATGTGTATTTACGGTGACAAAAATGGAGTAAACCCCTTCTCGACGCGCATTTCGGCAGTGCAATTCTGTCCTAAAATAGCGTCCAAACCGTATACCCCCCCCCCCCATCTATATAATTTTATAGAAATAATTTTTACATATATACTTTTCTCAAAACCGCACAACGCGCTGCAGGGCAGTTTGTTACTGCCGTTCGGCATATTTTTTTGCATACAAAATCTTACGGTACAGGAATGCTCCGTAAAAGGAGGTTCCGTATGGATTGAAAAAACGGCTCTGTTTAAGGCTTCGGCCGTCGGTATTTTTCGGAAAGATAATGCGGGCACGGTAAAGCCGTCCGCCCTTGTCCGAAATGAGGAGTAAGTTGACTATAAGCCCCGCCCCGGTTTTCGGGAGAAGGAACGGGTTTATTATTCTAACTTAATAGCTAAATATATAAAAGGAATTTCATTGAATTTCGGATT
Organism: uncultured Treponema sp.; assembly: GCA_963540475.1. Classification (GTDB taxonomy): domain Bacteria; phylum Spirochaetota; class Spirochaetia; order Treponematales; family Treponemataceae; genus Treponema_B. Next base: position 22,812 of record CAUTPO010000006.1, on the reverse strand, counting down.
TTAATCCGTTCGGCTGATGTCCGTCGGGTTTATGGATTTTAAGGAGATAAAAAACATGGTTATGGTTCAGGAACGGCAGCAGAAGGGGCTGTTCAAAAAAATTACGTCGGGGTGTGTGCGGGTTGTCGAGCGGTTTTTGCCGGACCCGTTTATCTTTTGTGCCGTGTTGACGTTTATCGTTTTTATCGGCTCGGTCGCCTTAACAAAGGCGTCTGTTATGGACGCCGTCAGGTACTGGGGCGGCGGTTTTTGGTCGCTTTTGGGCTTTGCAATGCAGATGACGCTGGTTTTGGTTACCGGACATGCGATGGCGAGTTCGAGAATTGTCAAAAAGATGCTTTCAGGTATTGCGTCGGGTATACGGGGGCCGAAACAGGCAATCGTTGCGGTTTCCGTCGTTTCGTCGCTGGCCTGCGTGTTGAACTGGGGCTTCGGACTGGTAATCGGTGCCATTTTTGCAAAGGAAATTGCAAGAAAGGTAAAGGGCGTCGATTACAGGCTGCTGATAGCTTCGGCGTATACGGGCTTTTTGGTGTGGCACGGCGGGTTTTCAGGCTCTATTCCGCTGCAGCTTGCAAGCGGCGGTGAAGGACTTGCAAAACAGACGGCGGGCGTTATTTCACAGGCCATTCCGACGAGTATGACGCTGTTTTCTCCGCTGAATCTGTATATCATCATCGGGTTACTGATTATTTTGCCGTTTATCAACGTTGCGATGTTTCCGTGCAAGGAAGAGGTTGTCGTCGTTGATCCTGCGTTGTTGGAAGAGGCGGAAGAAGAAACGAAGGCTTTTTCGATGATGAGTCCTGCAGAAAAAATAGAAAACAGCAGGATTATTTCTCTTCTTGTTTCGCTTATGGGCTTTGTTTATATCGGCTGGTATTTGGCAACGAAGGGTTTTGTGCTGAATTTGAATATCGTCAATTTTATATTTTTGTTTTTGGGTATTTTTTTGCACGGTACGCCGAAGCGCTATTTGAATGCCATGGCCGAAGCGGTAAAGGGCGCAGGCGGTATTTTGTTACAGTTTCCCTTTTATGCGGGAATTATGGGTATTATGACAGGTACTGATGCGGACGGACGGTCTTTGGCAATTTTGATGTCCGATTTTTTCGTAAATATTTCCACAAAAACGACCTTTCCTATCTTTTCGTTTTTGAGCGCCGGGGTTGTAAACTTTTTTGTTCCTTCAGGCGGCGGGCAATGGGTTGTACAAGCACCTATCATCATGCCTGCGGGACAGGCCATCGGTGTTTCGGCTGCGAAGTCGGCAATGGCGATTGCTTGGGGTGATGCGTGGACAAATATGATTCAGCCGTTTTGGGCTCTGCCTGCCTTGGGTATTGCAGGTTTGGGTGCAAAACATATTATGGGCTATTGCTTTATCGTAACGGTTGTCTCCGGGCTCTTTATCTGTTCCGGGTTTTTGTTCTTTTAGCCGGTTTTGATTAACCGGATTTACGGAGGAAACATGAGAGAGAAGGTGATTTCGATGGAAGAAGCCGTTTCGCATATAAAGGACGGTATGACCGTACATGTGGGCGGTTTTTTGGCCTGCGGTACACCTGAAGGGATTATAGATGCGCTGATAGCGAAGGGCGTTAAGGATTTGACCATTGTTTGTAACGATACCGGATTTATCGACAGGGGCGTTGGAAAACTGGTGGTTCATAACCGCGTCAAAAAGGTTATCGTCAGTCACATCGGGACAAATCCCGAAACGGGACGGAGGATGCAAAGCGGAGAGCTTGAAGTCGAGCTGGTTCCTCAGGGAACCTTGGCCGAAAGGATCAGGGCCGCAGGGTTCGGGCTCGGCGGCGTGCTGACGCCCACGGGGCTCGGTACCATCGTGCAGGACGGAAAAAGCGTCGTAACTGTGGACGGCAGGGATTTTTTGCTGGAAAAACCGCTCAAGGCGGACGCGGCAATTCTGTTCGGTACGACCGTCGATAAGACGGGCAATACCATTTGCGCCAAAACGACAAAAAACTTTAATCCGCTTATGGCGACTGCCGCCGACACGGTTATCGTGGAAGCCGCCTCGCTGGTGGAAGCGGGCAGTCTTGATCCCGATAATTTGGACATATCGAGGATATTCGTCGATTATGTTGTGGAATCAAGATAGGAGGGGCTGACGATGGAATTGGACAAAAATACGGTACGCGAAATTATTGCTAAACGGGTTGCAAAGGAGCTAAAGGACGGGTATGTCGTGAATCTGGGTATTGGGCTGCCGACGCTCGTTGCAAATTACGTAGGCGATATGGACGTTATTTTTCAAAGTGAGAACGGGTGTATCGGGGCAGGTCCTGCGCCCGAAAGCGGAAAAGAGGATAAGTATCTGGTAAATGCGGGCGGCGGTTTTATCACGGCAGCCCGGGGTGCGATGTTTTTCGATTCGGCGATGTCGTTCGGCATTATCCGCGGCGGGCACGTGGACGTAACGGTCCTCGGTGCGCTGGAAGTGGACGCAGAAGGCAATTTGGCAAACTGGATGGTTCCCGGAAAGATGGTGCCCGGTATGGGCGGTGCAATGGATCTGGTTGTCGGGGCCAAAAAGGTGATTGTCGCCATGGAGCACACGTCCAAGGGGGCCGTTAAAATTCTGCAAAAATGTACCCTGCCGTTGACGGCTGTAAAAGTTGTCAGTATGATTATTACGGAAAAAGCCGTTTTCGAAATAACGGATAAGGGGTTGGTCTTGACCGAAATCGGACCGCATTCCGACTTGGCGGATATTAAGGCGTCTACTGGTGCCGCGTTTACCGTGTCGGAAAATGTACGGCCGTAAAACCTAAGACCGATCGGCAGCACAAGGGGCTTTAACTCCTGTAGGGGTGCCTCTGCGCTGCCGTCTTTTTAAAAAAAGCCGATTGCAAGCCTTTTTAGAAGGCTGTAATCGGCTTTTTCTTGCCCGCGGGAATGGTGCTGCATTTCGGAAGTAGCGGCCGGTTTTCTGGTGCCTGCTGTATCGGTCAGGCCGGTTCCGCCGCATAGGTCCGTGTTTCGGTTGCACCGGCAGGCCGCTTCTACAGTGCGGGCCGTCTGCGCCGCTTTTGCCCGTGCGGGATAAGCCCTGCGCGCAAGGGGCCTACGGTGCATTCTGTTTTTGTTCGAGGGCTTTTTTATTCCAGTAAAAGGATCCGCCGTAAGTCTTCCTGCATTTTTTGCTGGTTTTCGGCTATTTTTATCCCTTCTTTTGCGGGGTCAAAGGTCGGGTCCTCTTTTAAAACCTCGGTCCAAATAGTGATAGCTTTTTGATAGTTTTTATCCTTAAATTCTTTGAGCCCTTCAAAATACCGTTTTTTGATCTTATCTGCCCGCTCGCCCCGGCCGCGGTCGCCGAGCTGTAATTTTACGCTGACGCTTATCTTGTTAAAATTGGCAATCTGGTTCGTCAAATCGAGGGTGTAATTTGCATTTATCTGCACATTCGCAAGGTTTACTTCTCCGCCCAGCGTAAAACGCGGGTTTCCGCCCCGTATTGCAAAACCGGTCAGCAGGTTAAAATACTGCGTTATCGAAAAGGCCATACCCGTACTGAAAGTCGGAAGTCCTGACGCCTTTAAATTCTTCAAATTGACGTTTTGGTTTACGTCAGCCGAAAAAAGAAAGATTGAAACGGGCCTGTACGAAAAACCGGCCGAAACATAGGCAGGCGGAACGTCTCCCCGTATGGGTACACCGAAATTTTTTAATGCGATACCGAAATGGAAATTCGGTTCCGTATCGTAGAATTTCTTAAAAATATTTGCCCGTAAGATAATGCCGAAGTCGCCTAACAGTGCATAGGCATTTTGATCCCGTGCATTTTTACGCCGCTGTGCTTTTGTACTGCTGTCCGCATTCTGACCGGAAAACGGCGGCACGGCCGTTATGCCCGCCTTTATATTTGCACCAAGCGTTATGCCCTTAAAATCGTACCGCGAGAAAAAATTGTACGAAAAATTGCCGATTAAAAAGGTTTCGCTGTAAAAGCCCGACGCCTTTTTTTCGCCCTCAGAACCGTATTCGGTAAAAGGAATATAAAAACAGCGCAGGGCTGCGCCCCAGCCGTACTTGTCGGTCCGTTGGCTATAGGCAAAACTTTCCAGCTTTGCGTCGGCAATCCAGTTGTTGTGCGCCGCTCCTATTTCGGTATTTTTTAAAAAGGCGCTTCCTGCGGGATTTGCCTCAAAAAAGCTTATATCGTTTGAAAGGGCTGTAAACGCCGTTCCCAGGCCTTCGAACCGGCCGCCTGCGGGAATCAAAAGGGAGCGAAATGCCGATTCGCCTTCGTTTTTGTACGTAAACAACTCGAAGGCCTTCGAAATTTTACTATACAGGTCGGATGTGTCTGCACAAAAAAGGTGGAAACCGGCAAAATTGAGGAAAATAAAGATAAAGGAGGCTTGAATAAATCCTTTCATATACGTACTATTATATAAGAGTTTCGGCTTTTTTTTAAGTATTTCTTAACTTTTCCGGAGATTTTCATTGAAAAAAGCACAAAAAAAACCGAAAATTGATAGAAGGGTTCCTCTAAAAACTCTGTTAGAGCTGCTTTGCATTCTCCGGCATAGAGTGCCCGCCGAGTAATTCCTGGAAGTCTTTAATCGGATAAAACTTACAGGAATTACATCGCAAATAGGCTTTAAGGAAAACCTTGTAAGGCTCAAAGTTTTCGAGGTTCCCGAAGGAAAAACCCGGGTTTTAGAACATTTTTGAACTTTCAAACGGATCGGCAGAATTGAAGATACACAGACTTTTCGCGGCAATTTTTATTTTTTTTCTCATAATGTGCAAGTCGTATTCCAAGGGGGCTGCCGACAAGGACTACTCGCAGGCTGCGGCAAATTTAAAGGAAGGGAATTCGAAGGCCGCTATGGAAGAGGTGCTGAGTATTGTAGAACCGAAACCCGAAACGGCGGAATACGGAATAAAGCTTGGCAGAAAGGCTATGCGCAATCAGGAACGGTTCCGTAAAAAGTTCGAAGAGCTGCTGGCCCTGCTGTATAAGGATCCCGATAACATTACTAAAAAACTTGCGCTGATAGCAAAACTCGAAGCCATCGACCCTCAACCGGACGAGCAAATGCAGTTTTTTTTAAATCAGCTCAAAGTTTCTTCTACGTATGCCGCCTACCGCGTCCGTTTTAATGTTCTTATGGAAGAAGGTATTGCACTGATAAAGGCCGAAAAATACAACGAGGCTGCAAAAACTTTTATCAAGGGGTATTCGATTTATTATACCGAATTTCAAGACCGCTATGCCGGCACGGAGCTGCAAACCGAGGTTGATTCGCAGCTGAATACGGTTCGGGACGCCGTAAAACGGTACGAGCAGGCCTATTCAAAGTATTTTGCGGGTATCAGAAATTATCAAAAAGCCGCCGTGTACGAAGAAACGCCCGATCTGGAAAAAGAAGCCGCTGCCATCGATCAAAGTTTGCAGGAACTGCGCAAAATAGACACCGAGGTCATCGAGGCGGGGACTGTGTTGAAGGGTATCTATTCGAAAGAGGCGCGGACAAACGAAAAAATCGACGAAACCATTTTTCCCTTTGTGTACAGGCTAACCCTCGGCAGGGATACGGCGGCCGAATTCGAGGGTGTGGACGGGGCGATGGAAGCAGGTGCTTACAACAATCTGCGCTCCCTTGTCGGTACGCATTGGACCGAAATCAGAAAGCAGTGGGATAAGTCCTGCGGATCGTTTGACTTTAAAACGGACTATTCTATAGAAAAAAACATGAATTCGATAAATGCTCAACTGGCTTCGCTAAAACGGGTGTACGGTTTGGGCAGTAAGGACGTTAAATCCAGATTTAAAAAAAATATCGACCCCGAAACGGGGAAACATATCGCAGCTAATTCGCTTCTCAATATCATAAAAGATACGAAAGGCGTATATAGCCGTTTTTTGGCCTTGGAAAGACGATTAAACAGGGTTAGTGCCGGTTATACGGGCCGCACCGAAGACCTGCGCAACACCGAAAGCGAACTATTGACCGGTTTGAACAACGGAATCGGCGAAACGGGTAAGCTGGCTGCAGATTTGCAATCGTATTATACCGATGCAGGGAATTATACCGCTGTGATGGAATATGAGGTTAATGCCTTACAGGAAAAACAAAAACTCTTGTCGGAGCGGCTGAACGGTATACGGCTGGATTTTTACGAGCAGCTTGCCCTCATAAAAAATAAATCGGGCGAGGCTGCCTTGGATTCGTCCAAAAAGGATTATGCGGTTTATCAAAAATATTTTGCAGGTACGGAAAAAAATACTTCAATGTCGCTTTCCGATGCAGTCAAGGGTTTGGATACCGTCAAGAAAAATATAAGCGGCGACATAAGAATTCTAAATGCCTTTATAGAAGAAACGGGCGGGCTTGACCAACAGCTGCCTTTAAGCGCCGATTTTACGGCCAATAAGAATGGGATTGAAAAAACGATTGCCATGTTAAAAGAGCTGGAAGCGCAGGTCAATAAGGATTTAGCGGGCGGCAATGCGTCGTTGCTTAAAATAAATTTGGCGAAAAACGAGGCTGATTTGAGGTATGAAGACGCACGCCGTAATTTGCGTGCCTCCTCTTTTTCCGCTGCACGCAGAAACCTCGAACTTTCGCGGGATAAAACGAATGACGCTTTGGCGCTGGAAGAAGATGCCGAGTACAGGCGCCTTACCGACGAGCGTCTTGAAAAGCTCGGAAAAGAAATAAACGATGAAGAAAACAAGGTCGTTGTTAAAGATGTCCGCCGCTATTTACAGGACGCAAAAAAAGACTATTTTAACTCGGAATTTCAGGCTGCGGAAGATAAGCTGATTGCCGCCCGGAACCGCTGGGCTATAACCAATGTCGATCCCAACGAAGAAATTACAAACTGGATAAGCATCGTGCAGTCGGCCGGTGCCGTCAGAACGGAACGGACAATACCCATTTCCGCGCCGCTGTATCCGCAGATGATGCAGCTTTTGAACAACTCGGCCCAGCTGTATGCCGATGCGGTCAAAAAAATGCAGCAGGGAGAGCGTGCTGTTGCCGTAAAATATTTGAACGAGGCAAAGGATAACATCAAGCAGGTTTTGCTCGTCTATCCTTCCAACGGAACGGCAGGGCAGCTGAACCTGAAAATAGATAAACTCATCGATCCTGATAACTTTAGTGCCCAGTTTGCACGGAAGATAGCGGTCATCAAAAACGGGTACAGGAACAACACGAGGCAGTTATACAACGAACTGTTAAACCTGTACGGTATCGACAGGAATTTCCCCGGTATTGTCAGACTAAAAGATGAGATGGAAATATACCTCGGCTTAAAGGTAGCGCCGCCTGATCATGAGGCGATAAAAGAGGCTGCCGAGCTTACGAAGACCGCAAAAAAGATTTACGAGGACAGGAATACTATCTCAATTGCTTCTTCTACCTCTATGTCCGTTGCCATCGAACAGCTCGACCGCGCCATTAAACTGGATCCGAATAATGCAGAGGCTGTGGCCTTAAAAGATGCAATACAGATATATATGGGCGGTACGTCCACGGTCGTCCTTTCTGCGGAAGATGAGGCGAAGTATCAGCAGGCCGTTATGGAGCTGCAAAACGGAAACAGGATTATTGCGGCCGCCTTGGTGCAGCAGCTTTTACAAAATCCCAATGCGAAAAATTCAGCCAAAGTTTTGGAATTGAAAAAGAGGATAGACGCCCAGTTATGATGAATGTTACCCCTAAAAAGCTCCGCTCCCTGTTTCTTACGTTGTTTGTTTTATGTGCCGCGGTTTTAAGTTATGCAGACGAATTTTACTGGGAACTGCCTCAACGGCTCAGTTTAAGAAACGGGCAATTTTTAAAGGCGGCTTCCAATAAAAATATTTCTGCCGTCGTCTGGGAAGAAGCGGCCAAAAACGGCGGACAGGACGTCATTTACCTGTCGGTTGCCGTGCATGCGGGCGAAAAATGGAATGTGTACGAACGTATTTCCGAACCCATTCCATACACGGAAAACATTCCCTCCGTCGTTTCGATTGCTGTCGGCAACGACAACAGTATTTTGATAGCGGCCGTAAAAAACCGCAATACGATAACTTTTTTAAAAAGCGATGACGATGGCAAAACCTTCGACCGTAAGGATGTGCGTACGGAAATATACGACCTTTTGTCGCCCTATCTTTCGGTGAGCGCTAACGGCAAATTCCTTTTGTTTATTTCGCACGGTGCCGATGAAAAGTTTTCCATTTATTCTTCTTCCTCTACAGACGGTTTTTCGTGGGCTCCTTTTTCCGAACTGGATTTTAATAAAAACACCGACCGGGCCTTTTTGCCGGTGCATACCGTTGCAGGGCGAAATGATGTAATCGTGTTTCAGGCTGCCGATATTAACGATAAAAGAAAACTGTACTCCCTGTTTTCTGCTTATTCCTCGAACGGCGGCTCGTCATGGTCCAAACCGTCTAAGATAACCCCCGACGGTGATTATCAAAACCAGCGCCCCGATATTCTGTATCTGAACAAGGAACGGCGAATCGCAGTAGTGTGGGAGCGGAATCATTTTAGGCAGCGGAAAAACGAAGCCGCCTTTACAATGCTCAACTCCCGCGGTGAAATCGCTTCCGAAATAGAAACTATGCCGGAGCAAACGGGTTCCGTTTTAAACCCCAAGGTCATTTTATATCGGGGCGCTCCTTTGCTTGCATGGACTACCGAAAGTACGGGAAAGGGGGACTTATATATTGCTGTAAAGCAAAAAACGGAATGGGTTGTTGACAAGGTAAGAAACTCAGTAGGCAACGTTCTTTTTGCCTGTCCCTTTAACTTGAATAACCACCTGCAGCTGCTGTGGCAAGAAGGTTCCCTTGCTCAAAATATTATGTACGTATCGCCTGATGATAAGGTCGGTCGGCCGAAACTGACACCTGTCGGCTTCGGGGCGGTGGGAGAAAGCGGCAAACAAAAAATATCCGTCAAAATCGGTTTTCCCTACGATTCGTCGGGTATTGCAGGCTACTCGTTTAAATGGTCGAAAGACAAGCCGCCTTCTTCCGTGGAACCGCAAATTCAAAAACTCGCCGATGAACCCACCGTAACCTACGAACCCGAAGAGGACGGCACCTGGTATTTGGGAGTCAGGGTTGTCGACTATGCGGGAAACTGGTCGGATATGGCCGTTATCTCGTACGAAAGGGATATTGTTCCCCCAGCAGCTCCTGTCTTCGATATTCTGGACTTGGATAAGAACGGTTTTGTCGGCTCGAATACCTTTACGCTCAAATGGTCGGAACCCAAAACCGATGCGGCAGGTAAGGCCGAAACCGAAATAAAGGGCTATATCCGGGGCATTTATTATCTGGACAGTGCAGAACGATACAGGCAGGCTCTTAAAAACTCGGGCTTTACCCTGTTTGATGATGAGGCCGTCCAATATCTTATGAAAAACAGATTACAGACGGAAAATTCCGTATTAACGCCTAATACGACGGCAGCGCAATACACCTTCGAAAATTATGAAAACGGTTTGTACGCCCTTACTGTTGCGGCCGTGGACGAGGCGGGCAACATCGGTGCCGCTGCCGTCAAGTATTTTGCTTTGAACAAGTATCGGCCTTACACCTTTGTTTCAAACATAGAATCGAGACAGCTGCGGGACGGTACGGTCATAATGTCGCTTGTCGGCAAGGGCTTTACCGCAGGCGGCGACATTACAGAAATTTATATCGATAAGGACGGCCTGCCGCCCTACGATTTAGTCGTACCGAAAGATAAATTCAAGGTCATAAACGACAGGCTTATTTCAAACATCGAAATAAGGGATTTGGATAAGGGCGAATATCTTGTAGGACTTGGGCATCCTGTGCGCGGTGTATTCTTTACCAAACAGCCGGTCGATATAGACGATTTTGGAAACATTAAATTCGGCAATTACGGCCAAAAATATGACCGCGATTGGGACATATTGAGCGAACAAAAAAACATAATAGATTCTTTTGCCGTTGTGGTAATTATGCTATTTATCATTCTTATCGTAATTTTGTCCGCAGCCGTCATCACAAACACGGCAAAAGAAGCTGCGCACATAAAACAGGAAGTTACCGCATTATTGACGGGAGGTATTATGGCTTCGGAAAGAAAACGGAAAGCAAAGGCTTTAAGAGTAAAAAGCATCGGGCTTCGTTTTAAATTTACTTTATTTATCGTATCGTTGATAATATTCGTCGTTTTTGTCTTGTCGAACTCGCTGGGCATTCGATTCTTGAATATTCAAGAAACCCTTTTGGCGAAGAGCCTTGTTTCCCGCGTAAACGTCTTCCTCGAAAGTTTGACCTCGAACACCAAGGCCTATCTGCCTTCGAAAAACCTGTTGGAACTGGGCTTTTTACCCGACCAGCTTTCCTCGTTTGAAGAGGTGCGGTACGTAACCATTACAGGGTCCCATATCCAAAACAAAAAAACGGGCTATAATTTTGTCTGGGCTTCCAACGACAAAAATCTGTACGAAAAAATAAACACGCCGGAACTTGTTATCGGCGAATCGAAATTAAATATGCCCGAACTTGAAGATACCTATGTCTCTTTCAATAAATTGAATGACGAGGCAAAAAATAATGTGGGCGAACTGATTACCGGAATAAATTCTTTGACAAAAGATGCGGTTAATATCGCTTTAAGAACCGACGCTGCCTCCATCGAAAAACGAAACGAAATTCAAACGATCATACGGCAGATGGAAGAAAAGATGAACAGTGAATTATCATCCATCAGCTCGAAGGGTATCGGCTCCTATCCTGCATTCGATATAGAAAAACTTTCGCGCGATACGACCGATTATCTGTTTTATAAACCGGTCTTGTATGGACAGTCGGGAAATGCCGAACAATTTGTGCACGGCGTGGTGTACGTACAGGTTTCGACCAAACTGTTATTGAACCAGATAGAAGAAAGCACCAAGTCTTCGCGCAAGATGATTTTTTATCTTTCGCTTATTTCCATCTTTACGGGAGCGATCGGCGCCTATATTCTCGGCTCGATTATTGTCTCTCCGATCAAGGCTCTTGTTGCTCACATCGAACTTATCAATAATACCGAAGACAAATCCCTCCTTGCCGGTGTTAACGTTTCGGTGCGGACGAAGGACGAGATCGGACTTTTGGGAACGACGATAAACAATATGACGAACGGTCTTGCCGCAGCCGCTGCGGCTTCCAAAGACTTGACGATGGGTAAAGAAATTCAAAAACGCTTTTTGCCCCTCGACGTCGATGAGGCCGGGCGCAAACTGACCTGCGGTAAACTGGTAGACGATAAGGTCGAATTCTTCGGATATTACGAGGGCGCAAAGGGTGTTTCGGGCGACTACTTCAATTACCTGAAACTCGATGAGCGGTATTATGCGATCATAAAATGCGACGTTGCAGGTAAAGGAATACCGGCTGCCTTGATAATGGTAGAAGTTGCAACTCTATTCCTCGATTATTTTAAGGATTGGAATTTGAAAAACGACGGCTTGACGATCGATTACATTGTTTCCCGCATAAACGACTTAATCGAATCGCTGGGCTTTAAGGGGCGGTTTGCAGCCTTTACCCTGTGTCTGTTCGACACCATTACCGGCGACGTTCATTTTTGTAATGCCGGCGATAACATCATCAATATTTACGATGCGGGTACAAAAAAAATGAAAGAGGTTGTCCTCACCGAAGTTTCCGCTGCGGGGGTCTTCCCGACCTTTATGATCGAAATGAAAGGCGGCTTTAGGGTAGAAACCGTGCACCTGAATCCGGGCGACGTTTTGTTCTTGTACACTGACGGTATCGAAGAAGCAAAACGTCTTTTCAGAAACGAGCAGTTAAAGCCCGTTTTATGCGAGGAACCCGGTTTAAAACAAGACGATCCGCACGAAACCCACTCGGTGGGACAGGACGGCGAAGAGCTTGGAAAAGAGAGGGTCTGCAAAATAATCGAATCGGTGTTTGCGCGGCAGCCGTACAGCTTAAAAAAATGGCATAACCCCATACCCGACGAAGAGTTCGACTTCGATTTCAGTAAACTGGAAGGCTCTTTGGAAGATGCCGTTTTGGGTCTTGTTTCCGTTGAAAAGGTTTTCAGAATGTACCGTGACCCCGCGGCTGGTCCGAGCGATATGATTACCGTTGATAAAAAAATCGATTTGTTTTTAAATAAATATTTCAGGCAGTATCAAACGTATTGCGCTAACCGAAAACCCAATACGGAATATGAAGAATATCTGTATTACACCAATATAAAAGAAGATGACCAATACGATGACTTGACGATATTGGGTGTAAAGAAAAAATAACCTGATGGATAGCATACTAAAAGCAGTTAACGTAACTAAATATTACGGTACGGGAAAAAACAGGATAACCGGCTGTAACGGCATTTCTTTTGAATTGCCTCCCGGCCGAATTACCGCCCTTTTGGGGTTGAACGGTGCTGGAAAAAGCAGCATCATAAATTGTATTTCGGGGTACTGTGTTCCCGATGACGGGGAAATTTTTATCGGCGGGTATTCCGTTTTAAAAAATCCCATCGAAGCAAAACGGAGGTTCGGAATTTTATACGAACAAACGCCCTTGTATCCTTCGATGACGGTCATCGATTTTTTGAATTTCGCAGCCGAAATGCACGGTATTGAAAAATCCGCCCGAGCCGCGGCTGTGAACAATGCAATGGAATTTTGCGAAATAGAAGATGTAAAGGACCGTAAGATAAGCGGTTTGTCGAAGGGGTATAAACAAAGAACCGGGCTTGCCCAAGCCGTGCTGCATAATGCGCCCCTTATTATTTTGGACGAACCCGTTTCGGGGCTGGACGCAATGCAGGTACGCAGCTTCGAAAAAAAAATTCTGCAAATTGCAAAAGAGAAAACGATATTGATTTCCACCCATAATTTGCGTCAAGCCGAAAAACTGTGCTCAAATCATATTTTGATCAACAAGGGAACGATGATAGCTTCGGGTAGTTTGGCTGAAATAAAGGAGCGGCTATCTGATGCGGGCTGTAAATTCGAAGACGATTATTATGACAGCGTGTTGGAAAAGGCCTTCGGTTTTTTTGCAGGGATAAATAAAAATGAATTTACAAAACCTATACTCGAATAATTTGATATTTGTTTTGGCAAAAAAAGAAATAAGGGCGCTTTACCGAACGCCGGTTCTTTATGCCGCGTCTTTGGTATTTGTGTTCGGTGCAGGCATTTTTTTTATCGGAAGCGATTATTGGTTTAATGCCGGCTTGTCGGACTTTCGTACCTTTTTTTTGAATATGCCCTTTTTGTTTTGCGTCATGGTACCTATGCTCACAATGAATATTTGGGCCGATGAAAAAAAACAATACACGGATAAATTTTTATTTTCGCTTCCGATACCGCTGCGGACTATCGTGCTTGGAAAATATCTAAGCCTTATTTGTATCTGGTTTTGTATTTTGACCTTGAGCATGATAATTCCCGCTTCGGTTTTTTCCCTCGGCGATTTCGGTGCCGGTTCTTTTTTTGTTTCATATTGTGCGGTACTTTTTTTCGGTGCAGGCGTTTTTTCCGTCTCTTGTGCCTTATCTGCCGTTAGCAGACACAGCGCCATCAATTTTTTGCTTTCGTTTTTAACGGTCCTCTTTTTTACGGTTACCTATACCCTCGTGCAAAAAACGGCGCTGCCGCAATATATAAAAAACATCCTGCAATATTTTTCTTTTCCGTACCATTTCGAATCCGCAGTCCGCGGAATATTCGATTTGCGTGACTTTGTTTTTTATTGTATTTTGACGGCTTTCGGAATCGAATTAAACGTTTTTGTATTGCACGAACAAAGGAATACCGTATGAAAAAAGAATACCGGCTTCAGTTTTTTCTTTTTGTTACCGCCCTGACTTTTACCGCCCTTATTTCTTTAAAACTGTATTTTAGAATAGATGCGACAAAAGAAAAAACGTATACGCTTTCAGCCCATACCCGTGAACTGCTTGACGGTTTGGACGGTACGGTTCAGATAACGTGGTTTAAAAGCGGTAATGTTTATTCGTTTTTTCCATCGCTGAGATATTTGAGCGATATGCTTACGGAATACGCGCTTCATTCGGACGGTAAATTGCTTGTTTCGGAAAAAAGTACCGAAAGCCTTTCCGAAGAGGCGGTAAATAAACTCGGGCTTGTGCCGCGGCAAATCGAAACGCAGGATAAATCGGCGGCAGCCCTGTACACGGTATATTCAGGTCTGATGATAGAGTATAAGGGGCAGACCAGATTAATCCCCTTTATTGACGACATTGATATTCTCGAATACGATGTTGCCCGATTTATATCGGATATCGAAGCAGCCGTACAGGGAAATGTTTTTGAAAGAAACATTGCCGTGCTTGCGCCATCCGGTTCCCTCGAAACCGATTACGCGTATGTGCGTGCATGGCTCGAATATGCGGGGTTTCAGGTGCATATTTTACAGCTGCCGGTTAAAGAAATTCCTGCGGAAATTCCCCTTTTGGTAATAGGTTCCGATTACATCGATTTTTCTTCGGCGGCGGCAATAGACGTTTTTTTGAAAAAAGAGGGCAGGGCCGTTTTTTTCGTTTCGGGAAACAAAATCGATACAAAACAAAAATGGACGGCGGCGCCCAAAACAAAGGACTTTCTTTTAGATATGCTGGCCGGCTGCGGTTTTTATATTCAATCGAATTTAATTTTGGATCCGATAAATTTCAGACTGGTAATGTCGGCTGTGGATAGTACGGGTGCCAAAACCGTCAATTATCCGTTTTGGATAAGGATTCTTCAAAGCGGAGTCGAAAAAACGAATCCCGTCTTTGCTGCATACAGTCCGCTGCAAATGTTTTGGCCGTCGTCGATCACCGCCGATACCGGTAAAAATAAAACCGTAAAAACACTGGCAGTTACGAGTCCCGATTCTGCCGTTATGGTAGAGTCTTACGATACCGATCCGTTTGGAAACCAAATGAAATTATTTGCGGATTCGGAAAAGGCTTCCGAAACGGTTATTGCAGGATACGAAAAACCTTCGCGCGTCATTGTTATAAGCGACGAGTATATGATAAGCCGGCTGATCGATTACACCGGCTCGTTTTATAATCTGGATTTTTTGATTAATTGTGTCGAATATATCTGCGGAAAAGATAATCTTGTTTTGCTTAAAAACAAAAAACATACGGCCTTGCCGTTTAAACGGTTTGACGATAATGCCGAATTCAATGCGGTTGTATTTATGGCGCGCCTTATTTCGTTTGTATTTTTGCCGGCCTTAATTGTGAGCTTGGGCGCTTTTATGTTTGTCGCGCAACGGAGAAAAAAATGAAAAACGATATATTTTCTAAATTGAAACTTCAACAATATTCCGTATGGCTTATTTTTATAAATGTTTTTTTGATTTTTGTTTTTGCGGCGGCAGGGATTCCGAAAAGCAAAAAAGAAATTATAACCGATTCTTTGATTTCGGCAAACGAGGCCGAACATATCGGCGAAATTCTAATCAGTATTCCCAACAGCGATTTGCAGGCGGGCTTTAATACCGTGCGTCTGGTTCGAAAAGAAGACGGTTTTGTTTTAAATGCCGCCGGAAGAGAATACGCCGCAAAACCGGATATAATGAAACGGTTTATTGCACAGCTTTCTGCAAAACAAGATTTTATATCAGTAACAACCGACGTAAGACAGTTTCCATTTTTGGGTTTGGACGATGCGCATGCAGGGGAAATAACGGTTTTGCGGAAAGACGGAAGCAGGATCGGTGAATTTGTTTTCGGCAAACAAAACACGCTCGGCACGGGGCGGTATATCCGCATTGACGGAAGAACACGAGTTTTTCTAATGCCCGATATTTTGTCTGCATTTTTGACGCTTCGGCCCGATTTTTGGATCGATCTTCAAATATACGGCGGCGTTTTTTCCGGCTCGGCAATTCAGGCCTTCGAACAAAATAACCTGTATATCTTGCGGTCGGAAAAAAACGAAAAGGCATTTTCCGAATTGGAGCTTTTTTTTAAACAGTTTTCCGCCGTAGACATTTTTGCAGCCCTGCCCGTAACGTCTCCGCAGACGGATTCTTTTACGGCGATTTTGGATAACAAGGAACGATTAAAAATAAATTTTACGCCTTTGGAAAACGGTGATTTTGTTCTCTCCGATTCCGTGTCGGAAAATGCCTATATCGTAAGCGGTTATACAAAACGCCGTGTTGATGAGGCTGTTGCTGCAATAAAAACGGGCGGGCTTTAAGCCTTTGGCCCCTTGTTTTTGCCTGCTGCCTGCTGCCCTTTTTTCCGCCCCCTCGTGCCTGACGCGGGCGAACCTGCTGCGGCTTCTATGCCGTCGAGGTTTTCATCATCAGAAATAATTGCGAGCGCCTTCATAATATCCTCGTATAAAATTCTGTCTTCGGTAACCGTGCTGATGTTTTTTCTTATCAGCTTCATCATTGCGGCGGTTCCCCGTCCGTATTTTTTTATGCCGCGCAGGTCGCAGGCCTGAGCCGCCGTAAGCCATTCGATGGCCAGTACATGGCGCACGTTTTTTATTATTTCGGTTATTTTTCTAGCTGCCGTAGTTCCCATACTGACGTGGTCTTCTTTGTTTCCCGACGATGTAATGGAATCGACGCTGGCAGGGTGGGCGAGAATCTTGTTTTCCGAAACGAGGCTGGCGGCCGTGTATTGGGGAATCATAAAGCCCGAATTGACGCCGCCGTTTTCGATTAGGAAGGCTGGAAGGCCGCCGTTAAGCTGCGGGTTTACCAGCCGCTCGATTCTTCTTTCGCTTATGTTTGCCAGTTCGCTTACGGCTATGCCCAAAAAGTCCATGGCGAGGGCGACGGGTTGGCCGTGAAAGTTGCCGCCTGAAATGACGTCCCTATTATCGGGAAAGACGAGCGGATTATCCGTTACGGAATTGATTTCCGTTTCCAATACTTTTTTGACATAGGCAATGGCATCGGCGCTTGCTCCGTGTACCTGCGGAACGCAGCGCAGCGTATACGGATCCTGCACGTCGTTTTTTCTTGTGTTTACGGAACCGCTACCGTTCAGCATATTTAAAATGAAAGCCGCCGTATCCGTTTGCCCCTTGTGCGGACGCGAACGGTGGATACGCGGATCCAGTGCGGCGGTAATTCCCCTAAAAGCCTCAAAAACCAAAGCCGCGCCCATATTTGCCGTTTTTACAAGCTGCTCCGCATCGTGCAGGGCAAGGGCTCCGATTCCCGACATAACCGGTGTTCCGTTTATGATTCCTAATCCGTCTTTACCCGAAAGTACAACCGGTTTTAATCCTGCCTTGGAAAGCGCCTCCGCACCGTCCATTAGTTTTCCGCCGTAATAGGCACGGCCTTCGCCTATCATAACAAGGGCAATGTGTGCAAGGTTTGCGAGGTCTCCGCTTGCACCGAGTGAACCCTTTTCGGGAACAAAGGGAATGACGTTTGCATTAAGCATTTGCACCAGAATTTCGGGCACTTCGGGGCTGACGCCCGAAATTCCGCCCGCGTGAGTGTTTAGGCGCAAAAGCATTATTGCCCGCACGATATCTTCGGGGAAGGGGTTCCCGACTCCGCAGGCATGGCTTAAAATAAGATTGCGCTGCAAAGCCCCGTTCTGGTCTTTGGTGATGGTCACGGTCGATAATTCGCCAAAGCCCGTGGAAATGCCGTAAGTCGGTTTACCGCTTTTTACAATATCGTCTACAATTTTCTTTGATGCCTTGATTCTCTTTTTTGCCTCGGCAGAAATTTTTACCTCAGCTTTTAAGCGGGAAACGGCAACGACTTCTTCGATGGTCAGGCTGCTGCCTGTAACGGTTACGGATTTTACTTTCATTTTAACTCTCCTTTGTAATACTTTCTTAAAAATGAGCATCTAAGAGGACTTTTAAATCCTAAAGATGCTTATTTTCCGCCGTTTCGGAATGAAATGAGAAACGGCAAATCAGCTTTGCTTTATGCAAAACCGCAAATGTTTTTAATCGGTGTAACAACGCCGATTAAAATAAACCTTTCTATAAATTCGACAGTTGAAAAAATCTTCTGATTTTGAAACTGTTGAATTCCCTGTGCTTTTGTAAGGCTTCAGCCGGGCTTCAGCCTGAAAACTACATACAATAACGCGAGTTTGCAAACTCGAAATTAAGGCATACTATTTTGTATGGCTTAATTTAATAGTTGGGAGCCTCTAAAAACATCAGTTTTTAGAGATGCCCAGTTGTTTTTTTATATCACGCAGTTTACAATCGGTTGTGCCCGATTATAACGTCGATTATAAAACCCTTTATTCGTGCGGGACCGTCCCGCCGCTTTGAGCCGAAGCTGCCGGGGGCATCAGCCGGAATTCGGCGATGATGGGATTATGATCCGAGGCTTCAAAGTGCAGATTTTTTGCCTGTACGTTTAAAACTTCGACATTCGGAGAAACCAAAAAACCGTCTATGATCGTCGTATAGTTTTCGCCCGGTTTGTACGGTTTTTCCAAGGTTCTGACGGTGGGGTGGCTTTTGTCGAAGACCCACTGCCAGTCTTTTCCAATAAAGTCCGCCTGCGTATATTGAATCCAAAAAAGAAATTCTTCGCCTGTCGTGTATGGGGTAAACAAATCTTTTTCCACGCCGGGAAAAATCGAATTCCAGTCGCCGCCTGCGATGACCCAATGCCCTGCTGCGTAAAGGTTTTCGGCAAGGTCTTTTAAATAGGCCATTTCCTGTCTGCGCATAGAACCGTCCGAATCATAGGCGGAAAGGTGTAGGTTGATTATATATAGATTTTTGCAGGGAATTTCGGTTTCGAATTCGGAAACCAGAAGGCAGCGTTTTAAGTTGACCGTTTTAAGCGGCCACGAAAAACTTCCCGGCAGCTGCCGCCGTAAGGCCGACTGCATTTTGAATTTACTTGCCGTGAAAATACCGCTGTGCACCTTGCCGAGCGGGTTTAAGACGGGGTAGGGTACCGTTACCGCATTGTAATTTACCGCAAACGAAGAATCGTCATCGGTAAACAGGTTTTCCATAATTTCTTTTTCGTTTATGTAAAAACTGCGTTTCGACTTGATATCCGTTTCCTGCAAAAGATTAAATTCGCAATTTTCTTCAGCAATATTTTTTTTAACCGTTTCCGCATTTTGTAAAACGGCCTCTTTGCTTTGTGCGGTAACGCCTGTGCCTCCGTCATAAAAAAAGTCGTTTTGTGCATCAAGCCCGCAATAACCGATGTTCCAGATTAGAACCTTAAAAGAGGTTTCCGTTTTGATCTCGGTCCGTTTTGCGCCCCTATCGATGCGGGCCGTTTCGAGGTTTGCCGGTCTGTATTCGGCAAGGGTAAAAAAGAGAAAGAATCCTGCGGCAAAAAGGATGAGCGCCGAAAGGAGAATGAGGGGAATGAGAAAAAATATTTTACGAGATACCATACCGCACTCCGCATGTTTTTAAAATACGCATTTTCAAAGCTCTTTTACGGACACCTTTCCAAAAATGGAAGTTATTAGCAGTTCTTATAAGTTTGAAAATGCCGTTTCAAATAGTATATACGAAAAAAGCTTTTTTTGCAATCTTTCGAATAATTGTTTTTGCTGTATGGAAAAAACTTGAAGTTCAAGCAGGTACAGGCTATACATTCTTGAATGGTTGACGGGGTATCGAAGAATCCGTATAATATACCTGTTTGATAACTTCGTTGTCAAACAAGTCTACGAGTTTAAAATAACGCAAGAATAACACGATTTTGAGCATCGTATTTCAAGGTAATCTGCTTTGAAAATGAAGTTTCTAAAACAGGTTTTATTATAGACTGTACTATATAAAAATTAAATCGATGAAATTGTTATAGGGACAGTTTGAAAATCCCTCACTCTTTCGATCTGATCGGTGCAGAGTACGAATCGGTTTTTGATGATGGAAGTTAAAATGATAAAAATAACTGTAAGCGGTATTACAAAAAACTACGGAAAGACTGAGGTTTTAAACGGTGTCGATGCCGAATTTGTGCTTGGAAAAATATATGCGGTAGCAGGGTCGAACGGCTGCGGCAAAAGCACGCTGATGAAAATCCTTGCCGGCATTATGCCGCCGTCGGCCGGTACCGTTACGTATTCCGGTGCCGATACACACGGCAAACGGAAAGGCGAAATTGCAGCGTATCAGCCGCAAAACATAAGCAGCCTGTTCCGCGGTCTAAGAGTAAAGGAAGCGATCTATTATACAGCCCTTTTGCGGAAGATAAAAAAAGATGCGGCGCAGACTGAAACGGAGGAGCTTATACGATACTTCCAAATAGAAAAAATTAAAAACGAATTTCTTATCAACTTGTCTGGCGGCGAAAAACAGCTGACAAGTATCTGTATGACCCTGATCGGAAATCTTCCGGTCCTGTTCTTTGACGAGCCGACGAACAACCTAGACCCCGAAAGAAAAAAGTTGTTTAAAGAAAAACTTTCCGTCTTAAAACAATCCTCCTTAATCATCATAATTACTCACGACCTGAGCGAATTGGAAAAAACTGCCGACAACCTTATTCTGTTAAAAAATAAAAAAATCATCGTAAACGAAGATATCCGCACTATTCTGCCCGAGCTTGATCAGAGCGTAAATATTATAGTCCGCAATTACCGGAATATCGATAACGGGGCGCTTGAACAAATAAAAAATGTTTTTGCGTATTCGTACATAAACGGCGATTTATATTTTCATATAAACAAACAAAAATCCGCCGATTTTTTTGAGTATTACCGTATCGGCTGTATGAACGAATTCAACATCGAAATATCGAATATATCGCTTCAGGATAAATATTTATTGTTAAACGGAGAGACCCGCATTGAAAAACATAATTGAATATTATTATCTTTTGATCGTAAATATTTTGGAATTACGGAAATCATGGTTTTTTCAATTACTGTTCGGGCTTGTTATGCCGTTCGGTATGGTGTTTATACTGAGTACATATATCGATACGGCCGATAGCGAGGCGGTTGCCAACTTATTTACGGGCAATATTATCGTTTCGGTTACAATGCCTATTTTATTGCTTTTAACGTCGCGTCTTTCTCTTTTAAAAACCTACGGCAGTATGGATTACTATAAGTCCTTGCCGATTAATATGAATATTTTGATAGCGGCTTTGATGACCGTTTATTTTTTAACTTACCTGCCTTCAATAGCGATTTTATATTTTTTGTTTTATTTTATGCTGGGGCTTTCTTTTTCGTTTGCCGTTTTGGCCGAAATAGCGGCGGTGCTGCTGTTTTTGGTGTGTTCACTGGTAGGACTTGCGGCTTTTATCGGTTTAAAGGCCAAAACCGTCGAACAGGCGAACATAATCGGCAATATCGTTTTTGCGGTGATTATTACGGCATCACCTGTTTTGATACCCGCCGATAAACTGCCTGCCGTTTTTACCTGTATCTCGTATATTTCGCCTTCCGGTTACGGTATGACGCTTATTAAGGGCATTTTGACCGGCAGCTATACTTTCGGCTTTTATGCAGGCGCGGGGGTGCTGGCTTTGATGACCGTATTGTCGTTTTTGATGATGTCCAAGGTTGTAAGGTCTTAAAAGATTAGAGTTCAATATACCTGTTTGATGACTTCGTTGTCAAACAAGTCTACGAGTTTAAAATAACGCAAGAATAACACGATTTTGAACATCGTATTTCAAGGTAATCTGCTTTGAAAATGAAGTTTCTAAAATAGAGTTTAATATACAGAACTTTATCAAAATTTCTTTCTATTGATTATATTCTCCGATACATCATATTCTATCTTTGTTTTACGGTTTCCGTTTTCATCGAACCATTGTGCACGGCCTTGACGTTGACCCTCTTTAAAAAAGATGGAACATTTAAGATTACCGTTTTGATAAAAGGCCTTATATTCTCCGTCAAATTTTCCCATAACAAAAAAAGCCTATTCTTCAATCTTCCCGTCTTCATAATAAGACGTGTATTCACCGTCGATATAACCGAGTTTTGCGTTTCCCCGCCTTACAAGAATAAGCTCGTCAAAAGAGGAAAATTCTTCCCATGGGCCTTCCATATAACCGTTCCTTATTTCGGCTGTCGTGCAGCAGGGATAGTTATCCTTATCATTAATAATAGCTTCACGCGTAATTGTTCCCGTAAACGGGGTCATGGTTTTTAATTCATAAATTCTATATAGATTTTCGCTTTCAGTTTTTTGATATAAACGGCAAGCATCGCTTGAAATCAGAATACCGGCCTCATCGTATATGCGGGTATCTCTTAATGAACCGTCCTTATTATAAAAAAGCCATTTTCCAAAGCGGAGTACCCTGTGTTCAAAAAAGACAGGCAAATCTTTTAACGGTTTTAAATTTCCCTCCATTTCTTTTTGTCCGTCAGGATAATAAAAAACGGAATAGCCGTCTATAACGCCATTCGACCAAGTAGATTCATGGTGTAAAATACCGGTATCCGCGTCATAATATTTAAATAAACCTGATTTTTGACCGGCAAGTTTTTTTCCCTTTGCATTATAATATTTATCGTACACACAGACAAGTCCTTCATAATCTACCGGAATGTAGTTTTTTTTTACGAATCTTACGGCTCTAGGAATAAAAAGGATAAAGATTATAATTATAATAGGCGGAATAGCATGAAAACCGGAACCCGTAAATTTATGTGCTAAAAAGAATGAAGCGGTTATAATTACGATAGGAATTAAAATGATACAAATCACCGGGCCTTCAAAACTAATGGGGCCTGTAATTAATCGGTTCAAAATAATAAACATGCCCGCAAGACAAACCAAATAAAACAAACTACTCAATAAATAAAATTTAACTATAACACTCATACTTGATTTCATTATTATTTTATT
>CAUTPO010000005.1:0-34531 GCA_963540475.1 uncultured Treponema sp. | reverse complement strand
CTTCGAGTTTTTCCTGAGAAAAACTCGATTCTGTTGGAACCACTGACATCCTTGTACATTTTTTGACGAGGTGGTTGCAGTCGGCTTTAATACCCTCATGTTACAACGCAGAGCATAGACGTAAAACGTCAGGTATTAAACCCGCCGCACGAATAAAGATGCCCAATCGGCAAAGCTGATGACAAGTTTGCCAAAAGTATAGTCTTAAGTCGTTTAAATTTCAAAACATATTCTTTATTTAAATTAAGATAATCTTCTTCCGTAAGATTGATTGTAATTTTATATTCCATCTTTTCCTTGTTATCAGAAATTATGCCGGTCTTCTGAACGGCAAAACCGGAACGGCATTACGGAAGAGTGTTTTATACTATGCCGCCGGTGCTGCTTTTTTTCTTCTTAACGCTCTAAACATAAGGGCTTTTATCGCTCAAGTTTTCGATAAACGCTTCGGTGCGGCGTATCGGCGTCCTTACCGTATTTTTCTTTTCTCCATTCGGCATATTCGCTCCAGTTACCGTCATACCACACGGCTTCGCCGTCCGCTTCAAAGGCAAGAATGTGCGAACAAACCCTGTCCAAAAACCAGCGGTCATGGCTGATGACAAGTACGGAGCCTGCAAAACTTTCCAAGGCTTCCTCCAAGGCGCGTAAGGTGGTAACGTCCAAATCATTAGTCGGCTCATCGAGCATTAGCACATTTCCGCTTTCTTTTAACATCATTGCAAGGTTTAAACGGTTCCGCTCGCCGCCTGAAAGCACGCCGACCTTCCGCGACTGATCCTGCCCCGAAAAATTAAACCACGAGCAATACGCCCGCGAATTGACCTCGCGAATTGCAGAAGACCCGTCAGCGGCGCCGAGCTTGATAATATCCAGTCCGTCAGAAAGCTGTTCCCAGACCGTTTTCTGTGAGTCAAGTTTTTCGCGGGTTTGATCGACGTAACAGAGTTTGACCGTTTCGCCTATCTTTATTTCGCCTGCATCGGGCTGGACGATCCGCTTTTTTTGATCGGCTCCTTCGGGTGTTTCAAAACCGGCGGCGCCTACGATCATTTTAAAAAGCGTCGTTTTTCCCGCTCCGTTCGGCCCGACAATGCCGACGATGGCCCCAGCAGGCACCGAAAAGGTGAGTTTATCGAAAAGGACCCTGTCGCCGTAATGTTTTGCAATGTTTTTTGCCTCGATGACTAGGTTACCCAAACGGGGGCCGGGGGGGATGGTAATCTGTGAATCCTTAATTTTTTCTTTTGACCCTTGCGCCAACAGTTTTTCGTACTCGTTTATGCGCGCCTTGCTTTTTGCATGCCGGCCCTTGGGGCTCATACCGATCCATTCAAGTTCGCGTTTTAACGTTTTTTGCCGTTCACTTTCGCCCTTTTCTTCAAGCGCAAGGCGTTTTTGTTTTTGGTCAAGCCAGCTCGAATAATTGCCCTTCCACGGAATTCCCTCGCCGCGGTCAAGCTCTAAAATCCAGCCTGCAACATTATCCAAAAAGTACCGGTCGTGCGTAACACAGATAATTGTGCCTGCATATTGGTGCAGGTGCCGCTCAAGCCATGCGACCGTTTCGGCGTCGAGGTGGTTTGTCGGCTCATCCAGTAAAAGAATGTCGGGCTTTTGAAGTAAAAGGCGGCATAAGGCGACGCGGCGCTTTTCTCCGCCTGAAAGTACGTCCACGGTCTGTTCTGCAGGAGGGCAGCGGAGTGCTTCCATCGCCAGATCCAAACGGCTGTCCAAATTCCACGCATCGGTTGCGTCCAGCCTTTCTTGAATCTTCGCCTGTTTTTCCATCAGCTTATCCATATCGGCGTCAGGATCCGCAAACGCCTCGTTTACCGCATCGAATTCGGCAAGCAGGTCAACGAGTTCCTGTACGCCCTCTGAAACGACTTCGCGGACGGTTTTGCCGCTTTGCAGCTGCGGTTCTTGTTCAAGATAGCCGATCGTATAACCGGGAGAAGAAGAAACCTCGCCCGTATAATCGGTATCACGGCCTGCCATAATGCGCAGCAGGCTTGACTTACCGGATCCGTTTGAACCGATCACACCGATTTTCGCACCATAAAAATAAGAAAGGCTTATGTCTTTTAAAACCTGTTTTGTTCCGTGGGTTCTGGAAACCCTGTCCATCGTATAAATTATTTTTTTATCGTCTACTGTCTTTGCCATACGGTATCAATGTAACAGAGAAACGGCAAAATTGCAAGAGGCACAAAAATAGGCCAGTCTTGAAACTTGAAGTTTTTGAACAGACACCTAATAATACAAAAAAAGCGGTAAAAGCCGTCCGCTCAAACCAATAGACTAAAAAGCAAATTTATGATACTATTTTAAATATGAGCAAAAAATTCGCTTTTTCTTTAAAGGAAGCTGTTGTCTATCCGGGACAGGGCGTCGGAATCATCACGGAAATAACAAAAAAAGAAATAGGCGGCGAAATTATCGAATACTACGTCATATATTTGGCCGAATCGGATATGACGGTACTTTTTCCCGTTATGGGGATTAAGAATCTGGAAATAAGGCGCATTGTTACAAAGGAAGAGGCCGAGCATGCACTAAAATATTTGTCGGAAGAATTTGATCCTATGCCCATAGACTGGAAGGCCCGGTACCAAATGAATATGGACCTTTTTAAAAGCGGAAAAATTCTGGATACGGCCTCCGTTGTCCGCTCCCTGTATCAGCGCAGTAAAACAAAGGAGCTGCCCATTCAGGAAAGAAAATTGTACGATTCGGCGTATAGAATTTTTCATGACGAAATTACCGCCGCACTGGAAACGACCAAGGCGGAAGCGGAAACCTTGATTCATTCCCATTTGGAACCGCTCGGAAACGGAGCCCCGATCGAAAAATACGATTCTTCTTACATCGACGACGATGAGGATTCAAGGAGCGATGTTATGGACGATGAGGAACCGGATGAAGATGACTTGGACGACTCCGATATATACGATGAAGACGAATAAAAAGGATGTTTTTGCAGCCGTCATAACCGCCGCGGGTACCTCCCGCAGAATGAAAAGCCCCATAAAAAAAGAATACCTGCCGCTTTCGGGCAGGGGTAAAGACGTTACGGTTCTTTCCGAATGTCTTTTTAAATTTCTTGCGGCAAATATATTTGAATCAATAATAGTAACCGTGCCCGAAAGCGATCTGCAAAGGGCAAAAGAAATCGCTTTTTCCGATGCACGCATAACCGCTCTTCTCCAAGCGGGGAGGGTAAGGCCGGTTTTTACCTCAGGCGGCAGCGAACGGCGCGAGTCGGTTTTTAAGGCGCTTTTAAAATTACGGGAAACGGCACAAAACGAATCCTGCGATATAAAATATGTATTGGTTCACGACGGGGCGCGGCCTTTTCTTTCAATTAATCTTATCGAGAGGGTTTGTGCGGATGTAAAAAAACACGGGGCCGTCGTTCCCGCCTGCGAAGCTGTCGATACCCAAAAAATCGCAGCTCCTACAGGAGAAATAATAACCCATTTAAAAAGAAGCTCGGTATACGCGGTGCAGACCCCGCAGGCCTTTTGTTTTCCCGAATTGCTGGAAGCCCATCGAAAGGCCGCGCTCACAGGAAAGGCATATACCGATGACAGCGAACTTTATTCCGAATTTTCTGCTCCGGTGTTTATTTGCCAAGGGGAACCTGAAAACAAAAAAATAACCTTTCAAGGAGATCTTTGATGCGGACGGGGCTCGGATACGACTTACACCGGCTAAAAAGGGGCCGAAAACTGCTATTGGGCGGGGTTCTTATTCCGTTTAAAAAGGGCGAGGCGGCTCATTCCGACGGCGATGTCTTACTGCATGCTCTTACTGACTCCCTATTGGGGGCATGCGGTATGGGCGATATCGGCGAATTTTTTCCGCCTGAAGACAAAAGATGGAAAAACGCAAATTCTGCGGAATTGTTGAAAACGGTGTGGGAAAAAATGCGGGCACAAGGGTGGGTAATCGAAAATATTGACTGCGTCGTCATAATAGAAAAACCGAAAATCCTGCCTTACCGCAGCTTGATATGCAATTCGATTGCCGGAATACTGGAAGTAAACCCCACCCGCATTTTTGTCAAAGCAAAAACAGGGGAGGGGATCGGCATTATCGGAAGAGGAAAGGCCGTTGCAGCCCTTGTTTCTTCCCTTATATCTTGTCAGAATATTCCAAAATAAGGTCTACCTCGCCGAGCGACAAATTAAGCGCCTTTGCAATTTCGGTATTTTTCCACCCCTGCCTTGAGAGTTTTAAAACATTTTCCTGAACGCTTACCGAGGGACCGCCGTTTTCGTTGCGCTCAGGCGCTTCGGATTTAAACAGGTCAGCCATCAGTTTCAGCTGGGCCTGAGAATCTTTCGAAATTTCTTGCAGCCGCGTTTCGGTAGCAGCCAGCCATTCCCGCGCATTTTTAAGATTGTCCATTTTGGTATTTAATTCTTCGACCATTGAATCGATCGATTCTATTTTGTCGTATACATTATTTGCCTTATCTTGATGCGACAAAAGGGAGTCCACCGTTAGCTTTATCTTGTCGATTTCGGAGGGCAGGGCCTTTACCTCATCTTTAAACGTTTTTATATCGGCTTCGAGCGTTTTTAAACTTTCAAAGGCCGAGTCGATACCTTCCATGGTCTGATCCAAAACCGCACCTTTTTTCTCGAGCCGCTCATAGCGTGTATTGACATCTCCTATGCCTTCTTCGATTCGCCTGATCTGCACCTGATATTGCTGTAGGTCATCGTTTACGGCTGTCAGTTCTATGATCTTTTTATCCATGGTGTCGGAAAGGGCTGTCAGCTTTATAAATTCGGCTTCCAGTAATTCGATGTTTTTTCTTTCACCCATAAACTTGGCGATTTTTTGATTTGCCTCATTTTCCAGCTGTGTAACCTTATCGTATTGCAAGGTCAAATTATCGATTGCGTTTTTATACACTTCAAAACGGGTTATTTCGGTTTTGATTTCTTCGATATCCTTTTCAAGTCCGGCCTTTAACTCGTCGGCCCGTTCAAAGACCTTGGTTTGGTTTATAAAGTCATTTTGCTTTTTGCCGATTTCTTCCAGAACTGAATTAAGTCTGCTTGATTCCGACTGAATGTTTTCTCTGACCTTATCCTGTGCCTCATCGAGTTCTAACCGTACCGAATGGATCATTTCGTTTATTTTTTGAATGGAAATTTCCGCATTTACATCAGCCGATTTTATCTTTTTATCCAAGGTTTCTTCGGCCTTTTCCATTTCCTGTCTAAACAGCACGACGGCCTTGTCAGCATGGTTTTTCAGCTCCGCATCGGCTTCCGCAACCTTGGAATCGAGCGAAGCGATTCTGGATTGCAGCGAACCGAACGATTCCTCGTTTTTTGCAAGGAATTCCTTGTATTGCGCCGTGTATTTTGCATTGAAATTCTTGATGGCGTTTTCGGTAAGACCGGCAAAACTCGTTATTTTGTCATCAAACAGGGACCGAGCATCGGTAAACTGCTGATCCGTTCTAACCTTCCACGCCTCAAAATCTTTTTTGATGTCTTCAAAGCGTTCATTTGCTTCTTCACGGATACCGTCGAGTTTTTGGTACAGCTCTTTCGAGCCTTCTTCGATGCCCTCGTTTTGCTGGCTTATCGTATCTTGAAGCCGTGCCTTATACGAAACGAATTCGCTTTCGATGCTTTGGGTCGTTTTTTCCTGTAAGTCGTTTACATACTCACGGAATTTATCGGTGTATTTTTGAATACTGTCATCGGCGGCACTCAAGCGGCTGCTCAAATTGTTTTCGATTTCGTTTACTTTTTCATCCAGCTTGGAAAAATGAGCCTTGTACTCTTCGGCAATCTGCGAAATTCTGACGCGCAAATCGTGTTTATATTGAAATTCGATGTCTTTTCTTGCCGATTCGTTTTCCGAGGCCAGTAATGCCATATTTGCAGCAATATCGTTTTTCCATTGTTCAAAGCCCGAATTAACGGAGTCGGTTCTCTTTGCAAGGTCGGCAAAAAGCTCGTCTTCAAAGGACTGGAGCTTGTCGGACACATTTGTATAGGACTTCGCTTTCAGTTCCTCGATACCGACTTCGATGTCGTGCATTCTTTCTTTTATTTTTTCGGATTTTGCTTCAAAATCGGCTAAAAATTGGTGTTGGTCCTGTTTGACCGCTTCGGCATGGGCGGAAATTTCCTGCAAGGCGGCATCCTTGGCGGCAGTCTGCAATTTCTCGATTTCTTCTTTTATGGTATCGACGTTTGCAATTGTTTCTTCGAATTTGATAAAACGCATTTCAGTTTGGGTTCTAAAATCGTTTAGTTTTTTGTCGGTAAATTTTGCAAAGGAATTCATATTTTCCTGAAAATTAGTAGCGATCGAATTAAATTGTGAGCGTAGGGTAGCTTCCGTTTGGCTTAAATCCGAAGAGATTGAATCGGAGCGCAGCGATACGGAATTTTCCGTTTCCCGTATCAGTTCGGCCATTCCTTCCATTTTGCGGGCGATATTGCTTTCGGCATCTGAAAAATTCGTTTGCAGTTCTTTTAGGTAGTATTGTGCCTGCGCTTGCCATTCGCTTTTGAAATTCTCCGCAGATTTTTTTGTATCCTCCAGATTTTTGTCCATTTCGTCTTTTATGCGGGAAGACATTGCTTCGAATTCTTTTTGATAGCTTTGCACCTGTTCATCGGTCCTGTTTTTCAGGTTTTCCAAGGCAGTATCCTGTAGGGATTCTGCGTCCTTGATTCGGCTCATGATTTCTTCGATTTTGTGCGAAAGACTGTTATCGGCCTCGGCAAAACGGTTTTGCATTTCTTCAAGGTAGCGTTTAGCCTGCGTTTCCCAGTCGGTTTGAAAGTCGTCTGCAAGGCGCTTTGTTTCGTTCAAATTCCTGTTAATTTCTTCTTCGATCTGCGAAGACATTTGTTCAAATTCTTTTCGGTAATTTTGAACGCGCTCTTCGGTTTTGTCTTTCAGCTCGCTGAGGGCGGCATCCTGTACGGCCTCCGTTTCCCGCACGCGTTCCATAATTTCTTCAAGTTTTTGAGTCAGGCCGGTTTCGGCTTCGGTAAAGCGATTGTGCATATCTTCAAGATATTGGTTTGCCTGTTCCTGCCAGCCTGTTTTAAAGTCCTCTGCAAGGGCCTTAGTTTCGTTTAAATTCGCGTTAAGCTGTGTTTCGAGTCGGGCCGAAACCTCTTCGAATTCCGTGCGGTAGTTTTCAAGTTTGCCGACTGTTTGTTCGCGCAATTCTGCAAGGGCTGCGTCCTGCATGGTTTCCGTTTCTTTGACGCGGCCGGTAATGTCTTCAAGTTTTTGAGTCAGGCCGGTTTCGGCTTCGGTAAAGCGGTTGTGCATTTCTTCCAAAGAGCGGTCGATCTGAGCCTGCCAATCGTTTTTAAAATCTTCTGCAAGGGTTTTCGTTTCACCCAAATTCCTATTCATCTGCTCTTCTATCTGGGCGGACATTTCTTCGAATTCTTTGCGGTATGCTTGAACCTTTTCTGCTGTTTGTTCTTTAAGTTTTGCAAAGGCCGCTTCCTGCAGGGCACCTGCCTTGTCGGAGGCGTCGGAGTAGGCCTGTTTGTAAATATCCTGCAATTTAATAGAGGCAACATCCAAAAGATCGTTTGTGTCTTTTTGCGCTGCCGAAAGGCGGGTTTCTACATCTTCGATGACGACCTTCATTTCGTCAAGGATTTTCGTTTTGTACTCATCGAGTTTTTTGTCGGCGTCTTCGGCAAAACGGCTGTGCATTTCGGGAATGCTTGCAGCAACGCTGTTCAGCTCCGCTTTTGCAGTCGTAATGGACTTTGCAAGGGATTCCACAAAATCGGCCTCTCTGGTAATTTGTGTCAGATTTTTTTCCGCAAGACCGGTCATATCCATCAGTTTTTGAATGGTTTGTTCCGATTTTACGATGTAGCGGTCTATTTCCTGAATTGCGGCGGAACGATCTTCCAAAAGGCCCGCGTTGTTCATAAACTGGCTGTAAATTTCGTCCAGTTTTTTTACCGCCGCGATGGCCCGAGTTTGTTGTACGCCGAGTTCGGTTGCAAGTTCGCTTAAGCCGGACTGTTTTTCGCCTATAAAGGTTTCAAGGTCTTCTTTAATCCTTTCGCCGTAGCGTTTTGCCTTCTCGATAGATCTGTTGTTTTTATCGCTTTGCCTAAAGGCTGCGATAATACCTACACAAATTGCCAACGTTATAATATTCAAAACTACATAGATCATTAAATATTCCCACCCTTTAAAAATACGCACGGGTACGTATTTCAATATTGTAAGCGGCCTTCGTCAAAACCGAAAACGCGCAATTACACCCTGTTAAAGAAGCGCCGGTACGGAAAACGGACAGACGCTGTATATTTATATCATATTACAATATAAATTTCAATAATTGACGGTAATTTGAAAAATAAATATCCGGTTTGACCGGTTTTTTGAATAACTTCGATAAAAATAAAGAAAGGCGGCTTTTTATGCAAGCCGTATACATACCTGCGGCCTTGGCACCTTCCACGTCGTATTTTAAATTGTTTCCCACATACAAAATTTTTCCGCACGGTTCGCCTAAACGTTCTGCAAGTAATCGAAACGGGACTGGCGAGGGTTTCAGCGCCCCCGTTTCCTCCGAACCCAGTACGGCGTCGCAGTACGGCAAGATACCCCACATATCATTTTTTTGACCGGGGACAAAATCAGACAAAATACCGATCTTAAAGCCTCTTTTTTTTAATTCGATGACGGCTTCTTTTGCAAAATCGTACGGTTTGATTGCCTTGAACGTATCTTTCCAGCCGTTGTAAATTTCGTCTTCCAAAAAGGCTTTTATCCGTTCAGGCGGCCTGTTTATCTTTTCGGAAATAAGCCGGGCCTGCAAATCGAAAAAGTCGGGATATGCCTCGTCCGGGTTCTCGTTTTGGTGCCGCCGGATAATGGTCCGAGCCCTATTAAAAGCCTGCATAAATCTAAAATGCCGTAAAACGAAAGGCAGAATTCTGATATTTAACCGCCATGCGGGATAAAGAGTACCGTCAATATCGAATGCTATAGCAGTAATATCGTTTTTCATCATAAACCTTATACTATAATTTTCGTAATTTGTCTATATAAAAAACGAAAGGGTAGGCGAGGGGGCTCATCTTCATTATCCGATAACCGTCTGCATAAAAAGACTTACGGCGATGATGGCGATCCAGCAGCAGGCTCCCATAATAAGCGGTTTACCGCCCGTTTTCAACAGTTTTATGATGTTGCTGTTTAATCCGATTGCAGCCATAGCCTCTACAATAAGAAACTTGCTCAATGTTTTAAGCGGAGAAAAAACCGCGTTGTTTACGCCGAATTTCAGTGCAAGGGTCGTAATAAGCGAGGCTCCGATAAAATACAAAATAAAAAACGGAAATATCTTTTTAAAATCGATACGGGATTCGGAGCCGGTACTTTTTTTTGCTTTCCGCGTACGGATAAATGCCAGTACAAGGGTAATGGGAATAATCGCAAGCGTTCGCGTCAGTTTTACGGTTACCGCCTTGTCAAGCGTCTTCGAACCGAGGCCCCACATGCTGTCCCATGTTGCAGCGGCGGCCGTTACCGACGATGTATCGTTGATTGCCGTACCTGCAAATGTACCGAAACCTTCGCCCGAAGCGGTATCGAACCCTGCCAGCTGCCCCAAGAGCGGAAAAATAAGGGCGGCAAGCACATTAAAAAAGAAAATAACGGAAACGGCTTGTGCCACTTCTTCATCATTTGCATCGATAACGGGAGCCGTTGCCGCAATTGCCGAGCCGCCGCAAATAGATGAGCCGACGCCGACTAAAACGGAAATATTGGCAGGCATCTTCATCGCTTTTTGCAGAAAAAATGCCGTAACGAGCGAGGCGGCGAGCGTACAAACGATAATCGGTAACGACTGCCGCCCCGTTTCCAAAACGACCGTATAATTAAGCCCGAATCCCAATAAGATTACAGCCCATTGCAGTACCTTTTTTGAAACAAACTTAATCCCCGCTTCCGCCTGTCCCTTATTTTTCCACAGCACTGCGGCCGTCATTCCGGCTGTAATTGCAATTACCGGTCCGCCGATAACGGGAAGCAGTTTTCCCAAAAACCATGACGGCAAAGCGATGAGTGTACAGGCTATAATCCCTTGCCAATGTTTTTTAATAAACCCCATAGTAACTCCGTAAAATACGCATACGCGTGTGCGCTGCATTTGAGAGAACTATACACCATTTAGGCAAAAAAATCACTTCCCGATGATGCAGAATTTGTTGAAATTTAAAACATTCAGAAGAGTAACGGGTTATTAAGTAGACAGAACATACATTATCGGAAGAAATGTAAATGCTTTTTTAAGAGGCCTTTTGTCTTTTCTGTTTAGTTTTTATTTAACTTTTCTGTTAATTTCCGTATTTAAAAACGCGTATCCTGTTATCCAAAAAGTCGGAGAGCACTATCGTTTTTCCGTCAGGCGAAACATCGAGCCCGGTCGGCTGGTTTCCCGCCTCGATACTTTCGATGACGGTCAGGGTTTCCGTGTCGATTACGTCCAGTCGTCCCATAACAAGGCCCTTGTACAAATAGCCTTTTTCGGGATTGTTAGGTCCGCGGCAGGAAACATACAGCCGTTTGCCGTCGGGCGAAAGCTGCATGGTATTCGGATGGCTGAATACCTTTACGGTCTTTACAAGCCGGTCATCTTCTTTAAGCGAATATACTTCCACAACCGCATTAAGCATATCCGAAACATACAGGTATTTTCCGTCCGAAACGATGTGCCTTTTTGCACCGCGTACCCCCATTTCTTTTATCGTTTTAAACGTATGCAGGTCTTTTTTGATAAGACGGCAATTCGATCTGCCGGCGGAATCTTCGAATTGGGCGCAATACATACTTTTTCCTTCTTCGTCAAAGGCCATTCCGCGCGGAACCGCAGGAGCGGCAATCAGTTTTTCTTCCTTATATGTGTCGGGGTTTATGACGCCGATGTTTTTTGTCGTCCAATTACTCAAATAAACGCGGTTTTCTTTCGGATTGTACACCGGAACCTTGCTCCATCCGCCGGCACTTTGTATGGTAGTCTTGTATTCGAACGAAGTTAAATCGAATACATGAATGCAGGCCGCAGACATCTGGCTGACCCAAAGCTCGTTTTTGTGCTTTAAAACGAGGGTTTCGACAAAGCCGAGCCGGTCGGCATACCGCTTCGGCGGCGCAATCCGTTTTGTTTCTCCGGTTCGTATATCGATAATATCGATCCCCTTTCCTTCCAAAAGCGGGACTGCAACGGCGTGTTCGTTTACAAAGGTTACGCTTTTCGGCTGTCTTCCCGTCGGAAACACCTGTACGACCTCGTGGGACGAATTTTCAGGCGGTAATATGACGAAGATATTCGGATCCGAAAACAGCGTTTCTTTATCTATCCGACGCGGTCTAAAACCGTCTTTTTTTATTTCGAGTACGTTTACCGTATCGTCCTTAAACACGCAGCGCAGCCGTGCCAGCGTATTGTCTTTTTGCAAAAGCCTCGGCTCGATTTTTTTGCCGTCCGCAAAAAATTCGGTGCCCGCATAGGGCTGTACCGTAAGGGTTACGGCCGTTTCGGCAAAGCCTGTACAAAAGGACAGAAATAAAAAAGAAAGGATTATACGGTATTGTTTCCGATAACCGTTGTATATATGCGCCTTCATCGTATAAAACTATATACGGTTTTGCACTTGTACGCAAGCCCCCTTTTACACCACTTTTTAAGGCCGCCGGTACAAAGGGGCGTAAATGAAAATAGGCGCCGGGTTAAAAAAACGGCTGGAACAAGGCCTTACCGATAAGCGGCAAGCCCCGAAACCGTTTACTATTTTTTAAAATCGATAGAGATATTGCCGATACCGCCTTCGATCTTGATCGAATGGGCGGCGCTGCGGCCCGAATAGCCGTTTTTTTGAGAGCGTCTTGCCGGCTTTTCGCCGTCTATCCGAACCGAGCCTATACCGACTTCCGTTTTTATATCGTAGTCGGAAGCCGCTCCGTCTATATCCATTGTTACCGAGCCGATGCCGCCCGATATGGCCGTCTTGCCGTACAGCTTTCCGGAAAAATCGAATTTGCCGACACCGGCCTCGAGTTTTAGGTTTGTAAAAGCGGAATTGCGCACCCTAACCTCGCCTACCCCGCTTTCTATAAGCGTATCCTTCTTTGCTTCGGTATCTTCGATCTCGACGGTTCCGACTCCGTTTTGCAGCAAAAAACTTTCGGCCCGTATCCCGTTTATAAAAGCGGCACCCATTCCTGTTTCTATCCTCAGTTTTTGCAGGTCAAAGCCTTTAGGCACGATAACCGTAATCCGCCGTTTATTCGCATCTTTTCGGAACAGCTTTTTAAATACCTTGTACGGAATGGTATCTTCAAAGATAAATGTACCGTTTTCTTCCTTTACCGAATAATATTCATCCGGTATATTGACCGTTTCGTACGAAAGAATGCCGTCCTCTCCTTCCGTTTGAATATAAAGCCGCGCATACTTTGCAATAACGGTAAGGTTTTTTATACCGTTTAAGCGGACCGTTTTTATGCCGGAGGTCTCGTTTTCGGCGTATGTTCCGCCGTCCTTTTCTGCCGTGTTATAGCTTTTTAAAAACGCCCGTACCCGCTGCAAAGGAATAAGGCCGCCCATACTAAAACCTGCTCCGATTAACAATAACCCTATGATAATCAATAAGGTTATTTTTACCGCTTTACTCATATAACATCTCCTTACCAAACAATTTTTTATGTTATTTTCTATTGGGTATCTCTAAAAACTGAGGTTTTTAGAGGCTCCCTATTATTTTAAGATACTTTCCGCACTCGCGAATGAATTTAACCGCACATAAACCCGATTGTTTTTTCCGGCCCGAAAGCTATTTACAGTATCAGCATAATGATACAGATGATGATTAAGGCGGGAATACCCGCTATTAAGGCACCGACGAGCAAAATCGGGAAGAGCCATAGAAAAAATTGCAATATAATGGCCGTAAAGCCGGCCATAAGAGCTGCAATAATACCGAATATGCCGAATGCGACAACACAAAGGATGATAAACATTAACAAGATCATAGATAGCCTCCTTACCGGCCTCGTTTACAGTTTTTTAACAAGTCTCGAAATTCCGCGGATAATTCCCGTTATAAGAGAGGCTAAAAGCCAGATAAAACCCGCTCCGCACAAGGCGACTCCGAATAATATAAGGGCAAAACCCGTATCGGAGAACAGCATAAAAAAACCGGCTAACAAAAGCCCGCCGCCGCCTAAAACAAGGGCAAGCACCGCAGCCGCCAGCACTAAGACTAAAGCGAATATCACAACCGCAAGGGCTACCGCCGCAGGTACGGCGATGGGCGCTGCGAATATCCCCAAAATAATAAACCACAGCGCCCTAATACCGCCTGCCGCCGTCCGTTTTGCCCGCGCAGACTCTTTTAACGCATAATCTGAAAGGATATTCGAGGCGGCATGGGCGGGACTTCTTAGCTCTTTTAAAACCTCAGCTTCCTTTTCAGCGCCCGCTTCTGCAAAATATTCTTCGTAATACCGCACTGCCTCTTCCCGATCCCGTGCAGGAAGCCTTTTTAACCGTTGTTTTAACTCTTCCAAAAACTGCCTGTATGTCATTTTGTTTACCCCTCTTTTAAATACAATCTTGTGCGCAAGGGCGCTCTTTTGTTTTTATGATTATACTTCCGAACTGTACGGAAGCGGATATTTTGTTTTCGGCTTCGGGGTTTCCTGCGGAATTCCATCCGTTTTTACTTTCTAAAACCGTACCGTTAAGCCGTATCTTAGAGCGTTCGGCGGCAAACCTTATATCGTACCGGTCAAGAACGTCGTCAAGGTTTAAAATAACCGAACCTATCGAAGAAGAAATGCGGGTTTGTCCGTATAAAAAGCCTTCCGCCTTAATGCTTCCCGCCCCGCTTGAAATGGTACAGGTCTTTAAATCGCAGGCGTTTATTTTACAACTTCCCGCGCCGGTGTTTATGCCGCACTTTTCGGCCCGTACTTTTTCGGTAAATACCGAGCCTGCTCCGGAAGATATTTGAAGAAAGGCAGCGGTGCAGTTTGAAAACGAAATACTTCCGGCTCCCGTGCTCGACCTTATTTCGCTAGAGCCGACGGACTCGCACTTTACAGAGCCTGCCGCCGTATGAAGTTTGATCTTATCCGCCGTAACCGAAGCGAGTTTTACCGAACCGGCTGAGGTATTTAAGTTCATATTTTCAACTTGACAGTCTTTACAATGTATGCTTCCGCAGCTAAGCGAGGCTTCCGTTATCTTTATATTTACCTCTTTCATTTTAACCGAACCGAAATGCGAATGAAATTCGGCCTTTTCAATTAAAAGATTCTTCGGTATATACACGTATATCTTTCTTTTTATTTTCCAGACACCGGAAACGTTTGCTGTAAAATTCTTAATAAAATCGCCGAAGCCTTTTTTACTGAAAAACAAGGCCGATTCTTCGTTTACGGTAAACACGCCGTTTTCAATTTTTACTTCTATATCTTCTTCGGGAATATTTTCCAGCTTGTATTCGAAAACACCGGCAGGCGAAGCGGCTATATAAATATTTGAAGACTTTGTTTCAAACACAAGCTGCCTAATATCGTCTTTTAGGCTCTTTCGTATTGCCGCCGCATGCTCGCCGGAATAGGAAGCCTTATAAAAAGACAGAATTTCTTCGGCAAGTTTTTCAGGAGAACCGAGCTCTTCCGCCGCAGCGCTTTCGGCCCCCTCCCCCGCTTCATCAAAATACTCTTCGTAAAACGCAAGCGCATTCTCCCGATCCTCTGCCTTTAAGGCTGAAAGGTTCCGTGCAAGCCGTTCGATAAATTCTTTTTTAGTCATTTACCCTCTCCTTTTTATAAGGCCGTTCCGTGAAATATTTTATCGATTAAAGATTTATACGATTTCCACTCTTCGACATACAGCTCATGCTGGCGAAGACCTTCCGCCGTAATGCAGTAATATTTTCTGTTTCGGCCGTCAAATTGACGGTCGTAGGTTTCCAAATACTTTGCCGTTTGCAGCCTTTTGAGTACCGGATACAAGGTCGATTCGGAAATAGGAACGAGACTTTTTACGTCCTGCGTCAGTTTGTAGCCGTAAGAATCTTCGTTTTTAAGCAAGGCTAAAATACAGGCTTCAAGAAGTCCGGTATTTATAGAAAAAATCATAAGTCTTCTTGTTTCTCCTATAGTTTTAATATTATAATATTATATCGTTGCACATATTATTTATAACTATATATTATACAAAATATAATATAGCGTCAAGTAGAATATTTGTTTTTTTTAATATTTTTTTAAAAAGATTATTGGGAACTCCTTGCATACGCAGGGCATTTCGGCGTACAATAGGCGCATCTTGTTATGATTTTTTTTAAAAAACTACGGGCGGTACGGGGGGCTGTGTGCTGTAAAAATGAGGCAGCCGATATTTTGCATACGGTAACACTCTTGTATACGGCCATTTTGGAAAAAAACAGGCTAAAAGAACGGGACATCGTGTCTATTCAGTTTACGGTTACTGCCGATTTAACGGAGCTAAACCCCGCTTCCGCCCTGCGTCAAAACGGCTTTGCCCGAAACCTGCCCCTTTTTTGTTCGCAGGAGCCTTTAGTAAAAAACTGCCTCGCCTGCACTATCCGCATTTTACTTCATTACTATGGCCGAAAAAAAAGTATCCCTGTGTATTTAAACGGGGCCGAGGTACTGCGACCCGACATAACGGCAGGGAAAAAATCCTGATCCCCTGCCCGTCTTTTGTGCAATTCTTCCGAATAACTGTCTTGCGGCACAGGGGCGTTTTCGGCTTTGCGCAGGCCTATCGTGTAAGAACGGCATAAGTTCGGAAGCTAACAATAGAGCCGCCTCATTTAACCGGCATAAAAAAAGGGCTGACTTTTTTTAAAAAAGTCAGCCCCAACCATCATCTTTACTTAAAATGTTTCAACTTACTTTCAGGGCGCTTAAAAAACACCCGTTTGCTTTTCAATTACTTCAGCCGATCATTTTTATGACCGCTTTTTATACAATTAGTAGATTACGTGGAAGAAAACGATGCCGGTGCACCTCTTATAAAACATCGTTTTTTCCATTTTTCCTTATAACGTATCGGTTTTATACCGAATTAAAACGGTTATCCGCTTAATTCTTGGCAAATCCGATATCCTGTAACTTGCGCTTTAGTTCTACACTCGGCAGAAACAGTACGCGTACGTTCTTGATATCTCCAGCATGTACCTCCTCTTGTTTAATCTTGCCTTTTGCACTAAAAGACAGCTTGATTGTACCAAAGTCACCGAGCCTGATAATCTGCCCGTTCTTCAAAAGCGCCGGCAGCCTTTGAAGCAGGGCTTCGATAACGGCAATTACATCTGCGGGTGTTAAGGTACAAACCTCGGAAATTTCATCGGCCAGAGCCCGCATCGTAACTTCGCCTGCGTATACCGGGGCCGCATAAAATTTCTTCGGATCCGACGGTTTAAGCGGATTTGCCCGCTTCAGAATGTTATACTTCATATCGTCTCCTTAAGA
The DNA here is from genome assembly GCA_963540475.1 of uncultured Treponema sp. Taxonomy (GTDB): domain Bacteria; phylum Spirochaetota; class Spirochaetia; order Treponematales; family Treponemataceae; genus Treponema_B. The sequence goes on along the minus strand of CAUTPO010000005.1, from coordinate 17,977 downwards.
AACGGTATGAAAACAACTTTTTGTACTGCGCAGTATTTTGCGTTATTTTCATACCGCAAAATAATGTGTTATGCTCCTTTTACGGAGCATACGTACAATGTACACAAATAAACCGAAAGAGGCAAGGAAATTCGGCAAAAAAAACGGATTAAAGCTCAAAAAACGTCAAATATTTTTACGATTATCGGTTCACGAATTATATATAAGCTGATTGTATAACAATCAAAGCTCTTGATAGTTTTCTTTTTGTTGAGTATACAATTTTGCAAATAATGAACAGGGATTATTCAAAAGGTTTTCCATCGTATCGAAAAAAGCTATTGATCCATTTACAACCTCAAGAATTTTATTGCTGAATATTGCAGATGTCATTCTGTGCGATATAAAAATAACCGTTTTTGAAGAATCAAGTGCTTTGACCGTTTTATAAAAATTACTTTCCGCATCGGCATCCAAAGCAGATGCCGGTTCATCCAAAATTATTAACGGAGCATTTTTATATAAACATCGTGCAAAAGCCAAACGCTGCATTTCGCCTCCGGACAAATATATGCCGTCTTCGTTTATACTTGGATTCAAATATGTACAATCTTTGTTATCCAAACAGTTGATTTTTTCAAAAAGACCGCTTGACTTTAGTACGGCCGATATTTCGTTTCCGTTTATATCCTTGGCAGCCGCAATATTCTCATTAATGGGGACGGCAATAAAGCCGAAATCTTGAAACACCGTTGCAATGCATTTCATAAAATCATCATACCTAATATCGTATATGGAAATTCCATTCAGTAAAATATCTCCCGCATCCGGTTTAAAAAGACGGCTTATCAATTTAACAATGGTTGTTTTACCCGCTCCGTTTAAACCGACCATACAAATTCTGTCGCCTTTATTTATCTTAAAAGAAACACCGTTTAAAATATATGTATCGGTATTCGGATACTTAAAATAAACATTTTTGAATTCCAAATATTCAAATTGCTCAAAATCAAATTCGATAAATCCACTATCAGTTTCTTTTTTTATTTTTAATATTGAAACAAGCGGCCTTCCCAATTCTATCCCCATAGCCAGCCGTGTAACATTATGAAAAATTTTTGAGACTGTGTCGGAAAAAGACAAAGCCGTATTTATTCGAAACGATAAAACCGAAAACGAAAACCGTACCATAAAAAATTGATAAACTGAATGACCGTATACAATTATATTTTGAATACACAAGCAGCCTTCGGTTATACACTGTAATAAGAAGCTTTTGTGTAAATACCGTTTATATGTTGCAATCATTTTTTTACCGAAAACTTCAAATTTGTTTTGCAGTAAATTACCGATACCGAAGACGCGGAAGTCTTTCCCCAATGCCGGTTCTATCAATGTGTCTGTGTAATAAAAAAAACGCCTGTTTATCAAAACATTATCGGCAAAGAATTTCATCCTATTTTTCCCCTGCATTTTATAGATCAAGTTCATCGTAATCAATACGGCAACAATAATACATATCAATTTCCAATCTAATACAATAAGAGCTGCAGAATAACAAACGGCTAAAATTATTTTTTCAAGTAACTCAAAAAAAGAAGTTAAAACGACATCAATACAATCTTCATTGTGTATCGCAGCATTTGATTTTTCCAATAAATCCAAGTAATCGGGATCTTCCAAATATTTATACGGAATATGAGTGGAATGTTCTAAAATTATTTTTTTTACGGAATCGTTTAATTTTTCTCTTTCGATACGTTCTTTCATTTTAATATAGTTAGCTGATTGCGATAGGATCATTTTTGTTATAAGAAAAATTCCAATTCCGAAAACACACATTTTAAAATCGGCTCGCTCCAACAGAAACACAACAACCGTAACGGTATACGATAACGACAAAACATTTATACTTGAGAAAAAAATCCGCAGTGAAGAAATAAGTATATATTTTTTTGATATACCGAACAAGAATTTTATAATAAAAATAAATGTATATAGTTTTTCGATTAACATTAGGTTTGGTTTATTTGTTTTCATTTTCTCTTCCAAAATATTCTGCCTGTTTATTAAACAAAGAATAATAAACCCCTTTTGCCTTCATCAGTTTGTTGTGATTTCCTTCTTCAATCAAAGAACCGTTATGTATTACCAAAATATTATCCATATTTTTCATATAAAAAAGCCGATGCGAAATAAAGACAGATGTTTTATTTTTGGTAAAATCATAATATGAATGTACAAAATCTTTTTCGGCAAGCCCGTCCAAGGCAGCCGTTGCTTCATCAAAAATATATAGTTCGGCATTTTTATAAAGGGTTCTGCAAAAAGATATTTTTTGACTTTGCCCGCCTGAAGGGATTATTCCATCATCATCAATTTCTTTTCGAAGCTGTGTGTGTATTCCGTTCGGTGTGTTCGAAATAAAGTCATTAAGACGCGCAATGGCAATAATCGTATCCAATTTTTCTTTGTCGGCATTATCGGAACAGGTTATATTTTCCAAAACGGAGGCGGCAAATATATGTATATCCTGAAATACGACCGAGAGAATTTTTATATATTCGTCGAAGACATAATTGTCAATATCGATACCATTCAGCGTAATCCGCCCCGATACCGGTTTGTACAACCGCAAAAGCAATTTTATGATCGTGCTTTTACCGGCTCCGTTTCTTCCGACAATACCGACCTTGCTCCCTTGCGTTATTTCGAAATTGATATTGTGTAAAACATTTTTTGCACCTTTTTTATAAGCAAACGAAACATTTTCGAATTTTAACGATTTAAATTCAAAATCCGGTTTTAGAACGGCTGTCTGTTTTTGCCGATAACGGGTATTTATAAAACTGTAATATGTATGTATTTTTGTACAGGCTTTAATAAAATTTTTAAATTCGGTTATTAAAATTTGAGAACTGAAAGAAAAGGATGCAAGGAGCCCGAGATAGAAAACCATATCTCCTATTGAAATTCTTTTTGAATCAAACGCGTATACTATGACAGAAAAACATACAATATCGCGGATACAATATAAAATTCCGTCTCCAAAACTTAATTTTAAATAAAATCGTTCCGATCTTTTTAACACGCGCATATATGCTTCGGCAGCCTTATTGTAATATTTTAAAATCGTGATAAGCAGCGAAAATATTCTGATTTCTTTTCCATAACGATAATCGAAACACAATTTATTAAAGTAATTTTTAAGCCGAAGCGGATTTGCGCGCTCTTTTTCGGCAGTACCGTCAAATGCGATATACCTCATCCCGATAAAAACCGATAAAGCGGTAGTAAAAAGGCAAAAGAATACTATGAAAGAGCTTATCTTATAAAAAAAATACAGCAATAACAGAATGCTTGAAAAACCTGTAAGAATATTCGTGAATGCGTGAAGACCTGCCTGATAACCGTCAAAACCGGTAAGAGCGGAATAAGCTGACCGGGCATTATCGTTAAATGCACTGTTTTCCAAAAAACGATACGGTATAGTTAAAAAAAAGCGATGAAATTTCGACATTTCGTTTGTACGTACCGTAAGAAAAGCCGCATCAAAAATATGTTTAAACAAGCTGTTTATACATGTCAATATTCTTTCTGCGCACAAACATATAAAAAGAAGCGTAATCGTATGCATAAAGCCGTTTTGCATATTTATGTTGTCAAAAGCGATTTTGGGAATAAGCATTTGTACTATATATAACGCAGGAACCGTTACCGTATTTAAAAACATAACAATGAATATATATGTCTTTTTTTGCACATAAATTTCATATAATTGCCGTTTAATGCACATCAAAAAATTATGTATCCGGCTCTGTTTTTTCATAAATCATATCCATATATTTGAATAATAGACCTATTCGATAACGGAGTTATCGAATAGGTCTATTGTTTATAGTATCAATTAATTTTTGTTTTAAATTGGCAGTATTGATTAATTGCACACAAGGATAGTTTACTCCGTCATAATCATAAAACAGGGTAGTAAACCTCTTATTATTAAATTCTACCGAACGTTCATAAAAATGTCAAGATAGTTTTATATATTTTTCACGGTAAAGAGGCAAGGAAATTCGGCAAAAAAAACGGATTAAAACTCAAAACATGTCAAACTTGCCGCTCCTTTAAAAAAGTAAGCCCCTCTTTTTCCGCAAGTCTTAAGTATGCCGGACGGGAATTGAACGATGGATAATTACAGCGTTTGGCTTTGTCAAGGATTCTTATTTTGTGCGTTTAAATGCGCCATCGCTTCTCCAAATGTGCCATTGCGGAGCAGTCCACCCGCATATATAATCCAACATATCTGCAAGCCAATCTTTGGATAATCCGTCCGGCAAACCGTTATGATATTGCAAAAGGGTATTATATACCCGGTTTTGTGTAATACCTACATCATGTATTTTAACCAAAATAGCATATCCTTGTTTATCGTAGTCGGAATACGTTTTTTCCGTAACGGCAATACAAAGCCGTTTTAACCGGGTAAATAATTCGTCAACATCATTCATTAAGCCTGTCCTCTTTGTATAAATGATACATATAATTTTCGTACTGTTCGATGTATCAAATTTAACGGACAATTATACCGCAAAAAAGCGGATAATGCTATTCGTCATTACAATCTTCCGGCCGTATTTCACACCTGTCTTTTATATACGGAAAGTACTTAAAAAAAAGCCCTTTTTTGCCGTAAAACCGGGGTAAATTCGTCAAGACGAAAAATAAAAAACGTCGGACGAATTTTTTTTTCGTCGTACGTTTTTTATTCGTGCGGAGGGTTTAATACCCCGACGCTTGGCGCCGTAACATAAGGGTATTAAAGCCGACTGCAACCACCTTATGAGAACAACATACCCCGACGCTCGCGTCGGGGTATGTTGATTTTTTCGTACGGACGTTTTTCCCCTTTGTTATTTAAGATTTATCCAAAACAGCTAAAAAATAGATAAAAAAAACACTTGACGGCTCGAATTTCCTGTGTTACCATACTAATAACGATTAAAAATGCTTTTTGTGTGGAGGTATGTATGGTAAATCCTGTCATTGCGGCCGTCGTTATTATGACGGTTTTGTGTCTTTTAAAAATCAATATTTTGATTGCCATTATGGTTTCCGGTATTATCGGAGGGCTTATCGGCGGTTTAGGGCTTTCTCAGACGATAAGTATTTTGATTTCCGGTATGGGGGGCAATGCGGAAACGGCCTTGTCCTATATTCTTTTAGGTACCTTGGCGGCAGCGGTCAGCCATACGAACATCGTAAAGCTGCTAGCCGTTAAACTTTCGACGCGGCTTAAAACAAAAAAGATGGTTTTGGTACTGATTATTGCCTTTCTCGGCTGTTTTTCGCAAAATTTGGTGCCGATTCACATTGCCTATATCCCGATTTTGATTCCGCCCCTTTTGGTGTTAATGAACGAGATGAAGCTGGATAGGCGGGCGATGGCCTGCGGTTTAACCTTTTCGGTAAAGTGGCCGTACGTCGTTTTCCCCGTCGGTTTCGGGCTTATCTTTCACGATATTATTGCAAAGGCGATGACGCAAAACGGAGTTCCCTTTGAAGTTTCCGACGTGTGGAAGTCTATGCGGCTTCCCGGCCTCGGTATGTTGTTAGGTCTTTTAATTGCCGTGTTTTTTTCTTATAGAAAGCCGCGGGAATATAAGCAAATACAGGCACTTCCCTCTGCCGACGAAGATATCCGTTTTACAGCGCGGGAATGGTTTACGCTTTTGGCGATTGCGGCGGCCTTCGTTATTCAAATTTTAACCGGTTCCATGCCGCTCGGCGGCCTTACAGGTATTTTAATTTTGATGATAACGCGCGTTATCCGAATGGATAAGGTCGATGAAACGATGGCCGAAGGTATTAAGCTGATGGGCTTTATCGCCTTTGTTATGCTGGTTGCAGCAGGATTTGCCGAGGTTATCAAGGCGACAAAGGGTGTTGACGGTTTGGTTATTGCGAGTGCAAATATAATCGGCGGCAGTAAGCTCGCAGGCGCCTTTATAATGCTGCTTATCGGGCTCGGTATTACGATGGGGATCGGAACGTCTTTCGGCACTATTCCGATTATTGCGACCATTTATGTTCCGCTCGGCATAAGGCTCGGCTTTAGTCCTGCGGCCATTGTCTGTTTATTAGGCACGGCAGGCGCCTTAGGCGACGCAGGTTCTCCCGCATCGGATTCGACATTAGGCCCGACAGCCGGGTTAAATACGGACGGACAGCACGACCATATACGGGATACCTGTATTCCGACCTTTGTGCACTATAATATCCCGCTTATCATTTTTGCAATGATTGCAGCGATGATTTTGTAAATTCGATACAGGGGAAGCGGAAGGTGCATTCGTTTTATCGTATAATACCGTCAAGCACCTGCAAAACGGATACAGACACAAGACGCTTCCCTTTTTGTTTCAGAGAAGGGTACGGCAATAAAGGCCTAAAACGGCAGGCGTCAGGGCGACGGAACCATTTCGCTTTGTGCCGAAACGGCGGGCAGGTTGCGAAACAGGTACGGCGGATAGGCATCGTTTGAGGAGTAAAAGCAGTCTTTTATCTTTGTAAAGCACTCACTGTTCAGGTACAAGGCAGCCGTATCGCCGTTTTCTTTTAAAAAGAGATCCAGCCAGCTTAATACCAAAAGCCGGTACAGTCTGTGCTTTTCCGCATTAAAACTGCCTGAAACCATATTGCCGATTTTGTCCATCGGGTGAACGTGTTTTCCGCCTTTTATCGAAAAAAAGGCCAGCGGAACTAGAGGGTTGCAGTTTTTGCAGAACTCGAATGTTTTTTCAGGATAGGCTATTTTGTCTTTTTCGCCGGTAAGGATTAACACGGGAATGCCGAGGTTATGCAGGTCGGAACCGAGCGTTTTGTTTTGTCCGCCGATCAATTCGATAAAAGGCGAGGCGCCGTTATACGGGTGAAGCGCTGCGACTGTGCAGACTTTTCGGCAGGAAACCGCATAATATAAGGCGGCGGTTCCGCCCATTGAATGACCGATGACAGCGGTTTTTGCCGTATCTATTTTGCCGAAAAGGCGGTTTTGCGGGTTTTCTGCGGCGGAAAGGATAAGCTCGTGTGCCCTTTTAAAGGCTGCGAGGAAGTCTTCAGGATAATGCCGTTTTTTTGCGGAAAAGATGACGGCGGTATAGCCGTAAGAAGCAAGGCAGCGGGCAAGGCTCGCATTCGATTTTTTGCTGTCGCCCCACCCGTGCCCGATTATGACCAAGGGAAAGCTTCCCTCTGCCGCGGGGTAAAAGACCGTAAGCGGACTTGTAAAAACGGATTTATCGTGCAAAGCCTTTTCTTTATAGCGGATCTCAGGCAGGCTTTTATACACATGATTATGGGCAGTAAAACTTTCTGCATTGATAATCGCCGTTTCGTATCTTCCCTTTAGGCCGAAATCCGCATAAGCCGTTTCGCAAAAGAGCTTAGGGCTGCGGCCGAAGGCATACAACGAGAATAAAAAGACAAATACGTATCCGTTTTTTTTCCGTACGCTCACGGTAAAAGGCCTTTTTTAAAAGGGATTTTCCGCTTTTACCCGCGCGGGAATTTTTTTTCGAAGGTTTTTACCACTTCTTCCGCCGCAGGCCGTGCGTCGATATCTACAGTTAAGTTCTTTTTGGTGTAATAATCGATTAAGGGAGCCGTTTCTTTTCTGTAGACTTCCAGCCGCTTTTTGATTGCATCGACTGCATCGTCTTCCCGAATGATAAGAGCCGATCCGCACGAATCGCAGATGCCTTCCCGTGCAGGTTTGACGAATTCGATGTGATAGCCTTTTCCGCACGATGAACAAACCCGTCTTCCCGAAAGTCTTGTTACCACGTCCTCATCGGGAATGGTAAAGTTGATAACGGAATCGACGGCCGCTATTTTTTCCAATGCGTCGGCCTGTGCTATTGTCCGCGGGAACCCGTCAAGGATAAAGCCGTTTTCGGTATCGTTTTTTTCAAGTCTTTCTTTTACGAGGGCGACGGTTAAATCGTCGCTTACCAAGGCACCTGAATCGATGACGGATTTTACTTTTTTGCCCAGTTCCGTCCGGTTTTTGATTGCCGTTCTAAAAAGTTCTCCCGTCGAAATATGCGGTATCTTATACCGCTTTGAAACCTCGAAAGCCAAGGTTCCCTTTCCCGCTCCGGGCGGTCCCAAAAAAATACATCTCATTTTCTCTCTTCCTTAACATCCGGGAAGCTCTAAAAACTGCAAGTCTTTCGGCTTGTTTTCTGTAAGAAAATTCATTAACTTGTCCGCTAAGGCGGATTTGCGAATCAGCTCTTAGAAGGTGAGCTTTGCTCACCGCATCTCCCTTAAGTTTTGCAATGTTTTTCATAAGTCATTGATATTGTACGAAAGACCTATGAAAACTTGTCTGGGCATTTTGTAAAAATAGAACAAGTTTTTTTTACAGATTGCCCATCCATAAAATTATTTAATCGGCCGTAACGGCTTTTTAAATGACGGTTTGTACCGGGTGTAAGCCCCGTTTTCAAGTGCTTTTTTAAATAAAAAACCGTAGATCCCGCGGGCTTGCCGTTTTTAAGCGGCAGCCGATGATGTAACAGCCTGCAACGGCGATAACGGCGTCGATCGCTGCGGCTACAGAACCGATAAAAAAGGCGGCAGGACGCAGGATTAAAAAGCTCGATTCAAAGCCGCCATACAGTGAACAAACTGCGGCAAGCGACGTGTATGCACCGATGACGGGAAAGCGTCCTAAAAAGAACGAAAAAAGCACGGCTATTGCGACAAGCCATAGCATATCTTCGCGGCCTATGCCTAAGCTGGAGTACGAGCGGACAATCATTACAAAGCTGACGGTTACGGTTAATGCGCTTCCTGCCCGCCCGAAAATCGAAAATACGGGTAAACTTACCGACGAAATACGGCGCCTTACGCCTAAGCTCTCGTTTACATGCCTGAACAAAACAGGCAGGGTTAGGTTCGTATCGCCTGAAAAAAAAGCGGCACAGACGGGAGCTATGGCCGCATATAAGACCTTGTAGGGGTTACCGTCCCTGCAAAATATTTTTATGATGATGGGAAGAATAATCAACGCGATGATAAAAAAGTCGGCTGCCAGTAATAAGACAAAACCCGTAAAAAATCCCGATGAAAGGAGGGTTTTAAACTGCAATGCCCAGTTGACGGAAACGGCGATAAGTCCTATCGAAAACATATCGACAAAAAAGACCATTACCGAATACGATACCCGCGAAAGCGAATCGAACAGGGTCAAGACGGGTTTTGCGACGGTTTTATCGACGGCAAAGCCCGCGCCTGCAAAGCCTGCTAAAATACAAACAGGCAGAAGATACAGGCCGTTTACGAGGGCCTCAAAAGGACTGGACGGGAACAGGCTTAAAAAAGCCTCCCGTATGCCGAGCGGTTCTATCGTATATGCTTCTTCGACGAAGATGGGGATAATGGGCGGCGGGCTTATCAGTACGGACAAAAGCCCTAAAAAGGCGGCCGCAAATGCCGCTATGACAATAAACAGTAAAATATGTATCGAAAGTTTTAAAAGACCTCTCGATTCCCGTATATTATAGATACTGACCGTAAAGCCGAAAAATAGGACCGGTAACAGAGAATATCTTCCGAATTGGATTGCAAGATTGGAAGCAAATTCGACGGCTGCATTAAAAAACTGACTATCCGACGGCGCCAACACCGCAAAAGCGATACCTAATACGGCCCCTATCAGATATTTTATCCAAATCTTCATACGGGCCATTGTACAAAAAGACGGGTAAGTAAGTCAAGAGCCCGCATTGCATCACGTTAAATCTAACCGAAAAAAAGCCCCGAATTCATTTATCGGGGCTTTTATGGTCTATTAAAAAAGGCCTTACATATTAGACCTGTTCGGAAACTTCAGTTTCAGAACAGGTTGCCTTAAAATGCGATGTTCTAAATCGTGCTATTTGCGCGATTTAGAACTCGTCGATCTGTTCGATAACTCCGTTATCGAACAGATCTATTCTATGTTTCGATATGCTGCGCTACTTCGATTCTTCCCGTTTCAGTCGATTCGGAGGAATGTTCAACGTCCGCAGGTTTTACCGTTATTACGATTTCATCACTGCAAACGCCGATACAGGCCGTGCCGCCTTCCGAAAATTCGCCGCTTATTATTTTAAGCGACAGGGCGTCCTCTATTTTTGTCTGCAAAAGCCGCCGCATAGGCCGTGCACCGTACGAAGGATCGTATCCGTTTTTTACGAAATAGGCCTCGGCCTCATCCGAAAGCTCTATAAACAAGTGCTTTTTCAATAGGCGTTCTTTAAATTTATCGATTTCTATTTTCAGTATTTTTTTGATGTCATCTTCTTCCAACGGCTTAAAGACGACAATTTCGTCGATTCTGTTTATGAATTCGGGCGATAAGAAGCGCTTTATTTCGTTTTCGGCATTGGCCTTAATTTCCGAATACGGCAAAACACCTGAGCCGGTCGGGTTAAAGCCCAGCTGCTGTTCCTTAATGATGAGTTTGGAACCTGCATTGCTTGTCATAATGATGACGGTATTTTTAAAATTAACCGAATGGCCGCGGCTGTCCCTCAATTCGCCTTCTTCCAAAACCTGTAAAAGAAGATTGAAAATATCGGGATGAGCCTTTTCAATTTCGTCTAAAAGCAAGACCGAATACGGATTCCGCCGTATTTTTTCGGTTAAAAAACCGCCGTTTTCAAACCCGACGTATCCCGGAGGAGCTCCGACCAGCCGCGCCGCATTGTGTTTTTCCATATAATCGCTCATGTCGATGCGGATCAAGGCATCTTTTGAGCCGAACAAAAACTCTGCAAGGGTCTTTGCCAAAAGCGTTTTTCCAACGCCGGTCGGCCCTAAAAACAGGAACGAGCCGATGGGCCTGTCAGGAGAAGCGATGCCTGCGCGGGATCGCCGTATGGAATTGGATAAAACGGACACCGCATTACTCTGCCCTATGACCGATTTTTTAAGCTCGGTATCGATATTCAGTATGCGTTTTACCTCATCTTGATTGAGCCTGTTTACGGGAACGTCGGTCATAACAGAGATTATTTCGGCAATATCGTTTTCTTCGACATACGATACGGGAAATTCCGAAGGGTTTTCCCACCGGTTTTTTACCGCCAAAAGTTCGTTTTTTAAGGATAAGACCTCATCGCGCACTAAGGCCGCTCTTTCGTAGTTTTGAAGATTAACCAGTTCTTGTTTTTCTTCCGTCAAGTCTTTTATTTTCGCCTCAATTTCGGAAAGTTCTGCAGGCCGCTTGTCTGAAATGATCTTTTTCATTGCCCCCGCTTCGTCAAGGACATCGATGGCCTTGTCGGGAAAAAAGCGGTCCGGAATATAGCGTTTTGCGTATTCGATCGTTTTAAGAATGACCGAATCGTCGTATGCTACATGGTGGTGTTCTTCATATTTGGATTTGATTCCGCACAAAATCTGAAAGGTTTCTTCCTCCGAAGGTTCTTTGACCATGATGGTCTGAAAACGCCTGTCCAAGGCTGCATCGTTTTGAAAGTATTTTCGGTATTCGTCGATGGTGGTAGCGCCGATACACTGTATTTCGCTTCGGGCCAGGGCCGGTTTTAAAATATTCGCCGCGTCCATTGCTCCCTGCGATCCGCCCGTACCGACGAGGGTATGCAGTTCATCAATAAACAGGATAATGTTTTTATCTTCTTTTATTTCATGAATAATCTGTTTTAGGCGCTCTTCAAACTGCCCGCGGTATTTTGTTCCCGCAATGACCGCACCTAAATCGAGGGAGATAATTTTTTTGTTTAAAAGATTGCGCGGCACGTTTTCGTTGATAATCGTAAAGGCCAAGCCTTCCACGATGGAGGTTTTTCCGGTACCCGGTTCGCCTATCAACACGGGGTTGTTTTTGGTGCGCCGTGAAAGAACCTGAATAATTCTTTTAATTTCTTTTTCGCGGCCGATTATCGGGTCTATAAGCCCGTCTTTTACGATTTCAGTCAGGTTTCTGCCGAATTCGCTTAAGACCGTCTGTTTTTGCCGCGAATCGTGCCCTGCATGCGTGGCATTTATCCAATCGGTTTGCATATACAGCCGCGTTACCGCCCTGCGTAAATCTTCCAATAAAACGCTGTGACGCATCAAAAAGCCGGCAAGCAGTGAATTTTCTTCGCGTGAAAGGGCGATAAGCACATGTTCGGTTCCGATAACGCTGTGCCTCATCGACCGTGATTCGATGGCGGCAAGGTCTACGATGTTTTTTATTCTCCGCGAAGGAGGAATCTCGCCCTTTATTTTTTCGCCGTTTCTGATGGGGATATTTTGTTCTACAAAAACCTGTAAGTTGAATATGTTGATTCCCAGTTTTTCCAGAATAAAATAGCCCCGCCCGACCTTGTTGCGTATCAGAGCCACCAGAATATGCTCCGGCTGAAAAAGATCGGCGTTTACATTTCTCGCCTCCTGCTGGCCGAAAACGGTCAACAGTTTATGAGCATTTTGCGAAAGTCCTTGAAACATACGTTCCCTCCCCTAATCCCGCGGGGATTTCCTACCGCGGATTATACCCGTTACGTTTTTGCAGGACGTAAAACGGTTTTATAATCGGTGACCCAGCCCAATCGTTATGGGTTATGGGTTCCGATCCCGAGCCGCACCGTGCGGCAATCGAATTTTTGATATTTTACAATCAATATCCCCTATATAATTCGGACGTTTGAACAAACTTCTTGAATTAAAAGCGCCCTGCATTCTTCAATCGAAGACTCATCGATTCGGCTGCCGCTTGTTAAAATACCGTCGTTATGCAGCAAGAGGAATGCAATATGCCCCATTTGGCTTTTAAACAACATCGAATTGCATTGTTCGTTCGTTATACCTTTGATGAAGCCCACATTAAGGCCCAGTTTTATCTTAAACATAATGTCGGCCGCTTCCCGAAAGCTCATCAGTTTAGCATTTTTGGCAATTGCGGCGGCGCGGCTTATCATATCCCGTATTTTAAGGCTGTTTTTTTCCGCGAATTCCTTTCGGGCCGACCGTTCAATTTCGATGATTTTTTGTATAGATGCAGTAAAGTTGCTGAGCTGAGATCGCTCGTCGCCGCCTGCCGCGCTTTCGGTCGAAACGGAAAAAATCGCTCCTATCGAATCCTTTGAGTTGGGCGTATAATAGCCGAGAATAGTCAGCCCGAGGTTCTTTGCCGTATCTGCAATGGAGCCGAGCATATTCAGGTGCAGTATGCCCGGCAGCGAACACAAAACGGTGAATTTAAGCCCGGAACCTATCTGCATTATATCCGAGGTGATAAAACCGATTTCTTCGGCTGCGGAAAAATAAATGCTTTCGTTCATTTTTTTGTCGAGTTCTTCGATTGGAAGATAGGCTTCTTCTGCGGAAAAGCCCGAAACAAAGGACGCAATATTCAGGTGATCTTCCAGATTAAGACTTGCATAAAGGGCGCCGTTATCGTGCACGATTAAACTTTTTACCGGCGTTTCGGGCATCTGGGAAAACAGGATTCCCCGCTCTTCAAGCAGTTTTACCGCCAGTGGATCGATGGAATCGACGCGCATTTTTTTAAAACAGGCGGCATCGTCCAGCGTATCGAAAAAATCGTAAAAAAGGGAAATAACCTCCGAAGAATCTTTTCTGTTTATGGAAATGGGAAACAAAAAGCCCGAAACATTGCGTGCAAAATCCGCCCGCGTGTAAAGCGCTACATCGGTTTGGGAGCCTTTTTCGTTATACCAGCCGTCAAGTTTCGATACCATTTTTTTTCTCCAAGGCCTTTAACTCATCGCGTAACATGGCCGCCTGCTCGTATTCTTCCGTTTCCAAGGCCCTTTGCAGCCGCTGCTTTAACTCTGCAATGGACAGCTGTAGGGCAAATTCTTTGTTTTCGCTGCTTTGGACCTTTCCCGTGTAGCGTATATCGGTTTTCACCTTTTTTAATGCGGTCAGTATTTCCGACTTAAAATATAAAAAGCAGTTCGGACAGCCGATTTTTTTTGAATCTTTTAGATCGGAGAGCTTTCTGCCGCAATACGGGCAGGCAATATGATTATATTCCGTAGGGGGCTTTTCGGTGCCGTATTTACTGTATTTATTGAAAAGATTGGTAATGGATATATCGATATTTTCGGAAAACATTTCGAAGCCCATCTTTTTTGCACACTCGCGGCACAAAAACAGATGCTTGACCTTTTTATCCACAACCTGTTCTACCGAGATATCCGCTTGATTTTTTTTACATATATCGCAAATCATATTTTTCTCATAATTTCGATCGGCTTTTCGTTTCCTGCTTTGACGGCCGGAATGATACAGACGATGACAGCCAATACTAGCATAGAAACCGTGATTATGTAAAGCTCTTTAAAATTAAGGGTTACGGGAATATGGTCTAAATAGTATTCGGGGTTTAAAAGGCTTATTTCCATAACCGCGGCATCTTTATAAAAGGCAAGATATAAAAAGCGCTGACAATAATTTAGGATATGTTCTATGGCGGAAAAAAGGCCGTTTATATGCAGCGCCGTCAAAATACCTAAGGGCATTCCGATTATAATTCCGCCTAAGGCCGTCAAAAAACCGGCTGTTAAAAAGGTTACGGTAATATAAAAAGGATCGGTTCCTGCCGCCTTTAAAATGGCGATGTCCCGCTGCCGCTCCATTACCAGCATTACCACCGCAGAGGAGATATTCACGGAGGCGACAAGTACGATCAAAAACATAATGAACAGCAAGATGTTTTTTGTCGTTTTAAAAGAAACAAAGGTGGAACGGTTTAGATCGTACCAGGTAAAAACCGAAAAACTTTCAGGTAAGAACGCATACAGTCCGTTCTTTAAACGGGCTGTTTTTTCTTCATCAAAGGGGTCGGCGGTGGACACCAAAACGGAGGTCAAAGAGGATTCTAAGGACATTATTTTAGTTCCCCGGCTTAAAGGAATAAAAACCCAAAGTGCATCCAGCTCCCGATACCCCGACGAAATAATGCCTGCAACCTTAAACGACGATATTTTGGGTACGGGCTTTTTGCCGAACGCTTTAAACAGGGTGATGATCCTGCACGTATCGCCTGTTGTAAGGCCAAGCTGCTCGGCAATTTTGGAGCCGAGTATTGCAGAATTTTCACCTTCGAATTCAGCCTTCCCTTCTACCGTTTTGATAAAGCGCAGTGCTTCTTCATTTTCCGTAAAAAATTCCGGTTCTATAGCCCGTATGGTTCCGCCGCTGCGGCCGTTTTTTCCTATTACGAGCCCGGAGCCCTGCCTTTCTATCCACGCATTTTTAAAAAAGCCGTCTTTTAATGTTAAACAAAGTTTTTGTTTGACCGCAATTTCTTCCTCGCAAGTTTTAAACCGCCCCGAGGGGGTCATATCTATAAGCTGCAAGTGTCCCGTTCCGAGCTCTACCGTGCGGCGGGTAATGCCTTCGATCATTCCGTCGGCAACCACCAATACCACGATAAGGGGAATTATGCTTATTCCGATGCCGAACATTGCACCTATAAGACTTTTGCGCGCATTGGATACGGTTTTTCCCGAACCGAAGCCCAAAAAGCGAAGGGCTAATTGAATAAAAACGGGAACTTTCATACCTGCTCCAAGGTGCCGCCGTGCAGTTTATAACAAAGGTCCGTCAAAGAGGCGATGGCAGAATCGTGTGTAACGACGATTAAGGTTTTTTTATGCTTATCGGTAACGGAAAATAAAAGCTCCTGCACGGTTTTAGAATTAAGGCTGTCCAAATTGCCGGTCGGCTCATCTGCCAAGACAAGCGAGGGTTCGTTGATCAGGGCTCGGGCAACCGCCGCACGCTGCCGCTCGCCTCCTGAAAGCATGGCCGGAAAATGGTCTTTCCGGTCGGCGAGGCGGACATCTTCCAAAAGCGAAAGAGCCCGCTCCCGTACCTCTTTTTGGGGCTTACCTGCAATGAGGGCCGGCAGCATTACATTTTCGAGGGCGGTAAAATCTTTCAGTAAATAATGGAACTGAAACACCAGTCCTAAAAACGAACTTCTGTATTCGGTAAGGCCCTTTTCGTCAAGCTCGTGCACCCTGTAATTTCCTGCAAGAATGTGCCCGCTGTCGGCCGATTCGAGCCCGCCTAAAATATTTAAAAATGTGCTTTTTCCTGAGCCCGATTCCCCGATAATCGAAATTTTTGCGGTTCCTTCGACCGTAAAATCGAGATTATCCAAGATGACGAGCCTTTCATTTGGCGATACAAAGGTTTTTGTCAAACCGCGAATTTCGACGACGGATTTACTCATAGCGTAAGACCTCCGCAGGTTTTAATTTTAAAATACGTTTCGAAGCCGTCATCGCAGCAAACGATGCGGAGAAAATACCGAACAAAAAGATATAAAACACCTCGGCAAAAAAGATTTTTACCGGAATATCTTCTATATAAAAATTATATGGGCTGAAAATGTAAAATTCTTCCCCGCCTGAAGCCGAGGTCAATATCGAAAAAAACATCATGATATGATTTACGACCGTTTCCGTTATGCCAAAAACCGCATTGATTTGTACCGAAAGTAAAAGTCCTAAAAGAAGCCCCGCAACGGCCCCGATAAAACCGATGGTAAAACCGTTTGCAATAAACAGGAACTGAATATGCTTAGGATGGGCTCCCATCGAGGCAAGGACCGAAATATCTTCCCGCCTTTCGTAAATCGAACGGCGCATTCCGTTATAAATATTGACGGCAACTACCAAAAAAATCAGTACAACCAAAACAAGCATCATATTTTTTTCGGTACGGAGGGCACCGAAAAAAGCGTGATTATACGACCGCCACGATTCGGCTTGTATACCGGGAAGTTCTTTTAAAACGGAGGCGATATAAAGGCCGTCCCTATTTTGGTTTTTTAACTTTACCGAGGCGTACATCTTTTTTTCTTCGCCCAAAACGGCAGCACCGCTTTCAAGCGAGATAAAGGCAAAAGAGGAATCCACCTCATAATAGCCCGTTTTAAAAATGCCTGTAACGGTAAGCTCCCTGTTTTCAGGGAAAATATCGGTTTGTGAAGAACCGGAGGCGGCAACCAGCACAACCGAATCGCCTGTTTTCAGCGAAAGCTGACGGGCAAGCTCGTAGCCGATCACAACGGAATTTTCTTTTGAAAGATCGAAGGAGCCGAATACCGTCCGTACGGTTTGTGCAAAGCCCGGGTCTTTTTTTAAAACGTCCTTTTCTACCGATCGTATCAAAACACCCTGTTGACGGTCATTTAAGCCGCGGATTAGGGTTTGCGCTTCGCGGAAGACAAGGAAGGATTTGTGCAGGTTCAGCCGTTCGGCGCGTTTGAGCTCGTCTTCGGTTCCGTACAGCCGTATATGCCCTGAACTGACTTCCAAAATGGTGTCGATATACCCCCGCTGAAAACCGTTCATAACCGCAAGAACGACGATTAACACCATAACGCCGAAGGCTATGCCCAAAACGGAAAAAAGGGTCGATACGGAAGACCGTCCTCCGGTATCGGCGTAATTGAATCTGCGTAATACAAAAAAAATCCAGCCCGTTTTATTCTTTGTCATTTAAAACAGTTTCCTCAAAAACACTTATTTCCCGGCCCGATTCAAAAAGATGAACCGTCCGTTTATCCTTTCCATATTCGATAAGGGCTATCCGTTTCCCATCCGTAAAATCTTCCCTCGTTTTTTTTTCTCCCGCTGCAGAATAGGTAAATTCGGAGGATTTAACTTCGCCGTCTTTTTCGACGCTCGTTTCGGCCAAAAGCCCGCTCTTGTACACGTTTACGGTTTTTTCGATTATCTCTTCTTTTTTTTCGTCATACACGGTCCGCTCCAGCTCGCGCCCGTCCGCATCGTACCGTATCGAAACAACCTTGTCGGGAAGTGTAATTTCGGCGGCAGTCCGCTTTCCGTCCCGATAAACGTACGTTTTTTTTTCAAGCAGTTTGTCTTTTTCGTAAAACACGGTCATCGTTTTGTTGCCCTGTTTATCGAATTGTTCAAAAAACCAGCTGCCG
>CAUTPO010000004.1:0-36951 GCA_963540475.1 uncultured Treponema sp. | reverse complement strand
TTATATTCTGCATATTGAATATGAATATGCGGCGGATTATGATCTTTATAGAACATACTGATAATAACCCCGTAAAACATTGACAATACCGGCATGTTATAGTCCTTTACGCGTCATCTTTTACATACTCCCACACCGTTTTAGAGCCTTTATCTTTTACTCCGGCATTTTATACGGCATCTTTCCTATTCCTTATCAATTACCCACTACGCGCTGACCTTCGTATCCTCGACGACGCTTCCGTCCAAGATTTTAATGCGGTGATCGGTCATATTAACGATTTTTGCATCGTGCGTGGAAAAAATAAAGGTCGTATTAAATTCGCGGCTCATATCCTTCATCAAGCTGAGGATTTGATCGCCGGTTTTCGAATCGAGGTTTGCCGTCGGTTCGTCCGCAAGTACCAGCGCAGGCTTCGTAACCAAAGCGCGGGCAATTGCGACGCGCTGCCGCTGGCCGCCTGAAAGCTCGTTTGCCTTGTGGCGCGTCCATTCACTCAAGCCGACCTTTTCAATGAGGTGCTCAATCCATTCCTTGCTCTTTTCTTTGCTTTCCTTCGCCTTACCGAACAAAAGGGGAAACTCGATGTTTTCGTATACGTCCAAAACCGGAATCAGGTTAAATGACTGAAAAATAAAGCCCAGATACTCATGGCGCAGCCGCGTTATTTTCCTGTCAAGCGACGGCGGGATTTTAAACCCCTTGTTTTTCCGCTTCGAAAGGGAGATAAAATCTCTTTCTTCGTAAATACGCTCCCCGTTAATGATAAGCTCACCCGATGTCGGCGTGTCGATTAACCCGATCATATTCAAGGTCGTCGATTTGCCCGACCCCGACGGCCCGGAAATAGAAACAAATTCTCCGCTGTCGATAGAAAAATCGATTCCCTTGACCGCTTCTACCAAAACCTTTCCCAAAGGATACGTCTTGCGCAAATTCTTAACTTGTACGATGGTCATACATAATCTCCCATGCTAAAAATATACAATTCCGTGCTATTCGCCGGTCCTTTCCATTTGATGAAAGGCCGATCTGAGCAGCTGCAACAGTTCCGCCTTGTATTTTTCTACGAGTTTTATATCGTCCGGATGGATTTTAAAAGGAACATCTGAAACATCTTCTCTTTCGGAATTTACAACGGCAATCACAAGCACTACTGTTTGCAGTATTCCGGTCTTGCCGTCAAATCCGTACTTCCGGAAGAACGCCTGCATTTTTTTCGGTGCCGGATTTTTTTCGAGAAAATCCGATACACGGCCGGCATCCTCCCGTATCACAGTTTTAAACCTTTCAACCCATTGACCTTCTTGCGAATCCTCGTCATCTTCAAAGGCTTCGATACCATCAATCAGTTCCTTGGGATTTTTGATAAACCCCTTCATCGCTTTTTCAGTTAAAACCGGTTTTAGTGTCGGAATTTGCTCCTGTGCATACAATCCGGCAACACTCAAAATAACCGCGGCAAGTCCCAGTACGGCTCTGTTTCTTATCATAAGCTCCCCATAAGAATATTTTTCAAGCGCTTTTCGCAAAAAACGCATACAATGATACGCTATTCAATTAAAAACGTATATCCGCGTATAATACCTGCTCCGAAACTGAAGTTTCTAAACAGGTTTAATACGATCTTGTAAACACGGCTTTATCTTTTAAATAAAGAGATATATAGCTATGTATAGTATGACCTACTATATAATAATTTCCGGTTTTTGTCAATTGAGGCGTTCAGCGTGCCAAAATTTTCTACGTGTTTATTCTTTCTTTAAACGATTGAAACCTGTGCCCTTATGCTGTATAATCCAAGCGCTTAGATTTTAATCGGCGTTGTTACACCGCTTAAAAACACTGTCGAGTTTGCGAGGCAAACGCCGCAGTATTATATATGCTTTTTCAGGCTAGCGCCTTACAAAAGCACAAAAATTCGGCAGTTTCAAAATCTGAAGATTTTGAAACTGCCGAATTTAATAGGAAGAATTTTGAATACAACGGATTATTTAGAGGTATTAAACCCCGAACAGCTCGAGGCCGTACAGCACGAAGGCTCCCCGCTTTTGATTCTTGCCGGAGCAGGTTCGGGAAAAACACGCGTCATAACGACAAAGATTGCATGGCTTATCGGTGAAAAAAACATTCAGCCCGAAAAAATACTCGCAGTTACCTTTACGAACAAGGCAGCCCGGGAAATGTCGGAGCGGGCCGCCGCATTGGAACCTGCTGCAAACCGCGCCATGCTCCGCACCTTTCACTCGTTCGGCGCGTGGATATTGCGGCGCCACTCGGAGTGGGCTGGCTTAAACCCGAATTTTACGATTTACGACGATGAAGATTCTGCGGCCCTTTTGTCGCAGGTTATGCCGGGTCTTGCAAAAAGCAGCCTCCGCGGCATCATAAAAAAAATAGCGCGGGCCAAGGATTACTGCTTTTTGCCCGAAGACCCCATGCTGCACGAAGTCGATCCCAACCCCGAATTTGCCGAAGCTTACGGCCTATACCAAAAGCGCCTAAAAGAAACGGGCAATGCGGATTTCGGCGATTTGATAATGCTGCCCGTAATGCTCTTAAAAGAATTTCCGCAGATACGAATGAACCTGCAAAACAGATTTTCGGTCATTATGGTCGATGAGTATCAAGATTCCAACATTGCCCAATTCGAATTTCTCAAAGCGCTTACCGGAGCGAACACCTACATCTGCGTGGTCGGGGACGACGATCAGTCCATTTACCGTTTCCGCGGGGCGGAGGTTCAAAATATTTTGACGTTCGGCGACAATTTTAAAAATACGAAAATTATCAGGCTTGAACGCAATTACCGCTCCTATGCGGAAATATTGCAGGTCGCCGACTCGGTCGTAAAAAAGAATTCGGGCCGGCTTGGAAAAACGCTGACGGCGGAACGGGGCAGCGGAAAAAAGCCGGAAATATTTTTTCTTCCCAATCAGGATACCGAAACGGAATTAGCCGCACGGCTTATTATGCAGGATATAAAAAACGGTGGCTCATTTTCCGACTGGGCTATTCTTTACAGAACGAACGCGCAGTCCCTCGGTTTTGAAACCGACTTTTTGCACAAAAAAATTCCGTATAGGGTTGTCGGAACGCTGAAATTTTACGAGCGGGAAGAAATAAAGGACACGATTGCAGTGCTGGCCTTAACCGCAAACGGGCGGGACGAGATTGCTTTAAGAAGGATTATCAATAAGCCGCCGCGGGGAATCGGTGCCGTAACCCAGACCAAGCTGATAGAAGGCGCCCGCAGCATAATGTTCGCACCGCCTGAAAACGGCGTGGTACCTAATCCCGAAGCCGATTTTATAAGCGCTATATCGGAAGCGGCTGAATCGATTTCTTTTTCAAAAAAAGCAAAACAAAATTTAACCGAATTTTTAAACGGTATAAAAACGCTGCGGAAAATTCTGACCGAAGAAAACGAAGACGGTTCCGCTCCCGCAAAGGGAGAAGGGCTCGCCCGTTTTATCTATAAAATACTGGAGATTTCCGGCCTCGGTGAACATTACGAGGCGGAAGATAAAACGGCGGGTACGCAAAAAAGCGCAAACTTAAATGAACTTGCAAACGCGGCCTCTTTGTACGAGTTTTCTACAGAAGGCCTTACCGAATTCTTGGAACACATCGAGCTGGACAGAAGCCTTGCCGAAGAAGACGGTGCCGCCGAGTCGGTCAATCTGATTACCATTCACAACACAAAGGGGCTGGAATTCAAAAACGTTATTATAACCGGTTTGGAAACAGGCGTTTTTCCGCGGGATAACGGCGACTTCGATGAGCTTGAAGAAGAGCGGCGTCTGATGTACGTCGCCTGTACCCGTGCAAAGGACAGGCTTTATATGACAAGCTGTGCTTCGCGGCGCCTTTACGGCAGCCTCTCCTTTATGCAGCCGAGCCGGTTTTTATTCGAAATAGAAAGTTCTTTGGTAACCGCACATGGGGCCGACGGAGAAAGCGTATTTGAAGACGGCGCCGCCCAAACGTATGTAAAACACGCTCCGCAGTTTGAAAACAGGCCGTTCGGAAAACCGATACCCCCCGCAGCCTTAAACCGCAAAAAAAACACCCTTGCGGAAAAATGGAAAAAAGGCCTTAAAATTTACAACGACGATTACGGATACGGTGCAATCATAAAGGCGGATACGGGAAAGGGGGAGCTGGTAATAACCGTTCAGTTTGAAACGGGCTTTGTAAAACGCTTTATGCCGGAGTATCAGGCAGGAGAACTGACCGTTATAAACGAGTAAGCTCTTGCAAAACAGCTTCAGAAAGGAGCTTCTATGCCGAAAACGATAACAGTCCGCCTTGATAGCAACACATACGAACTTTTTAAAAAAGCTGCCACCGGACAAAAAAGGCACCGATTAAAGCAAAAACGCATATAACCGGCGCCCTTAAACGGATTACATCTTCTTTTAAAATTTTCCGTGTCAGAAGGTGAATCAGCCTTTTGAACTTTCGTCCTTTTCTATCATATCGGTCATTTCGGCAACACAATAGGTGCACACAAGATCGCCGGTTACATTATTCATCGTTTCGAACATATCCAAGATGGGGTTTATGCCGAGAGCCAAGCCGACGATAAGGGCAATTTGCCCCGTTCCTAAATTCATATTTTGCAAAATGATGAACAAGAGCATTAAGCTGCCGCCCGGCACGCCGCCGGCTCCCACCGAAGCAAGCACTGTCGTAATAACCAGAACAAACAAGGCTGTAAAACTCAACTGAGCGCCGAACATATTGGCGGCCAAAACCGCAAACATCGGCAGGTGCACGCACACACCGTCCATATTTACGGTAGACCCCAGCGGCAGGGCAAAAGAAGCCAACGTATCTTTTATTTTAAGCTCGTCGTGTGCTGTTTTTAAAGAAACGGGAAGCGCTGCAGCGGAACTGCGCGTAACAAAGGAGGTTAGTATCGGCTCCTTTATCTTCGCCAGTACCGCAAACGGATTTTTTCGCGTTGCAAGCACCACCATTAAAGGATAGACGACAAACATCATACCCAAAACGCCGAGCACCACGCCGACGGTGAGCATAACGTAGGGACCGAAAAGACTGGAGCCGTATTGTGCAAAATTTACGGATGTCAGACAAAATACGCCTATCGGTGAATAGGCCAAAATCCAATCGACCATTTTAAATACGGTCTCTTTGCAGGTTTCCAGGATGTTTAACAACAAGGATACGCCTTCGCGCAACTTTCCGTCTTCCCGCTCGGAAATTATTTTTAAGCCGATACCGAAGGCAATCGAAAAGACGATAATCGCCAAAAAGTTGCCGTTTGCAAGGGCATGAAAGGGGTTTTGAAACATACTCAAAAATACGTCGGCAAGGGAACCGCCCGCCGCAGGAGCTGCACCCGAATTTTCTGACTGCATTAGAGCTTCCCATTCTGCATGCGAGGTTCCCGAACCGGGATTAAATGCAACGGCCAAAAAGGAACCGACGACCGCGGCGAACAGCGAGGTTAAAAAATACCACACGATGACTTTTATACCGATCTTTCCGAATTCTTTTGTCGGCAACGACGCAGCACCCGAAATAAGGGATAAAAAAATGACGGGGATAACAATCATCTTTAACATCGCAACAAGAATTTGCCCAAAGGGCGAAACCCATGTTACATATCCGTTTATATTTATACCGGTTTGCCACAGTATAATACCGACGCCCAACCCGAGGACAAAGGCTCCAAGGATCATCCAAACAAGCTTTTTATTCATTAAAGCTCCTCCTCACAACGGATTTATCAATCCAAGACTGGCTATAATTTTATCATCGAATATGCAAAAACGCAAGTCTTTTTTTTGCTTGTTCAGAAAAATAAACCTGTTCGATAACCTCGTTGCCGAACAGGTTTAATATCAATAGGCCGAAGGCAATGCCCGGTACAATGTATTTTTTAGGAACCATCATACGAGAGGAGCTATCTCAACTGCGGACGGTCTTAGGACTATCCGCAGTTTTTGCGTACGGAACGGTTTTTATGCGAGGTTTTTCGAAAAGTCTGCGGCGATGGAATTGCCCCAAAAAAAGCCCTTATCGGTAAAAACGTAGTTCTCAGGCGACTCATCTTTTTCTATCAGCTTATCAGCCTTGAGCGTTTCCATAAGGTCTGCGGTTTTTTCTTTTTCTTCCGCAGTTAAAACGGAAACGTTTATAATTCCTTCCTGCAAGAGGCTAGAAAAACCGCTTAGACGTTTATATTCTGCCTTGACCGCCATGCCCATAGTCTTGTCAAAGGTGCAGATCGAACTTGCAAATTTATCCTTATCCAGCGGATTCATAAAACCCGTATTGTTTATCGAGCCGCCCGCTCCTGCACCGACGGGAAACACATCGCCACCCCGATGCGAGGTTCTAATGTATTCGTAGTTATCGCGGCCCGGTTTTACGAGCTTCGTAATTTCCAAAAATCCGTAGCCGGCTTTTTTTGCCTCGTTAATTGCCGCCGCAAAAAAGCTCGCATCAGAGCCAAAGGTTTTTTCGGAATATTCTTTGTGGTTCGTGCCGCGCCCTATTTTCGTATTATCCGTTACGATAAGGGAATAAAACGAAAAACCGGCTATATCCAAATCAAAGGCCCGTTTTAAATCGCTTTTTAAAATCTCTTCGGTTTCACCCGGATAATTATAGATGATGTCGATATTTACGTTTTTAAAACCCGTTTGAAAGGCTTTTTTGATCAATGCTTCGGCAGCCGCCCCGCCGCCTATCCTGCCAAGAGTTTCTCTACCCTTGTCATCAAAGGTTTGAACACCGATGCTTAGGCGGTTCAGCCCGTTCTCGAACAGCACTTTCAGTTTTTCGCCGTCAAGCTCGGAAACGGTGGTTTCCGCCGAAACTTCCGCATCTTTTTCGATATTGAAATTTTTGTACAAAGCCTGCAAGATTAACGCAAGCTGGTGCGCGGGCAGTGCCGTGGGAGTTCCGCCGCCGAAATACACGGATTTTATTTTGGACGTTTTTACGTATTCTGTTTTGCCGTAGTTTTCGATCTGTTGTACCACAAGGTTTGCATAATCTTCCGGCACGGGATTAATGGTACGGCGCATATTGCAAAAGCTGCAAATCTTTTTGCAATAAGGTACGTGAATATAAATCGAGTTTTTCGTGTCTTTGGTATTTGCAGAGGACAGAACTTGATCCAAGGTCTTCATTCCCGCTGCATACTTTCCACGGCTAGAACCTACATCATGATGTGTTTTTTTCCGCTCGGAATAAGAACAATTCAAGATTTCTTCGGCTGTCAGTTCCGTCCGTATGGCGTGTATTTTTTCGTTTTGCATACTCTTCTCCGTTTTATAAAATCGTCTTACCCGAAATTTTTAAAGGCGTTTTGGGCGTTTTCAAAGTCTGTCTGATCGGGGTGCGAGGCCGCATCCTGATGCCGCTTTCTTCGGGCATCGTCCATATAGTGCGGGTGATCCTTGGGAAAGGACATAAACTTCTCCGTAAGTTCGGGGTCTATTTTTCCCTGACAGCCGAAGCCTGCCAAAACCTCGTTCCCGTTTTTGCGTAAAAGTTCTTCCGCGCTTTTATGGCAGTCTTTTGCGTGCTCCGAATCGGGATAGGCACCCAGCGTAAAAAAATAACCGGTCTTTTTGTTTTTTATTTTTTGAATAAATTCCAGAGCCTCATCGTTCGGGTGTCCCTGATCGATCCAAAAGCCTACAATAACGGCATCGTAAATATTGGGATCAGCCACCTTTCCCACCTCGAAAAAATCCGTCCCTTGCGGAAGCGCCTTCAAAATGGCCTCTGCCACAGCCTTCGTGTTTCCCGTCTTGCTCGAATAAGTCAATAAAATTTTCATAGTCAATTCTCCTGTTTTATATTTACGAGCCGCAGCCCGCAGTATCCGTGTGATAATAGGTTTCCTTGTGTTTGCGTTTTGGCAGTACAATCGGAAAACCGTGATCCTCATCATAAATAATTTTGCATTCGATATCGTAAATGTCGCGAATCAGCTCCGTTGTAAATATTTCCTTAGGAGTGCCGTTCTTATAAAGCCCGCCGTTTTTTAAAACAAATACCTCGTCGCTGTATTGGGCAGCCTGATTCAAATCGTGCAAAACCATAATGATGGAAAGCCCCGTACTTTTGTTCAGGGCATGAATAAGCTCTAAAAGCTCGAACTGATACCCGACGTCGAGATAGGTTGTCGGTTCGTCCAAAAGCAAAACCTCAGGCTGCTGAGCCAATGCCATTGCAAGCCACACCCGCTGCCGCTCCCCGCCTGAAAGCATACACACCTTTTTGTCGGCGAATTCCGTCAAATCGGTTTGCGCCATAACCTGTTCCAGTATTACTTCATCACTTTTTTCAAATTGCTGATACCATTTTTTATGCGGGCATCTGCCGAAATAAATAAGACTTTTTACGGTAATATCTTCAGGCGAAACATTGTGCTGCAACAAAATTGCCAACCGTGTCGCAAATTCCTTTTTCGACACCGTTGCAATATCGGTATCGAAAAGCAATATATGCCCGCAAGCGGCATTTAAAAGACGGGCAAAACTACGCAAAATAGTTGATTTTCCCGACCCGTTCGGCCCGATTATCGAAATAATTTTTCCTTGTGCAAAGTC
Organism: uncultured Treponema sp.; assembly: GCA_963540475.1. GTDB lineage: Bacteria > Spirochaetota > Spirochaetia > Treponematales > Treponemataceae > Treponema_B. The sequence goes on along the minus strand of CAUTPO010000004.1, from coordinate 28,351 downwards.
CGCAGAAAAACCTTTTACAACATCTTTTTTATCATATCTTAACGAAATATCTTTTGCAGAAACAGCCGTCATAACAACATGCCTCCTACCTTTTTTTACCGGAACTTCTCAACAGATATAGAAAAAACGGGGCGCCGAAAACCGACATTACAATTCCGACAGGCAGCTCTATCGGGGCAGCTATTGTGCGGGCAAAGGTATCGGCACCCAGCAGTAAAACCGCACCGCCGAACATCGAAAAGGGTAACAAACTCTTATAATCGGAGCCGACCAGCAGCCGCATAATATGGGGAATTACCAAACCGACAAAGCCGATAATTCCTACAGTCGAAGTCGATATGCCTGCCAAAAAAGCTCCGATAACCGAAAGAAGAATACGGCAACGGTTCACGCTTACTCCAAGGCTCTTTGCTTTTTCGTCGCCCAGCAATAAAACATTCGCAGCCCTGATACAAAAAAGCGTCAATATCAAAGCGGGAACACTATATACTATAAGAACCTTAAAATGCTGCCATGTTTTTCCTGACAAACTTCCGTTAAGCCACATCAGAGCGCCTTGCAGCCGGTCGCTGAATAAAATGGAAATAAGACCGGTAAGGCTTCCCAAAAGTGCGTTTATTGCAACACCCGACAGAATAATACGAACGGGAGTAAACCCGTCTTTCCATGCCAAAAGGTATATCAAAAAAGCGGCAAACATTGCACCGATAAAGGCGACCGGCGGTACCAGATATGCATATTTTGGAAGAGCAAGCATTAATACGACACCGCCGACACTAGCACCGGCGGAAACACCGATTATTCCCGGGTCGGCAAGCGGGTTTTGCATAACCGCCTGAAGCAATGCGCCTGCCGAAGCGAGATTCATCCCGATAATAAGGGCGATAAGAACCCGCGGCATCCGTAAGTCAAAGAGAACATCGATAATCAGCTGTTCCCCTCTGCCAAGCAAGGCCATCCAAATTTGCATAAACGAAAACTTGAGCGTTCCCAATGCAACAGATGAAAAAAACAGGAAAACCAGCAGACCCGCTAAAACAAAAAAAATAAAAGTTTTTTTCATCTGCTTCAAAACTCCTTAAAAATCTATTTTCCGTAAATATATTTGCTTAAAATTTCCACAGCTTCCGCTATATGGATATTTCCGGCAACACCAAAATGCTGATTATCCAGATCATAAACCTTGCCGTTTTTTACAGCCTTAAGTTTTGCCCAAAATTCGTTGGAAAATTCTTTTTCGAACATTTTTCTCGACTCTTCCGGATTAACATGGGTCATCCGCAAAATAACGTCGGGGTTTTGGGCCTTTATCAGTTCCAAATTCAGCGGCGCATAAGAATTTTTAATTCTGTCGTCCGTCCAAATATTTTTGCCGCCGATTATTTTTACCAGATTTCCCGTAAAAGAATAATCGGGCGTCGCAATCGACATGGAACCGGGCGTACCGAAAACAATTAAAACCTTAGGCTTCTTTTTCTTTTTGTTCGCCTTTACAATTTCCGCAACCTTGTCTTCCACATTCTTTATGTAAGCGTCCGCCTTATCCTGCTTTTTGTAAACCTTTCCCAAATAACGCATGGCATCCAAAAATTCGGTGTAACTGCCGGTTTTCACAAAAGCGGCGGGAATGTTGACAGCCTTCAACTGTTCGCCCAATGCCGAGTCCCTGTTACCTGTGGTAACAAAAAAATCAGGATTTGCCGCCCTAAGCTGTTCTATATTGGGATTCATAGGGCTTCCGATTCTCGGTTTGTTTTCATGTTTAGGATCGATTTTGCGGTTTGTCGTAGGAAGGGCAACAACGTCCACTCCCAAAACATCCAGCATATCCAAAACCACGATATTTCCTGCGATGGTTCTTTGCGGAACCGTTTCTGGGATTCGGTATTCGCCGTCCGTACCGTCCTGAGCCCATACAATGCAGCTCAAAAAGATTAAGCCGAAAATCATAAGTATCTTGTTTTTCATAAAACCTCCTGCCGTCGATTTTTCCAAACGGTAAAATCGCAACAATTCTATAAGTGTAACACAGTGCCGCCCCAAATGTCAAGTAATTTTATCTTAACAATCGATAAAAATATCATTCCTAGAAAATCAACAATCTGAAAAATTATCAAATTTTGAAGATTATTGATTTGCCGTGCTTTTGTAAGGCGATAGCCTGAAAAAGCACATACAATAACGCGAGTTTGCAAAGCAAACTCGGCAGTGTTTTTAATCGGTGTAACAACGCCGATTAAAATAAACCTTCGATAAAAGTTATCTTGCCGATAATCAAAAATTTTGCTTTAGGAGCGTACGGCGTACTAAAATTCAATATTTCGCACCGTATGTTTTTGAAAAAGGTGTTGCAGCCGAATTCAATTCCCTTCATTTCGATATAAGACGTTCGGGTATTAAACCTTCTGCATAATGTAAGAGCAGGTAAAAACCTGCGGCACAGCCGTAAATCGAAGAGAATATCGATAATCGGCCGGCCTTGGCGGGCGGGATCGCCCAAATATGCATAAACACAAAATTTGAGCGTCCCTGATGCAGCCCTTCCTTATTTATTTCCGTAAAAATAAGTTCCTAAAGTCTCCAGAGCTTCCGGTATATACGGGGAACCTGCAATAAAAAACACGCGGGTATCCAAACTATAAAACCGCTTGTTTTTAACCGCATCAATTTTTTGCCAAAAAGCATTATTTTGAAATTCTTTTTCATACATTTTAGCAGTATCTTCTGCCTTGCCGTGGCTAGTCAGCAAAATAACATCAGGATTGGCATCCTTTACCAGTTCCAAATTCATCGGAACGGTTGTGTTTTCAACTCTATTGTCAGTCCATACATTTTCCGCTCCCAAAACCTTTATCAAACTGCCGACAAAGGAATTATCCGTATGTATGTTCATACTATTGGGGAATCCCGCAATGATTAAGACCTTAAGCGGCTTTTTGTTTTTATTGGCGGCTTTAACCTTTGCAACCGTATCTTCGACTTCTTTTACATAAGCGGCCGCCTTTGCCTGTTTTTGGTATACCTCGCCTAAGTACTTCATCGAATTTAAAAGCTGTGTATAGGTTGTTGTCTGCAAAAATGCGGCAGGAACACCTAAGGCTTTTAGCTGATCTTCGAGAGGCGAACCCTTACCGCCGCTCGCCAAATAGAAGTCGGGATTTACTTCTTTAAGTTTTTCAAGATCAACACGCATCGGCATACCGATTTCTGTTTTATCCTTATACCGTGCGCTGATTTCCCGCTGTGTAGACGGTCTTGCAATAATATCGACGTCCAATATGTCAAGCATCTGTAACACAACGATCTGCCCTACGGCCGTCCGCTGCGGAACGGAGGCGGGTACCGGGTAACCGTACATTTCACGTGTTTTGCCGTCCATTTTGCCGCCCTCTTTGTTACCGGACGCAAATAACATACAACCTGCAAAAATCAGGCCGAAAATCATAAGTATCTTGTTCTTCATAAAAACCTCCTGCCGGCCGTCTGCTTCTTTCGGCAGGAAAAGCCGGTCTTGTTTGAAAATTATAACATTATACAAACGGAATTGTCAAGTAATTTTTCTTTAACAAATGACTAAAAAGATAAAAAAAATTGCAAATAATATCGATATTGTTCTAATTTTAAACGGATATTGGTATGTACCGGCAAATATCTCTAATATTGTAATGATTACGGTGCTTAACATCAACGTATTTTTTAACCGTATCCTTTTCAATCGTCAAGTCAAAACCTTGATTTTTTTTATGCTTTGCATATAATCGGATTACGGCTCTTCCGTTTCCCGGCTGTTTGAACAGGCGTACGGAAAAGCGGGCGGGAACCGCCGGTTCCACCTCAAGGGATTTAATCGGCGGATTTCTTCAGTAGTTGTTATTACCTTAAGGAGAATAAAATGAAGATTATCGATGTTATTTGTGCAGAAGGAAAAACGGGCTTTTATTTCGATGACCAAAAGGCCATCAAGCAAGGAGCCGGACACGACGGCTTTTTTTACACGGGCAAACCGGTAACGCCGGGCTTTACGGCCATACGGCAGGCGGGTGAGGCGATTTCGGTTATGTTCGTGCTTGAAGACGGACAGATAGCCTACGGCGACTGTGCCGCGGTGCAGTATTCGGGCGCAGGCGGACGGGATCCGCTTTTTTTAGCCAAGGACTTTATTCCCGTTATCGAAAAACACATAAAACCGCTTTTTGCGGGAAAAGAAATTACGGCTTTCCGCGAAATGGCTCGGCAATTTGAAGCGCACACGATAGACGGGAAAAGAATGCACACGGCATTGCGGTATGGAATTTCGCAGGCAATACTTGACGCAGTCGCAAAGTCGCAGCATAAAACGATGGCGGAAATTGTTGTAAAAGAGTATAACACGGGCTGTACAATCAAGCGGATTCCCATCTTTACGCAGTCCGGTGATGACCGCTATTTAAATGCTGATAAGATGATCATAAAACAGGCGGAGGTTTTGCCCCACGGCCTTTTCAACAATGTTGAAGAAAAAACGGGCCGCAACGGAGAAAAGCTTTTGGAATACGTAAAATGGCTTAAAACCCGCGTGGAAAAAATGAGGAGTAATCCGTCGTATAATCCCGTTTTTCATATCGATGTGTACGGCACAATCGGCGATTTTACGAATAACGATGTTGCGAAAATGACCGCTTATTTAAAAACGCTGGAAGAAGCGGCCGCCCCCTTCAAACTGAGAATCGAAGGCCCGATGGATATGGGCGAAAGAACAAAACAAATGGAGCTATTGGCGGCCCTCACAAAGAGCCTTGACGATAATAAGGTAAACGTGGAGCTGGTTGCCGACGAATGGTGCAACACCCTCGAAGACATTAAATACTTTGCGGATAACCGGGCCGGCCACATGATTCAGATAAAAACGCCCGATTTAGGCGGGATCAACAACACCATCGAAGCCATTTTGTACTGCAAAGAAAAAGGAATCGGTGCGTATTGCGGCGGCACCTGCAACGAAACAAACCGCTCAGCCGAAGTAATCGTAAACTGCTCCGTCGCAGCGGGGGCTGTTCAACAGCTGGCAAAACCCGGTATGGGCGTAGACGAAGGATATATGATCGTAAACAACGAAATGAACCGCATCGCCGCCCTTGCAAACAGAAAATAGCCCCTGCATTAAAAAACGCGTGAAAAAACAGGCGGTTATTCCGTGTCGGGAATAACCGCCTGCCCACATGGAAACAGTGCCGCCTGTTTTATCTGCCCCCAATTCAAGAGTCTTTAGGGCATCTCTAAAAACCTTGTTGGATTTGCTTCGCGTCCTTCGGAATAGAGATGCCCGACGAGTTTTTCATAAGTCTTTATATATTAATGACTTATGAAAAACATCGCAAATTAAATTTAAGGAAACCCTCTAAAAACTGATGTTTTTAGAGGCTCCCTTTAAAATATTTTTCTGCAATCCTATTGACAAAAACCCGATAAAATAGCACTCTTAGTCTATGGTAAGCCCCGTTTTTGAAAATCAAAAACTGATATCTCAAAACATAAAAGACGCCGTCTTTTTGGAAATTCCCAAATTTATGGCCTCTGCCGACAGGGAAGAAATTACCGCCTCGGCCTTGCGTATTGCGGGAGCCTTTCATCGAAGCGGATTTGAAGTACTTTCACAAGACGCTTTTTCTAAAGCCGAAAAAAAACTGATAGACAGCTTTATGAAAAATATCCGCCTGCTCGTACAAAAAACGTGGGTGGAAAAATCCGACGAAGAATACAAAGAAGAAACCCTGTACCGCATAGACTTACTTTGTAAAAAGTTGCTCGAAGCGGATTCCCTTACGGTCTATACCGCCTCCTTTGCCGAATTCTTTACTGTTCTGGACAATATCGTTTTTTTATTGTTCGGCGAACTGGTTAAAACGGATTCTTTTTTGGAATACGCATTTAGAATCGATCCCGATTTCGGCCTTTTTTGGCATTATTCCGGCTGCATTTCAAAAACCGAAAATCTTACCGAAGAAAAAGCCCGCCTTGCCGTTTTGCTTGCGATGTTTTTTTTAGCCGATTTTTAAACACCTAAAAATAGGCTATTCTAAAATCGGCCGTTTTTATAAAACCTATTTTTTCGTAAAGCCGCAGGGCGGCATGGTTTTGCGTTTTTACAAAAAGAGCTGATTTTGTTTTTGTTTCGTCGCATATTTCCATCAGCCTGCAAACGAGCGCCGCAGCCGCGCCGCAATTTCTGTATCGGGGCAGGGTGTAAACGCCGCCTATCTGCTTCCAAAAAAAGCCCGAAGCGTTTATAACCGCTTTTGCAATAAAGGAGTCTTCTTTTTTGGCGGCTGCCAAAAATCCTTTCCGAATTCTCGTCTTTACCAGATCAAGGCAAAGGCCGTATGACGGTTTTTCTCCTTCCGCCAAAACCTCGTTTTGCATATAATCCATTTCCATCGGACAAATTTTTCCCGCATCGCTTTCCTGCGGTTTTATGATTTCGATTCGGCAATGCAAATTACTACAAGCCGTTTCATAAAAAGTATCCGCCGTGCTGTTTTCTTTTTTATTTTCCATCATTAATAAATGATAATTTTCGAACCGCACGGTCTTTTTTGAAAAAGATGTATTTATAAGTTCTTCCAAAATAATGGAATTGTTTTTTTCGCCCATAACACAGGCGACGGCCGTATTATGTAAAATACTGCCGGCTATATACTCTGCAATATCTTGAGATATGCGCGCGGGAAAACAATGCAGCAAAACCGAACGTACGGAAAGTAAAATTATTCCTACAAACGAATTTGTTTTATCCGCATTGTCGGTATCACGCAGGCACGAGGGCGAGGAAGAAGACGAAGAAAAAAAGATAAAACATTTTGAAAATGCAAAAAGATGTTTACCCGCATCAAAAAATTCTTTTTGCCGCCGCAAGCAGTCGGCAAGATTGACACAGATGTGCTCGTACGGCAAAAGTGCAGCAATTACCGTATCGATGTTTTCTTTTGTAAGGGGTTCGGCAAAAAAATCCATAATTATTCTATTCCGCTTATCGGCATTTTTCCGGCCGCTTTAAAATCTCCGCACAGTACGGCAAAGGCCGCCGTAAACGAGGGCGGGGAATAACTGTACACGGCTATTGCTGTTTTTATTTCGGGCACCTTTGTCAGGTGTACGGGCGACAGAGCCGAAATAACGATGTATTTTTTTTGCGGATATTTCCGTATCAAGTTTTGTAAAACACTTGCAGAATAATTATCCGATAAGCAAAAGATAACGGTATCGAACCGCCGCACCTGTGATAGGGCCAAATTTATTTCTATTATTTTTGCTGCGGGGAAGCGTTTTAAACCCGCCTTAAAAAATTCACGGTAATTCGCGGCCAATAAAATTTTTTCTTCAGACCGGGGAACAAAGGGAATATATTCGCCTCGGATAACGGTTGCAGAACGCGCCGCAAGGTTTAAAAAAAATGTTTGCGCTTCTTTATCGGACAACTCCGTGTGCACTTTTTCGGGATCGGGAAACACGGGCACGTGATTTACGCCCTTAAAATATCCGAGTTTTGCCGAAAGGATTCTGAAAACGGCGTCTTTTATTCTTTTTTTGAATTCGGGATTTTCACGCATTCGTTTAAGGTTATCCTGCCAAAAGGGCTGACTGTGCCGCGGCGTGATCGACGACTCTACGATGTCGTTCCCTGCTTCAAGAGCCATACGAACCGCTTCGGCAATTCCCCCCGCATAACTTATTGCGCCGTGCATCATCATATCGTCGGTGATAATAAGCCCCTTAAACTTGAGCTCTTTTCTAAGAACATCGTTTAAAAGATATTTCGAAAAGGTCGCAGGTTCTCCGCCCTGCAAGATACGCGAAAAATTCAGATGCCCCGGCATAATAAACGGAATACCCGTATCAATTAGCCGTTTAAACGGAACGAGTTCCCGCGTGCGCAGCGTTTTTTCCGAAATAGCTATTTCCGGTAATCGCCCATGGCTGTCAACGGCCGTATCACCGTGGCCGGGAAAATGCTTTGCAGTGGTAAGAACACCGGCCGCCTTGCTCCCCTCAAAAAAAGCGGCACCGAGAATTCCCGCCGCCTCAGGAGAATCGCCGAAGGAACGCGGCCCGATTATGGTAGAAGAAGGGTCCGTGTACAGGTCTACGGCCGGGGCAAAATTCAAATTGATACCCAAGGTACCGAGCTCTTTTGAAATATAATAGCCCGCATAATATGCGTCCTGCGGATAGCCCGACGCGCCGATTGCAAGATTTCCCGGCGTTTCCAAGGTGAGCCCTTTTACATGCCGCACCCAACCGCCTTCCTGATCGGTCGCAACAAAAAGCGGAATTCCAAACCGCCGCCCCGCAGCTTTTTTTTGCAGCAGCAAAACCGCTTCCGCCAATTTACGCGAGTCTCCAGTATTCCGCCCGAATATTTTTATACTGCCGAGTCCCGATTCCTCTACCCATTTTACGGCAAGTTTGTCGGGTTCACGGCCCGTCCACCCGAACATAAACGTTTGAGCGAGCAATTCTTCATCGGTCATTTTTTCGATAATGCTTAAAGCCAATTCTTTGTCGGGAACATCGTCGTAAAAATTAGGCAGTTTTTGTTCTGCAAAAACGAAAAAATAAAAATGCGCTGCAAAAAAAACGGAGGCAAAGAATGCCTTGATAAAAGAGAGAGAGCTATTTTTCATAAAGCAACTTACTCAAGCCAATACACCTTATCGGGCGCCCTTTCCGTTACAAAAAAATTCTCATACCGGTTGGAAGATTCTACCCGTACATCGGCGGGGAAATAACCCGAATGCAAAAACCACACCACGTCCAACAAATCACCGAAAGAATCGGAGCAGGAATATCGGTAATAAATTTCGGAATTATCGGCCGAAAGAAACGCCTTGAGTTTCGGATCGGTTTTGGTATACGGGTCTATCGCCTCACGAATATTGCTCCTTAACCCGCCGTACCACGCATGCGTTACCGACAAAAGATTCAGCCCTTTACCCTTATCCATATAATACAGTTCATAGACGCCTGAAACGGCAGGAACGGCCCTATTTATATTATATTTATCCGCCTTTGTAAGCGGAGACCATGTCAGCACATAGTGCGGCTCCCCTTTTAAAACTTGTTTTACAATTACGGGATTCATCTCGAACATAACCGCATTGTACTATTTTTTTTTACAAATTGCTATAGATTAAGCCTTTTCAAAATATATATTAGACCTGTTCGATAACTTCGTTGTCGAACAGGTCGACGAGTTCTAAATCGCACAAATAGCACGATTTAGAACATCGCATTTCAAGGTAACCTGTTCAGAAGCGGAAGTTTCCGAACAGGTTTATTGACAGCAAAACAGGTCTTGTATACAATAGTTTCGATGCGAAGCAGGAACCCAAGCGGTGTAAACCATAACAGATACAACCGGTATAACGGCCAAACAAGGCTTTACATTTCGTAAGCTCCAATCCGGCACAGGATATGAATGAGCCGGTAAGGATAAGGCGGTTATCCTATTTTATTAAAGAGTGATTATGTCAAAAATCAAAAAGAAAAACAATGTATGGTATTTCGATGATTACTTTGAATTTCTTCATAAAAAAGAAAACGAAATACCCGAATCAATAAAGCTTTTTGTATCGGATCCTAAAAGATACTTATTTAATACAAAAGAAACACTTCACGATTCTGTTTTAAGCGAATTTAAATTCAACATATCAAAAAATAAAGATACCCTGCTTATAAGTTTTTTATCACCTTATCGGGACCGATATTATAAATTTATGTTTACAGGTATTGTAAACATCAGCTTTAAAAAAGAAGATAAAACATTTAAAAATAACGATTTGCTTATTCACCAATTTTCATTTAAATCAAAAGAAATATATTCCTACGATTTTATTTTTGCAAACGGTCAAAAGGTAAGTATCGATTTTAAACAGCTCCAAGTTATCGAAAAAATGCGATGATATATGTAAAGAAGAAATTCTATTAACCGTGATTGTAATTATGAAAATTTGACAGATGAAACACAGCAGAGCTTATGCGGCCCTATATCAAACAGGGTAAAAGAACCGCAAACCGACAGCTTACCGTTTAAGCTAAACCGGCTGTTCATTTACCGCAAAGGCATTCGGGCCGCTAATTACAATATACTCGCTGCATAAATCTCCCATAATTGTTTATACAGAATTTGACAATCGATCTTTTACCGTTATCCGTTCCATTGCATAATTTTTAGCTATATGCTATCATACCGGCATGGCTCATTGTGTTGTTCCCGAAGCGGAAAAAATATTGGATAAAGAATTTAAGGTTTTAAACCACGGCTTTGTACGCCTTGTGGATTATATGGGTTCCGACGAACGCATCGTTCAATCGGCGCGCGTTTCTTACGGAAAGGGAACAAAAACGGTTCGGGAAGATGCGGCTTTAATCGATTATCTTTTGCGCAACAAACATACCTCGCCGTTTGAACAGGTCGTGTTGACCTTTCACATAAAGCTGCCGATGTTTATCGCGCGCCAATGGATACGGCATAGAACGGCGCGGCTCAATGAGGTTTCGGGAAGATATTCCGTTTTAAAAAATGAATTTTATGTGCCCGACGGAAACGCCGTTGCCTTTCAAAGTACCGACAACAAGCAGGGCCGCCAAAACGAAGCCGTTTCCGAAAGCCTGCAAACCGAAGTTATCGAATCTGTAAAAGAGCAACAGGCGGCCGCATATAAAAATTACCGGAATCTCTTGGACAAAAACATAGCACGGGAACTTGCAAGAATAAACCTGCCGCTTTCAACTTACACGGAATGGTATTGGCAAATCGATCTGCACAATCTTTTTCATTTTTTACGATTACGGCTGGATAAACATGCCCAAAAAGAAATACGGGATTATGCGGAGGTTATCTTCGGGATTTGTAAAACCGTAGTTCCGCTGGCGGCCGCCTCGTTTGAGCGACACGAAAAAAACGGTGTACATTTTTCTTCGGAAGAAATACAGGCTTTGCGGAATTTGCTGCAAGGAAAGAACTGCGGATTGGAAGGCCGGGCATTGCAGCTTTTTAACGAAAAACTGAATATCGGCGGCGAATAAAATGAAAATACGGAACGGGTTTTCTTTTCTTGCGTTTGCGCTCGGTTTATCGGGTTTGTTTTTACAGCAATTTTACCGATATGCCGCAGTAAACGCGTTTATTTATATCATCGATTTTTCGATTTTAGCATTAATTATTGCCGAAACTTTTTTGCCGGTACGAAAAGAAAAATATATTCGTAAATATTTTCAAAAAAATGCAGCCGATTGTTTTTCCACACTCGTTTTCTGCATACTATGCATATATTTTAAAATAAAAACAGGCCGCTTAAGCGAACCGCAGGACTTCGATTTTGTATTTTCCATTTTTAAAAATATCTTTTTGTTCGGAAGAATAATCGGACGCATAACATATCGAAAAAACCTTACAAAAAAAATCGTTTCAAATCCTGCACAAACTTTGATGTTTTCATTTTTGACGGTTATCATTGCGGGAACACTTTTGCTGATGCTTCCGCAGGCGTCCGTAAACGGCAGCCGGCTCACTTTTTTAAAAGCCCTGTTCACAGCGGCCTCCGCTGTCTGCGTTACGGGCTTAAGCATAATAGATGTATCTACCGAATTAACGCTTACGGGAAAAATTATTTTAATCTCGCTTATTCAAACAGGCGGGCTCGGCATTATGGTTTTTTCTTTTTTCGGAATGCTCGCTTTCAGAAAAAAATTATCCGTCGCCGATAAAATGACGGTTTCATATCTGGTAAGCGAAGACGATATGTCTGGCTTGTTCACAGCCTTAAAAGTTATCGTGTTTTCCACCTTTTTGATAGAAGCCGTAAGCGCACTGTTTTTATTTATCGGTTTTTCGCACAAAATGGGCTTCGGTATAAGGGCCGCAGGTTTTGCCGTCTTTCATTCGGTGTCCGCTTTTTGTAATGCCGGTTTCGCCTTATTCTCCGATAATCTTGAATCCTTTACTGCCGATCCTGTCATCAACTTGACGATCGGTTTTACGATTCTTTTAGGCGGAATAAGTTTTGCAGTCATATACGATTTAACGGAAAAAATAAAAACCGGTTTTAAAAATATTTTTTTAAGAAAAAAAACACCGGCGGGTTTTTTGTCGCTTAATACCAAGGTCGTCCTATCTTTAACCGCCATTATTTTTTCGATTTCGTTTTGCTTCTTTTATTTGCTCGAACATGCAAATACAATGAAGACCTTTTCTTTGGGTACCCAGTATCTGGCGTCTTTTTTTCAGGCCGTTACACTGAGAACTGCCGGGTTTTCCACCGTTCCCTTTTCATCGCTCGGAAATTCCACTTTACTTTTTATGATTTTTATTATGTTTATAGGCGGCGCTTCGGGCAGTACCGCAGGCGGAATAAAATTGAATACGGCGGCAGTTGTCATTGCATTTTTTAAATCTTTTTTGAATAACCAAAAAACGGTTGTCATAAAAAACAATGCGGTTCCCGAAGAACAAGTTAAAAAAGCATTTTTGATTTTCGGATTCGGTTTAGGTATAATCTGCGCCGGTATTTTTATATTAACGATAACCGAAAAACTCCCGTTCTTGCCGCTCGTATTTGAAACGGTATCGGCCTTTGCAACGGTGGGATTGTCGGCGGGCATAACGGGAGCGCTGAGCAACGCAGGGAAAATCGTCATCATCTTTTTGATGTTTATCGGACGAGTCGGACCTCTTACAATTTTAACGGCCGCAGGAAAAACGCAAAAAGACAACGACATAGAGTATTCGTATGGAAACATAAATATAGGTTAAACGGGAGGCGGTATGGAAGTAAAACGTAATTTTGCGGTAATAGGATTAGGCGAATTCGGTTCGAGGATTTGCGAGGTTCTGGTAGAAGGCGGCGCTTCGGTGGTTGCGATAGACCACGACCCGCAAGCCGTCGAGCGGATAAAAAAAATCGTACCGTCGGCGCTGCTGATCGAAGCGACCAACGAAGAAGCTTTTTTAAAAGCGCCGCTGGACGATATAGAGGTCGCTATTGTTGCAATAGGCGACAATATAGAAGCGGGCATTTTAACGACGACCCTTTTAAAACAGCGCGATGTCCCCTATGTGGTGGCGCGGGCAATATCACCGCTGCATGCAACGGTTCTGCGTCGGGTGGGAGCAAATGAGGTTTTAAATATAGAAATAGCGGCGGCAACGCGGATTGCTAGGCGGCTTGTTTCTCCCGACATTTTGGATTCTATCAGCGTAATGCACGAAGTTTCTATCCGAGAAATTATTTTGCCGAAATTTTTTGAAGGAAAGACCGTTGCAGGCCTCGCATTAAAAGAAAAATTCAATATCAAATTGATTGCGCTTGTTAGGCTCGAACTGGATATCGATTCGATGGGGAACCCTTTAAAAAAAGAAACAATGTACTATCCTGAAGCAGACTTTGAATTACAGGCCGGGGACAAGTTGTTTTTAATCGGAAACAATATGAAATTAAACGAATTCGTAAATATGTAAAAGAGAGCTTTAAAATGCTTATAATAGAAAAACGAAAACTTATAATTGTTTTGATTTTATCCTTTGTGCTGATTTCGGCTTCTTCCGTATGGGCCTATAATGTCGGCATTAAACACGGTTTAAAAAGCAGTTCCGAACTCGTTTTGTTTTTCGGCTTTATCGGGGCCGGTCTACAGCTGATTCTTTCCATAAGTATCATTTTATATGCGGAGAAAAAGCGGGGCGATTTTTATATGCTGCTTGAAACGATAAAATCGACGGGAATGCTTTCCGAAAAAAAAGCAAAAAAATTGGGCACCGCGGGACTCGATCTGCAAAAAGCGCTGGAAGCGGCACATAACATCACAATGCAAAAAAGTTTAAAAATTGCAGGCCTGAACGGGCTTGTAAAAATATTAATCGAAATGACCGATTCCCCCGTTTTGTTAGTCAATCTTGCAGGCGAAATAATAGAAGCTTCTCCCAAGGCCCAAACCGAAATAGGCAATAAACAAGGCGCAATGCTTTCCGATATTTTCCCTGATTTGGATGTAAGGGCGGCATTCAAAAAGGCCGGAGCAACGCGGCAAAGCGTAGAACAGGGCGACAAGATCGTTTTTGTGCCCGTGTTTTCCACAATCGGCGATATAACCTATTTTTTAGTCGATATTTCCAAACAGGATCTTATTTCCAAGGTTATGGATACCTTCAAATCTTTTTCAAAAGAAGATACCGAAAAGAAGCAAAGGCCGCGGTTTTTTAAGATTATTCAAAAATAGGGCCGCATTAACGGCATTAAATACAGCGGCCTCATTGCAATGCCGCCGCTTCGGTGCAGGGTAAAGCCGAATTTGTTTTTTTGGAAAAACGGCCGCCCTCTTGTATAATTTCGGTATAATGCGTAAAATACGGTATTATGGAAGAAAGCAATTATAAAATTATCATCGATAATTTTAAGGAAAAAATGTCGCGGAAAATCATCGGCCAAAGCGAACTGCTTGACGGTATTTTGACGGCATATATTGCAGGCGGGCATATTTTGTTGGAAGGGGTACCGGGACTTGCAAAGACTTTGATCGTAAAAGTTTTTGCAGAATTGTCGGGGCTGGTTTTTAAACGGATTCAGTTTACGCCCGACCTTTTGCCGGCCGATCTGATAGGAACGCTTATTTATCAGCAAAATATGGGAAAATTTTCCGTACGGCGAGGGCCCGTTTTTGCAAACATCATTCTGGCAGACGAAATTAACCGCGCACCGGCAAAGGTCCAGTCCGCCCTCCTCGAGGCCATGGCCGAGGGGCAAGTTACCATCGGCGAAACCTCTTATCCCCTGCCCTCGCCTTTTTTCGTCCTTGCAACACAAAACCCTATCGAGCAGGAGGGAACCTATCCGCTGCCCGAAGCCGAGCTCGACCGCTTTTTGCTAAAGCTCTTTGTTCCGTATCCATCCTTGGAGCAGGAAATAGGCATCGTAAATAGGTTTTCTGGATTTGCCGACAAACCGCCTCTCGCAGCCGAAATAACCAACGCGGTTATAACGGGCAGCGATCTGGCTCTTCTCCGAACGGCAGCCGAAAACATAAAATGCAGCAGCGAAATAACAAAATACATCGTTTCTCTGGTAGCGGCCACGCGGCCTGCCGCAAACATAAAACAGGACGCTTACGTACAGGGAAGTTATTTGGGCTATATTTCTTACGGGGCCTCTCCGCGCGCTTCTATTGCAATTCAAAAATGCGCAAAGGTGCGGGCCTTATTTGAGGGCCGCGACTTCGTAATTCCGGAAGACGTAAAAGCCGTGGCCGCCCCGGCGCTCAGACACAGACTAAAGCTTTCTTACGAGGCCGCCGCCGACAACCTTGCCGCCGACGATATTATCGAAAAATTATTGAATCTGGTTCCGCAGCCGTAAACGGCTAAACGCAAAAACAAAAAGCGCCGGTTCTTAAATCGGCCCGGATGAGGAACCTCTTACGGAAAAACCAGCTCGGACACGTCGGCGATTAAAGAAATAATTTTACTGTTTTTTACTTTTTCGACGGTAAATGTTATCTTGTCTATTTTTACGGTTTCGCCCTCTTGCGGCAGATATTCGGTTTTTTCCAAAATCAAACCGCCTATCGTACCGCAGTGTTCGGAATGAAAATCGGTATTTAAAATCTCATTGATTTTTCCGATGGGCACCGCTGCCGGAATCCTCATTTTTGTTCCGTCAACAATACCGAGCCCTTGCAGCGGATTTACCTTTACCTTTGAATACTCGTCTTGAATAACGCCGAACACAGCCGCGGTAATATCGTCGATTGTAACAAGGCCTTCGATTGTACCGTACTCATCGATTACAAAGGCCATGTTCCGCTTATTTTTGCTCATCGTTCTTATTGCAGAAAAAATATTCGCCGTTTCCGGAATAAAAATTGCAGGACGGATAATTTTTCGAATGTCAATTTTATTTGTGTGCGCAAGATAAAAAAGCAGGTCCTTGTAATGCACCAACCCGATGATAGTGTCTTTCCCCGAATCGAATACCGGCAGTCTTGAAAACATACTCGTTTTAAACGTATCGATCATACCTTCAACAGACGCATCAATATTGAAACCCACAATGTTTTCTTTTTTTGTCATTATATTATGCAGCTTTAATTCATGTAATTGAACTGCCCGTCTGATCAAATCGTGTTCGCCCGTATGAAATGTTCCATCGGCTAAACTTATATTTATCAGCGTTTTTAAAAAATCTTCCGAAAGGGAATTGTGCTCTGCGGGCCTATTTTTCGAAAAGGCTTTGATGATAAACGAAGAAAGTTTCGAAAAAACAAAAACGGCCGGCTTTAAAATGATGTGCACGGCAGTTAAAATGCGGGCGGAACCTTTCGTTATTTCGACCGGCCGGTAAGCGGCAAAGGCCTTGGGAACTATCTCTGCAAAGATAATAATCAAAACGGCCGTAATTGCCGTTGCCGCAGGAATATACGCGGCACCGTAATTGCTGATAACAAAGGCGGTTACCAGAGCAGACGAAAGCGTATTTACAAAATTCGTACCGATTAAGGTTGCACTTACAATTTCATCTTTTTTTTCGATAAGGAAGGCAAGCCGCTTGTTTTTTTTAGAACGGCTTTTTTTTATCATCTTATACTGGGTATGTGTAATTGCAGTTACCGCCGTTTCTGTTCCTGAAAAAAAAGCGGCACAGATCAGCAAAAAAACAAATTCGCAAATAATCAAAACAGAATTCATTCGTCTTCCCCGCTCAGCACTATTTCAAGCTCGGTAATTCTGTTACCCTCGGTTTTTTTTACCGTAAAAGTATAATTCTCTATTTTTATCGAAGTGTTTACTTTAGGCACCTCGCCGCACCGCTCCATAATCAGCCCGCCTACGGTATCGTAATATTCCGAGGAAAAAGAAGTGCCGAGATCGCCGTTTAAATCGGTAAGGCGGGTATTTCCCGAAACGGTAAACGAAAAAGTATCGCCTGAATCTTCACTGACATTTTGCAGATTCAATTCGTCGGCCGCCGCTTCGTCCGTATCGTATTCGTCAGCGATGTTTCCGAATATCTCTTCGTTTAAATCTTCCAGCGTCGCAATTCCCAACGTACCGCCGTATTCGTCTATAACCACAACCATATTTTGTTTTTCGGTTTTAAAAATTTCCTGTAATTTGGAAAGCTCGGTATTTTCGAAAACCGGTACCGGCTTGCGCATATACTTTTTTATATCGAAATTTTGTTCCGGCTGTTTTAAAATACCGCTGTTTGAGTCTTCCGAAAACAAAAAATCTTTTATGTACAAAACACCCTTTATGTCATCGATGTCTTTTCCGTAAACGGGAAATCGGGAAAAACGGGATTCGTGCGACAATTCTATTATTTCCATAGGGGCAGCATCGACTTGAATTGCCGTAATATCGGGGCGGGGCGTCATAATATTTTTTACGGTAATATCGCCGTAATTCAAAATTTTTTCCAGTACATTCCGTTCATCGGAATGAAGAGCCCCGCCTTCCTGACTGGAATCGAAAAAGTCTTTTAAATCGGCATCGGTGAGAGCTTCGCCTGCATTCAAATTATGTATGCCGCCTAATTTTAAAAGAAGACCGGTAAAGCCGGAAAGGAGCCATACGGCAGGCGTAAGCAGGCGCATCAAAAAAAGAATAAAGGCGGAAAACCGTAAGGCGATAGGTTCGGAAAAAACGAGGGCTGCGGATTTGGGAATAATTTCTCCGAAAATCAAGATCGCAACGGTCGCAGCACCGACGGCTATGCCGAGCCCGGCAGAACCTGCAAACCGTACTGTAAGCGCCGTCAAAATAACCGAAATTAAAATATTGACAAGACTGTTTCCGATTAAGGAGGTTGTTAAAAACCGGTGCTTGTTTTGCAGGATTTTTTCCACGCGGGCTGCTTTTTTATTCTTTTTTTCGCGCAGATATTTTATCTTCAATTTATTAACCGATAAAAAAGCCGTTTCCCCGGAAGAAAAAACCATCGATAAAAAAAGCAAGAATGCGAGAATTAAAAAGTAGGCCCATTGCGGCAGCCGGCTCATTTCGGGTATCATGGTACGGTCTAAGGCAGGTTCACAAAGGCGTAATTCTTCTTAAACGCGGGCACAGGAGCCGCAGGTTCTTTACACATCGAGGTTTGCATACGCCGCATTTTCTTCGATAAACTTTCTGCGCGGTTCGACTTCTTCGCCCATAAGAGTGCTGAAAATACGGTCTGCTTCGACAGCGTCGGGCAGCGTTACCCGCATCATCTTCCGCCGCGCAGGATCCATCGTCGTTTCCCACAGCTGGGTCCCGTCCATTTCACCCAAACCCTTATACCGTTGTACAGCCGCATTATTCCCGCGGCCTATTTCGTTCAAAATAGTGTCGCGCTCATTGTCGTCGTAAACGTACCATTCTTTTTTGTTGTACGAAATTTTATAAAGCGGCGGCATTGCGATATACACATAGCCTTGTTCGATTACCTGCGGCATATATCTAAAAAAGAATGTCAGAAGCAGGGTTCTGATATGCGAGCCGTCGACGTCGGCATCGGCCATTATGATGACCTTGTGATAGCGGATTTTTTCTATATTGAAATCCTTCCCGATACCCGTGCCGAGCGTCGCGATAATAGGCTGGAGTTTTTCGTTACTAATGACCTTATCAAGGCGCGTTTTTTCGACATTCAGCATTTTTCCCCATAAGGGCAAAATGGCCTGCGTTTTGCTGTCACGGCCCTTTTTAGCCGAACCGCCGGCCGAATCTCCTTCGACAATATAAACCTCGCAAGCCTCAGGGTCTTTCATCGAACAGTCCGCCAGCTTTCCCGGAAGACCGAAACTGTCCAGACCGCTTTTTCGGCGGGTCGCCTCTTTCGCTTTCCGGGCAGCAATGCGTGCAGATGCTTCGGCAACGCATTTTTCCAAAATACGTTCTATCTCGTTCGGGTTTTGCTCGAAAAAGAGGGTCAGTTTTTCGTTTACTAAAGAATCGACGATGCTGCGGACATCGCTATTGCCCAGCTTTGTCTTTGTCTGACCTTCAAACTGCGGTTCGGGAACCTTTACCGAAACAACGGCCGCAAGCCCTGCCCGCACATCCTCTCCGGTCAGCCTTTCTTCTTTATCCATCTTTTTTACGAGCTTCGGATATTTTTTTAAAAATTCGTTCATTACGCGGGTCAAAGCCGTCTTAAACCCGTCAAGATGGGTTCCGCCCTCGCGCGTATTGATATTATTAACGAACGAAAGCACATTTTCGTTATAACTGTCGTTATATTGAAGGGCAACCTCACAGACGACATCGTTTTTTTCGCCTTCTATGAACACCGGCTCCTTGGGAATAACCTGTTTCGATTCGTTCAAATATTTTACAAAATGAGAAATACCGCCTGCAAAGGCAAAATCGGCCTCTTTGGGCGTAGAAAGGCGTTCGTCCCTGAGCGTTATGGAAACCGAGCTGTTCAAAAAAGCGAGTTCCCTCAATCGCGTCGCCAAAACGTCAAAATTATAGGTCGTCGTTTCGGTAAAAATAGAAGCGTCGGCAGCCCAACGTATGACCGTACCGTGCCGCTCCGTCGTATTCAGCTTTTTTACCGGTTCCGTAACAGCCCCTTTTTCAAACTTTGCAAAATGCTCAAAACCGTCCTTAAAAACCCGCGCTTCCATCCAAACCGAAAGCGCATTTACAACCGAAACGCCGACACCGTGCAAACCGCCAGAGACCTTGTACGAACCCTTATCGAACTTTCCGCCGGCATGCAGCCGCGTCAAAACAAGCTCCAAGGCGCTCACCTTTTCTACCGGATGAATGTCCACCGGAATACCGCGGCCGTTATCTTCAACCCGAACCGTATTATTCGGCTCCAAAACGACCAAAATCTTATCGCAGACGCCTGCCATCGCTTCGTCTATACAGTTATCCACAACTTCATATACAAGATGATGTAATCCGTCCGGCCCCGTCGAGCCTATATACATACCGGGTCTTTTCCTGACAGCTTCCAAACCCTTTAAAACGGTAATATTATGTGCGGAATAATTTGAGGTTGTCATTCGCCTTCCTTACAGTTCCTTAAAATTACAATAAATTCGACGATTTTTATCGTTTTTTTACTATACCATTATTGCCAAAAAAAGTAAAGAAGTAGTATAATGTCCGCTATGACAGAATGGGATTATAAGATTTTTTGGGACGAAGTCATAAGGCAATTTAAAGAAGAGATGAATACAACCTCTTTTTCGATATGGTTCGGTATTACAGAATATGAAAATTCTTCCGAAAATTCTCTTACTATATCGGTTCCGTCAAAGTTTCTCGCAGATCAGATTAAACTAAGACACAAAAAAGATATTGAAAGAAAATTAGCCGAAATTTCAGGCAAAAATTTGACCGTAGAATTTATCGTTAAGCAAAAAAAATTTGAAGAAACGGCCGCAGAAAGCCCCGAAAACGAGCAAACCGCCGTCAAAAAACCGAAAGATAAGCCCGTTCGGGAAAAAAGGCCCGATTTAAACACTGAGTACACCTTTGATAATTTTGTCATCGGCACAAACAATAGCTTTGCGGTAAATGTAGCATCAGTTGCGGCCAAAAACCCCGGAACATCGTATAACCCTGTTTTGATCTACGGCGGTGTCGGCTTGGGAAAGACCCATCTAATGCAGGCGGTCGGAAATCAGCTTTGTGATGAAACCGATTTAAAGATTATTTACATAACGGCGGAAAAATTTACCAATGAATTCATCGATTCCGTGCAAAAAAAGTCGATGGCCTCGTTTAAGCACAAGTATCGGCTTACGGACGTTCTTTTAATCGACGATATTCACTTTTTTCAAGGCAAACCCGAAACGCAGGAAGAGCTTTTTCATACCTTTAACGAGCTATACGAGAAAAAAAAGCAGATTGTTTTTACCTGCGACCGTCCGCCGTCCGAGCTGAAAAACCTGTCGCAGCGTTTAAAATCGCGTTTTGAAATGGGCATAAACGTTGACCTGCAAACTCCGGGCTACGAAACCCGCTGCGCTATTCTGTTTAAAAAGATGGAAAAACGGAGCACCTCAATTCCCGAAGATGTTCTGCGTATGGTTGCAAAGAATATTTCATCGAATGTCCGCGACTTGGAGGCCGCTCTTAAAAAGCTGCTCGCCTATGCAGAACTTACCCATAAGTCCATAACCGTCGAAACGGCAAAGGACCTGTTGCGGGATGTTTTCGGGTCTACCCGCCAGCGGAATATTTCCATCGATATTATTCAAAAAAATGTAGCTAATTACTTTAACATTTCACTTTCGGACATAAAAGGGAAAAAGCGGTCCAAAAGTTTTTCGTTTCCGCGCCAGATCGCCATGTACCTGTGCCGGGAAATGACCGAATGCTCCACTACCGAAATCGGTTCGGAATTCGGCGGACGCGACCACACGACGATTTTGCATGGCTTTGGGAAAATCGAAAAGGAAATAACCGCCGATCCCTCACTGGAAACGACGATTCAGGAGCTGCAAAAACTCATAAAAGAAGCAATAAACAAGTAAAACCCCCGCATCAAGCGTAATTATTCCGTGCTTAAAGTGTTTCTATACGAAGGATTGAATATGCCGTTTAAAACCGCCTGAACGTTACCGAATATGCGGTCTTTAAACATGCCCCGAACCGATAGTCCTTGCAAAAACATTATGGAGGATATAAAATGACTGTAATAGTTGATGATGATGCAAAACGCAAAATCGAAACGAAAAACGCCGATACCGTTCACTGTTTTTTGTTTATGTGTGCATCGTGAGGCGGCACGCATCTTGATCCGACCGTGCGAGTCGGAATGCCGTCACAGGTTGCCGATTTCGATAAATTCGAAAACAACGGAATTACCGTGTACGTAAAAAAGGGGACTCCGTGTCCCTCGGGAACCTTGACAATCAAAACGGGCTCCTTTCTTTGGTTCGAAAAACTGATGGTTGAAGGAATGCTCGAACACCCCAATTTTTAACTGCAAAACCCCGCAATTACAAGCGGGGTTTTTTGCTGTCTGCAAAACACCCATAATCGAAAAAAAATGGCTGTTTAAACACCGAATAGCCTTAAAATACCCAAATACAGTACGCAATGAGCACTAAAGTAAATTATGATTTTTTATAATTTACTTTATCAGCTTAAAGTAAATTATAACTTGCCTTTTCTCTCATTTTTTGCTAAAATACGGGCTTAGGGGTAACGGTTATGGACATAAAAAATTTTAAGGCCGGCGTTTTAAAACAGGGGTATAAATACAAATACTTTATGCCCGAAAAAATAAATCACGATTTTTCGTGGGAAGACACAACGATAAACGCCCTTTTGGAAGAAGCCTCGCTGCATTTGGGTGCTTTAAACTCCTTTTCGACCCTTGTGCCCGATGCAGATATGTTCATTATTATGCATATCTTCAAAGAAGCCGTTCTTTCGAACCGCATAGAAGGCACAAGAACCAATATTGAAGACGCCTTGAACGAACAAAGCAATTTGGATCCCGAAAAACGGGACGATTGGCAAGAAGTACATAATTACGTACAGGCGATGAATTATGCGGTTGGGGAACTAAAAACCCTGCCGCTGTCAAACCGGCTAATCAAAAATATTCATAAAATACTCCTATCGAAGGGAAGAGGCGAACATAAAAGCCCGGGCGAATTCCGCACTTCTCAAAATTGGATCGGCGGGATAAACCTCGCAGATGCAGTTTTTATTCCCCCCGCGCACGAAGAACTGCCGGAACTTTTATCGGACTTGGAATTTTTTTTGAATAATACGGATATCCGTCTGCCCCATCTTATCAAAATTGCCATTGCACATTATCAATTCGAGACAATGCACCCTTTTTTAGATGGAAACGGAAGAATAGGAAGGCTATTGATAAGCTTGTATTTGGTATACAGCGGCATTTTGCAAAAACCGCTTTTGTATCTTTCCGACTTTTTCGAAAAGAACAAAACGCTTTATTATGACAACCTTACGTTTGTAAGAACCAAAAACAGCCTTGCACAATGGATAAAATATTTTTTAAAAGGCGTTAGCCGTACGGCAAAAAATTCTTCTCAAACTCTGAAAAATATTATCGATCTAAAAACCGACTTGGAAAGAAACAAATTGATTACGCTCGGCAAAAGAACAAAAAAGGCTGTCGATTTTTTGTATTTTCTCTTCCGTAAGCCGGTTGTTACGGGCGCGGAAGTACAAAGGGCAACAAATCTTTCTGCAAAAGCGGCCAACGGATTAATAGATGCGTTTATCGAGCTCGGAATTTTAAAAGAGCGGACCGGCTATACCCGTAACCGTATTTTCGTATTCGATACATACGTCAAACTTTTTCAATAGCATGCTTTTCAAAAATTTCGGTTTTAAAAGAGCCTATAATCAAACGGCACCAACCGTTAAAGCATTTTTCGGATATTGCCGATATTCGGAGAATGAAGACGTCTTTCAACAAACTCCCTTTTGCAGGCCTTTTTATTCTTTTTATCCTCTCTGTTTTTGCGTCGGAAGCAGGCGACGGCAGACAAAGACCGGCGATCTTTCCCCGCCCTGAAAACGAAGCGCCGATATTCCCCTCGCTTTTATTTGTTGCCAATAAGCCCGAAAAAAGCGGCTTACCCGAAAAATATACCGTAAAAACAAAGGAAGAAGCTGAAAAGGAAACGCTCTTTGACGAATCAAAACTGCAATCGGTTTTGCTGAATAATGATGTGTTCGCGCTTTACGGCAAACCGGACGCTTATACGATGGGTATCATAGGCCAATATTCTTTGGAGAAAATAGAACCCGTTATGGAGCGTTTCGTAAAGATGTACGATCAGGCAAACGGGGATCGCGGCCTTATTCCCGCCTTTTATCTGATTTACGGTACCTGTTGGCCGGGCGGCGAAATCGGCATTCTTTCAAATTCGATAACAAAAAAATACATAGAATTTGCAGCCGAGCGCGGCTGGTATGTATACCTCGACCATCAAATCGGAAAATACACCGTAGAACAGGCGATGAACAAAATCTTGCCGTTTTTAAAATACCCGAATGTACACCTCGCGCTGGATCCGGAATGGCACACCACAAAACCGATGGAAGTTATCGGCTCGATTACCGCCGCCGAAATAAACAAGGCGCAGGAAATGATGAATACGTACATTAAGGAAAACGGTATTCAAGGAAGGAGAATGCTGGTTATTCATCAGTTTAATGCAATAATGATAAAAAACAGGGAAAATGTAAAAAGCACCTTTGATAGGGTGCAGCTCATACATTGTGCCGACGGTTTCGGTGCCCCGAGTCTGAAAAAAGACTCTTATGCCTATAACGCGATTGCAAAAAATATTCCGTTAAAATCGTTTAAGCTGTTTTTAAAACCCACCGTTCAAGGCGCAGGCTACGATTGGCCTTTGATGACGCCCGAAGAAGTTTTTAAGCTAAATCCAAGGCCCTATCTTATAATGTATCAATAATGCCGATTTATCGATATATCATTATCATGGGAGCCTCTAAAAACATCAGTTTTTAGAGGGTTCCCTTAAATTTAATTTGCGATGTTTTTCATAAGTCATTAATATATAAAGACTTATGAAAAACTCGTCGGGCATCTCTATTCCGAAGGACGCGAAGCAAATCCAACAAGGTTTTTAGAGATGCCCTCATATCTATGTATCGAATATAAAAGAAACAGGGAACCGATGGGGGTAAACCGTTTCAATTTCGATTTAGAATTTTACCGTGCCTTAAAATCAACAACCCCGACCGAGCTTCGGGGTATTAAACCCTCCGCACGAATAAAAGGCAAAAAAACCTCAAAGCCGAAACGGCCTTGAGGTTTTTTTATTCAGGCGCATAAAACGCCGTCAGCGTGCGTATTCTACAATGCGGGTTTCCCGTATAAGGGTTACGCGTATCCGCCCCGGATACTGTAAATCGTTTTCAATCCGCTTTGCAATGTCGCGGGCCAGTATTTTCGTATCGTTGTCGGAAATCCGCTCGTTATTGATAACGACGCGCAACTCCCGGCCGGCCTGTATCGCGTAGGCTTTCTCGACACCCGAAAAACTTTCTGCAAGGGTTTCGAGGTTTTCCAAACGCTTAATGTAATTATCCATCGTTTCGCGCCGGGCACCGGGCCGGGCCGCAGAAATTGCGTCTGCAATCTGCACGATGATCGCCTCAACCGAAGCCGGTTCAATATCATTATGATGGGCACCGACGGCATTTACGACACGCGGGTCTTCGTTTATCTTTTTTGCAAGCTCCATTCCGATTTCAGCGTGGTTTTTATCGGAATCTGTTTCCGCGCCCTTCCCGATATCGTGCAAAAGAGCACCGCGCTTGGCTATTTCCACATCGGCCCCTATCTCGCCTGCAATCATTGCCGCGATGGTTGCCACTTCTTTGGAATGCTGTAAAACATTTTGCCCGTAGCTGGTTCTAAAATGCAGCCTTCCAAGAGCCCGCACGCCTTCCTGATGCATATTGTGAATGCCCAAATCGAACAAGACCCGCTCGCCTTCCTCATAAATTTTTTGAGAAATTTCACGGGTTACCTTTTGAACAATCTCTTCGATCCGCGCCGGATGAATCCTGCCGTCGAGGATAAGCCTCTCCAACGCCGTCCGCGCAATTTCTTTGCGGACCGGATCAAAACAGGAAACGACGACCGCTTCAGGCGTATCGTCAATGATGATATCCGCCCCCGTAAGCGTTTCCAAAGCGCGGATATTTCGTCCTTCGCGGCCGATTATCCTGCCTTTCATTTCGTCGCTGGGCAAACTGACGGTCGAAACCGTAATATCGCCGGCCGTTTCCGTTGCAAGCCGCTGAATCGTCGTAACCAAAATATCGCGCGCCCGTTTTTCTGCCGTAAGCTGGGCTTCCTGCTCGATCTTGTTGACGATAACAAGCGCATCATGCTTCGCGTCCGCTTCCAAATTGCGGATTATCAAATCCTTTGCCTGCTGCTGCGTCAGGCCCGAAATCTTTTCCAGCTCAGTCCTGTATCGCTCCTCTTCGCCGCTTAAAACCTTGCTCCGTTCGTCGAGCGCGGCTTCCATTTCGACGAGTCCTTTTTCCTGTTTTTCGGCGGCCTCAACACGCTTATCGAGCAACTCCTCTTTTTGCGCCAACCGCCGTTCAAAACGCTGAAGATCACTCCTGCGTTCTCTATTCTCCCGTTCCTGCTGTTTTTGTTCCCGAATAAGCTGATCTTTCGCCTCAAGAAGGATTTCCTTCTTTCGAGCTTCAGCTTCTTTGACAGCCTCCTGTAAAATCCGCTCCGCACGCTGTTCGGAAGCAGATAATTGAAATCTGGCATACAGCCAGCGAATTGTCCATCCAAGAATTATACCGACAGCAGGAAAAATAACATACGGAATCCAATCCATGTACACGCTCCTTAAAAGTCTACTACTGTCCAGTTTTGATAATAGCCGCATTCGGCAAAAATGTCAATGAAAAAATAGAGGATTTTTAATTTTTTTGAGAAGATTTGAGTCTGTTTCTTTTAAGAATTTTAACTACATATCGGACTTTTTAAAAACCGTGCCGAATTTTTTGAGACCTCTCATACCTATTAGCAATACATGTTACACGTGTTATAATATAAGTGTGAACAACAAAAATCTCGCAGACGGCACCGTCCCGCTTTGGGTAATACGGGACGGTGCACCAAGCGGCAAGGCCGCTCGGCTATTCTTTCCATACTAAACGGAAGCCTCTGATAGGATCGGTTCCACTAGAACCCTTGTTATCCCGTTTACCGGTCATACAAAAATAAACAGCATCTTGAATACCGGATGACCAATAGCCGCCGCGTACAACACGTTTAGGTTCATGTGACGGGAAAGGTCCGGTAGGATAGACGTCTGTACTTGAGGTTATGGAATCTACATATAAGTCCCAGCACCATTCGGCAACATTGCCGCTCATGTCGTGGAGCCCCAGTTTGTTTGCAGGTTTGCTGCCGACATTTTCCCTGCCGGTTTGCGGCGTTTGCGTTACAAATGCCGTACCGTTCCACCATTTATTGAAAACTGCAACACGCGCGGTTTCTTCATGTAAGCTTGCATAGTTTTCGCCTGATGGCATTACCATATTCTCAAAGCCGATAGGCTTTGTCGCACCGCTTGCCGAATTCAAATTGGTTAGATAGACAGTGCCGTATTGTTCGGCATTGGTTGCGTTATCCCGATAACGAGCTGCATATTCCCATTCGGCTTCAGTCGGCAAACGGTAGCCTTTTTTTGAAAAATCGCAATATGCTTTATCGCCGTCAGCTGCACCATCTTTTATTACCGCCCCTGATTGACCGCCCTTGCGGTACACGCATTCGTCCGTGTTTCCGAACCGCATTTCGGTATAGGCATTACACCACGCTATGCAGTCACGCCAGTTGATATTTGCCATCGGCTGATTGGATTCGGTAGGATTATCTTCACTACCTTCTTCAAAATCAAACAAATAGCCGTTCTCTTTTGCCCACTTGTATACCGTATTCCACAGCTGTACCGTTACTTCATGCTTTCCTATTTTATAAGGATTTAAATTAACGGTACGTCCGGCAGTAAATACACCTTTCCATGAATTATCGGTGCCGGGCAAGGTGTATGAAACAGCATGGCCGGGAATGCCTCCCACAGGCGGTGTTACCAAAACGTTTTCAGGAACGGGAACAGCCTGCTCCACCGCATATATGACGGTATCATCTTCAAACTTATCAATATCTTCCAGATTTATTCCGCTTGCCCCGCCTTTTTTCCATAGAGACACGATATAGCCGGGATCGCACGTTACGCTGCCTTTTACAGCATTTTTTATGTTTTTCCACGTTTCTCCGCTCGGCCTTGTGATAGTATTATGTGCAGGGTCTACATGAATATGACTGTCACCTTGTATTGTTATGGTAACATTAATCGATTTTGTTTCGGCATACAGCGTCGTATTTCTTCCGAAACGTGCATGATCAGATATGACGCGGCCGCTTGCATTGTCTTGTTTCCATTGTTTTACTATAAAATCTGCCGGATATGAAATCTTCCTTTCTATCTCAGCCTTAACTGTGCCGAATTGCGTCCCTTTCGGCACTTTGATTGTATCGGGAGGCGTTACGGTAATACGGCTGTCGCCTGTAATAGTAATCGTTACATCTATCAGTTTTGCTTCGGCGAAAACCGTGGTATCGGCAGTAAACTTATAAGTGCCGGTCAAAGAGACCCCCGAAGAATCGCTAAGTTTCCAGTCTTTATTTTCATAATTGGGTTTATACTTGATTTTTCCTTCTGCCTGCGATTTAAGCGTAGTCCACATATCGCCGTAATATGCCGTAAAAGTCTGACTAGATGTTTTGTAGTCAATATTTTCACCCTTTTTGACAGTTAT
>CAUTPO010000003.1:0-37089 GCA_963540475.1 uncultured Treponema sp. | reverse complement strand
ATTGCTGACCATTCTGAAAAGAAATATAAATTTGAAGTTACTAATTTAAAAACCAATAAGAAATATTCAACCTGCTGGCATATAAGTCTTCCACCGCCGTCTTTTAAGTGGATATCGGATAAATGCTGCCGATATGATTTAGGCAGTTCAGTGGGGCCGGACCGAAGAACTTATTTTTTTTCAGCAGATAGGGAAAAACTCTCCCAGGAATTTTTTTTGGTTGCTTTTGCCGATGCGGAAAATGAACTTGTATTAACCGCCGATATCCTAATAGAATTACACTCCATATTTGGGAATAAAAAGATCAGAATTCTTGAACCGGAAGATATGTATAGAGCAGGGTGCAAATATTTTGTTATCGGTAATAATTCTTTTATTAAAGAAAATTTCTTGTACTTGGAATATTATACGGAAGAAGGGAAATTGAAAGAAACAACTATAAAAAAGATACCGATTGAAAAATTTCTGAATAATTTTTAATCAAGGTGCGAACATTTCGTTTTAAGACGCAGTGTATTAAAAACTGCTGATGCTCGATACGTGGTTCAGCGTACCAGAACACTTCCCGTTCCGTAAGCCCGTTTACAGCGGCAGGGCAGCTTTCATCAATTCGAGACGCTTTAGGTAATAATTTTGCTCATGTTCGGGCAGGGTTTCCGCCCATTCGGGGGTAAGCCGCTTTACCACAATGCCGTCCGTTCCATGGTAGGCCGTAATCAAAACGGGGTTTACTTCAGCCCTTGCAAAATCGAAGCCAGCCCCTTTCGGGAACTTCAGTTGCATCAGGGCGGAATCGCCGGTGTATTCCCAGTAGTGCTGCGGGTTTTGGTAATTCGGTTTGCTGCGCTGGCCGGAAATAAAGTTTCCCATCGAGTACATAAAAAAGGCTTTTTTACGGAATTTGAGCGGTTTTGGGGCGGGCAGTTCAGACATGCCCTTTTCCGTTTCAGGCGGTCCGCTTTCGGCAGGCACAGTTTTTGGAAAAAACAGGCTATTGACCGTTTCATCTTCGTATTCGATGTCCGCAATTTCCCAGCCCTGAAAGACATGCGGGTGGTTTGCCCAAATAATGTCGGCACCCGCAGCGGCAAGGGCCTTAAAACGGTCCTTTTTTGCCTGCGTTACCGTCCTGCCGTATTCTTTTTCATCGATATGCAGGCTCAAAACGAATAAATCGCATGGGGTTTCGGCCCGCATATTCCGTATTTTTTCCGCCAGAGCCTGCTGTTCGCCTACGGAAGAGTAATACACAAGCTCCTTCGATTTATCGTGCGAATTCAGTATCTCCGTTACGGCCAAAAACAGGATCTTACAGCCGTCTTTTTCTATCAAAACGGGTTTGAAATCCTCTTCTTTTGCCGCCTTTAAGCCCGACGCATACAACCGGCGGCTTTTTTCTTTTAAAAATTCCTCGTGCAGACGTTTAAACGAAGCGGCCGTTCCCTCTATCCCCTTAATTTGACGGTCATTGGTATGATTATTTGCAAACGAAAAAACGTCGAAGCCTGCCGTTGCCGCAGCCTTTAAGTAGTCCGAATGCACATTAAAATTAGGATAGTTTGAAAGGGGCAGCTCGTCGCATACGGGCATTTCGATATTGCCGAAGCTCAAACTGTCCGCCGAAAGCAGCTCTTGTACGTCCTCGTAAATTTTGCTGTAATCTTTCATCGAATAGTTGACATCGTGCGCCATAATGTCGCCTGAAAAGGTCAGAACGACCGTCTGCAAAAGCGGGGCATTATTCGGACTTGCGGATTTGGTGCCGGCCTCCGTTATTTTGCACGAGGCCTGCGGAATTACCGAATGGACAATAAACAATAGGAGATAAAAAAACGAATAAAAACGCGGTATTTTTTTCATAATTTAAGGATATTATACATTGACATTCGGTATTCGACAAGATACAATGATTCGATAATCGGATAATGGGCGTTTTATGCAGGCTCTCAGGGCTTTTTTTTGTTCGGACCTTTGCAAAAATGCCTGCCTGACCGTATTACAGGCTTTTACCGTATAAGTTGTAAAACGGTCTTGCGTTTCGCGAACGGTTTCGGGCTCAAAGCCCCCGTGTTTTCGGACGGATTATTCGATATTTTGGAGGATAATGCGATGGCAAAGTCTAAGTATGTTTATTTTTTCGGCGGAGGAAAGGCCGAGGGCAGCGGTTCGATGCGGAACCTGTTGGGCGGAAAGGGCGCAGGGCTTGCGGAAATGACGTCCATAGGGCTCCCCGTGCCGGCGGGTTTTACGATTACGACCGAAGTCTGTGCGGAATATTATAAAAACAACAGACGGTACCCTGCCGAGCTAAAAAAGCAGGTGGAAGACTATCTGATAAAGCTGGAAAAAATCACCGGCAAAAAACTGGGCGATAAAAAGGATCCGCTGCTCGTTTCGGTGCGTTCGGGTGCGGCCGTTTCCATGCCCGGTATGATGGAAACCATATTGAATTTGGGCTTAAACGACGAGTCGGTGCAGGGGCTTACGGAAAAAACGGGAAACGCGCGTTTTGCCCTCGATGCATACCGGCGGTTTATTCTTATGTACGGTTCCATCGCGATGAACATTGACAGGGAAAAATTCGATAAGATTTTTGACGATATAAAATAAAAAAAGACAAAAAAAAGGCTTGGATACGGGGCAGGCGAAAAGGTTTCCGATACGGATGTAAACGAAGAAGAGTTAGCGGAACTGATCGAAAAGTCAAAGGCCCTGTACAAAAAAGAAATAAAGGCCGATTTTCCGCAAAAGCCCTTGGAGCAATTATGGGGGGCTGTAGGCGCCGTTTTCGGTTCGTGGATGTCGGAAAAGGCTGTTACCTACCGCAAGGTCGAAAACATTACCGGGTGCGATGGTACGGCTGTAAACATTATGCAGATGGTTTTCGGCAATAAGGGGAACACCTCGGGAACGGGGGTTTGTTTTACGCGGGACCCCAATTCGGGCAAAAACGAGTTTTACGGCGAGTATCTTTTTAATGCACAGGGTGAAGACGTCGTTGCAGGTATTAGAACACCGATAAAGCTCGATGTATTCGCAAAGCAAGACCCCAAGGCCTATAAGGAATTATGCGAGGTACGGAAAACCCTCGAACAGCACTATAAGGATATGCAGGACTTGGAGTTTACGGTAGAAGAAGGAAAGCTCTATATGCTCCAGTGCCGTATCGGAAAAAGGCTGCCCGTTGCTGCCTTTCAGATGGCCGTCGATATGGTCGAAGAAAAACTGATAACGAAAGAAGAGGCTGTGGCACGGATAAAGGCCGCCGATATCGAAGGCGTGTTTTATAAAACCTTAAACTATTCCGCGCATACGGAAATAAAGGCTTCACTCTTTGCGTCGGGAATTGCCGCCGTGCCGGGCGCTGCCTGCGGACGGATCTACCTTTCGGCACAGAAGGCCGAGGCGGCGCGCAAAGACGGGCAAAAGGTTATTTTGGTACGCCACGAAACCAGCCCCGAAGATGTCGGCGGAATGCATGCCGCCGAGGGCATTTTGACGGCTACGGGCGGCAAAACAAGCCATGCGGCGGTTGTTGCGCGCGGCTGGGGCAAATGCTGTATCGTCGGCTGCGAGGCAATTCATATTGACTACGAAACAAACCGGGTTGAAAGCGGCGGCCTCGTACTGAAAGAGGGCGATTATATCACCTTGGACGGCACAAAGGGCATGGTATATCGGGGCGAACTCCCCCTCATCAATCCAAAACCGCCGGCCTCTTACAAAAAAATAATGCAGTGGGTAGACGAGATACGAAAGGTGCGGGTCAGAACCAATGCCGACACCCCCGAAGACGCAAAAACGGCCGTAAACCATGGGGCCGAGGGTATCGGGCTTTGTAGAACCGAA
Organism: uncultured Treponema sp.; assembly: GCA_963540475.1. Classification (GTDB taxonomy): domain Bacteria; phylum Spirochaetota; class Spirochaetia; order Treponematales; family Treponemataceae; genus Treponema_B. Next base: position 33,240 of record CAUTPO010000003.1, on the reverse strand, counting down.
CACATGTTCTTTCATGACGAAAACCGAATCCTCGCAATCCGCGAAATGATTATCGCCGACAGTTTTGAGGCACGGCAAAAAGCCCTTAAAAAAATTTTGCCGTATCAGGTGCGCGATTTTGAAAGCATCTTTAAAGCGATGAATGGGTATCCCGTTACGATCCGCTTGATCGACCCGCCGCTGCACGAATTCGTGCCGCACGATAAGGAGGGGCAGCAAAAGGTTGCGGAAAAACTCAACATCGGTTTTGCAAGCGTAAAAAGACGCGTCGAACAGCTGACCGAGGCTAACCCCATGCTCGGGCACCGCGGCTGCCGGCTTGCTATTACCTATCCTGAAATTCTGGATATGCAAGTCGAGGCCATTATCACGGCAGCTTGTACCGCACAAAAAAAAGGCATAGCGGTACTGCCCGAAATTATGATTCCCCTCACGATTGACGCCAAGGAATTCCGCCTCCTTGAAACGAGGGTCAGGCGGATTGCCGACGACATAATCGAAAAAAAGGCCAAGGACAAAAAGCTGAAATATATGGTCGGTACAATGATCGAAACCCCGCGCGCCGCCTTACATGCCGATAAAATTGCAGAATACGCCGAATTCTTTTCTTTTGGGACAAACGATTTAACCCAGCTGACCTTAGGTATAAGCCGCGACGATGCGGGAAAGTTTTTGTCGGAATATATAGACGAAGACAAGAACGGCATTTTTAAGGCCGATCCGTTCCAAACGCTGGATCAGGAGGGCGTCGGTATTTTGGTCGAGGGTGCCGTTCAAAAAGGCCGCGCCGCTAGAAAAAATCTGGAAATAGGTATCTGCGGCGAACACGGCGGAGACGCCGATTCTGTCAAGTTTTTTTGCAAGACCGGTATGGACTATGTTTCGGCCTCGCCCCTGCGCGTACCGATAGCCCGCCTTGCGGCGGCTCAGGCCGAAATCGAAAAAAACAGGCTTTTGCAAACCGTAAAACCAAAGGCTGCGAGCAAGAAAGCCTCCGAAAAACCTGCGGCGGCCAAAGCGAAACCCGCACAGGTGCAAAAAACACGCCCTGCAAAAAACGCTGCTGCTAAAACGAAAACTGCCGCAAAAACAAAAAAATAAGACCGGAAATCATTCCCGCATAAAAAAACCTTGCAAAGCCGCTTTCCGGCCTGCAAGGTTTCTTGTTTTAAAGACGCAAAGCCCTTATTTAACCAAAGCCATTGTATCTTTTGCGATCATCAGTTCTTCGTTGGTGGGAATAACGAGGATTTTCACCTTTGACGAGGCCGTGCTGACATCGGCAGCCTTGCCGCGGATCTTGTTTTTTTCCGTATCCATCTCCACACCGAGGAATTGCAGGCCGTCGCAGATTTTTTCCCGAAGCTCTATCGAGTTTTCGCCGATCCCTGCGGTAAAAACGAGGGCGTCCGCACCGCCGAGCTGGGCCGCATACGCTGCAATGTATTTCCTGACACGGTTACAAAAAACGTCCAAGGCAAGCTGTGCCCGTCTGTTTCCCTTTCCTGCCTCGGCTTCAATATCCCTAAAGTCGCTGCTGACGCCGGAGATACCCAGCACGCCCGACTTTTTGTTCAAAACGTCGCTCATCGCATCGGCCGAAAGCTTTTCCTTGTTCATAATAAAGGGGAGAATGGCAGGGTCAAGGTCGCCCGAACGCGTACCCATCGCTAGGCCTTCAAGCGGTGTTAAGCCCATCGAGGTGTCCACGCAATTTCCACCCTTAATGGCTGCAAGGCTGGAACCGTTTCCAAGGTGACAGGTAATCACCTTAAAATCGGCCGACTTGTTGTTCAGCATTTCGGCTGCCCGTGCCGAAACAAAACGGTGCGAGGTACCGTGAAAACCGTATCGTCTAATCTTGTATTTTTCGTAGTATTCGTAGGGCAGGGCATACAGATAATTTTCCGCCGGCATTGTCTGGTGAAAGGCCGTATCGAAGACCACAACCATCGGCGTGTTCGGCATAAGAGCTTGGCAGGCTTCGATACCCATAATATTTGCCGGATTGTGAAGGGGCGCTAAATCGATACATTCTTTGATCCCCTGCATAACCGCATCGTTTACGATGGCGGACTTGTTGAACTTTTCGCCTCCGTGTACAGCCCTGTGTCCGACAGCCGATATTTCGCTCATCGAAGCGACCGCACCGTGTTTTTTGTCCACCAGCGCTTCAAGCACCAGCTGAATGGCCCTTTTGTGATCGTCCATCCTCTCTTCGATTAAAACGGCATCCATACCCTTTTTTTCATGCTTAATCCTTGAACCGTCAATACCGATCCGTTCGACAAGCCCCTTTACCAAAACGTCCTCGTTTGTCATATCGATAAGTTGATACTTTAACGAGGAGCTTCCGCAATTTATTACCAATATTTTCATTTAAACGCTCCCTTAACGTAAGCAAAGAATTATTTTGAATACTGTATCACAAAACGGATTAAAAATCTATCGGCAAAAACCCTGTCCATTTTTTTTAAATTCTATTGACATTTATAGTAAAATTCTGTATATTCCATTCATACACAGAAGACACACACTATTATTCTATTCACAAGCCGCCCTTTCTCCTCCTTTTCGGGCGGCTTCCTTTTTTTAACCCGATTTTAAAACCGCGTACACACGAACAGGCAGTTTGTCCCTTTTTCGGCTACAGGCTTCGCTTACCGGAATTTCAGGCCTTGCCGGCATCTGCATTCCAAATTTCTTTAAAATCGTGCACCGTTCCGCAGTAGCGGCAGGCGTAGCGGTTATCCGCAGTCCGCAAAAACACGGCAGGGGCTCCTTCCGCCTGCGCCGGATGGGAAACGCAGTCTTCGTTTTTACAGACCAAATCGTCAAAATTGTATATGCGCGGCGGAAGACGCGTACGGTACTTCGCTTCGGTTTTTCCGTTTTTTATCAAATTAAGGGTGCAGCTCGCCGCGACAGCCGAAAGGCGTTTTAAATCGGCCCGCGAAAAACGGTATTCCCCCGGCCGGAAAATAATGCCTTTGAACACGCCCTTGTCTTTTGTAGACGAGGACACCCACTCGCCGCCCCTGCCGTCCGTCAATTTCATCACTTCGATGATTTTGGCCATGTGCCGCCTGATTACGGCCGGCTCATCGCCGCGGCAAATATGATCGATGACAATGCCGTTTTGAATCGGCTTGACGCCTTCGGCAAAGGTACCCCGCTGTTTATTTTCGGCGGACGGTGCTTCGATGATATATTCTTCCGAGGTATAGCGGTCTTCGGTATCGCAGGCCGGCGTCTTTTTGCCGTTTGACGGCTCATAATCACTGCCGATTTTTCCGGCAATCATCGAAAGCAGGACTATTCTGACGTACATTCCGTTGATGGACTGCCGCTCCCAGCCGTTCAAGGGCGTAGAGTCCAAAAAGGGCGGAATGACGGGGTGGGCGCGGTGGCGCGGCAGGGGGTGATAAAAACAGGTGTTTTCGGGTAAACGCCCTGTAAATTCTTTGCGGAATGTAATCGCTTTTCTCAGCTCGTCCTGCCTTTTCAATATTTGGTCGCCCATACGTTCAAGCTGCGGCCGCGTAAAATACCAGATGGACGCAACATCCGTGCAAGTGTTCAGGTACTCCTCGATGGACGGAAATTCGCGTATTTGAAAGCCGTTTTCTTTCATTTTGAGCTTGTAATAATCGGGCATGGCCAGTTCCGGCGGGGCGATTAAATCGACACAAACGGAGTCGAAGATTTTAAGGCCGTCGGCTTTCGAGTGTACGGTCCTGCCGTGATACAGATCGCCTACAAGGGCAATATGTATCGAGCTGAACGAGTTGTTATTATCTTCGAGAAAGGTGAATTCGTCCAAAAGTTCCTGTGTCGGGTGTTCGTGTTTGCCGTCGCCTGCATTTATAAAAGCGGGCTTTCTTTTTAAGCCGTTTCTTTCGTAAAAATCCTTTGTTTCCGCTTCGAGCCAGCGGCACACGCCTTCGATTTTACTTCGGACAATAAAAATACTGTTGCCGTAACCTGCAAGCGTGTTAAAGGTGTCGGCATAGCTTTCGCCCTTGTTAAAAGAAGACGATTCTGCGGCCAAATCGCTCAGTTTTACGCGGTGAAATTTTGCGGCGTTTCTAAACGACTCTTTTGTGCGGGTACTCGATTCCAAAAAAACCTCGTAAATACCGAAGTCGCCGTCTCCGATTCTAAATTCGTCCATAATTTTTTCGTCGCCGTCTTGAATTGCTTTTTTTAAACGGGCCGTTTTTTCAAAAAGGTACTTCCGCTCCTCAATCGAAAAATCGTCGATGACCGTAAGCGAACGGCCTCTGAAAACATTTTCCATTCTAACCTCCCGCCGGCTGAACCGGCCGTTTTCAAAAGGGCAAAAAAAAACATCGGAATGAACCGATGTTAAAATTTGCCGTAAAAATAATCGTTCGAAAGGAGCAAAAAGAGAAATTGCAGCCGTAATTGTAAATATGCCATTGTACCCTCCCGAACCGTTAAACGGAGCGTAGTGTATCAAAAAACAAAGCGAGGGTCAAGAGGACGGAAGAAAAAAAACGTCATTTATTTTTCCCCACCGCCGTACTATCACAACAACGGTTCCGGAATATCGGTGGTATCAAGCTCGGTATCGGCAATACATTTTCCTGCAATACTGCGCGGGCCCGAGCCGCCGGGCTTTCAAGGCTGCGTCAGCCGGATAAAATCGCTTTCCGTACAGGTAATACATATATGCAGACCGCAATCTCCGTATTTATCGGCCGTAACCTTAAACGCAAGAGCCGTTTTCAACATAAGCAAAATACAAATTCCGGTGCTTGTATCATCTGCCAAAAACGCCGAATCGGCTTCTTTTTTGTAAATACCCGAAAGCCCCCGCGCCTTGTCTATATCGATCCAACTCCGCGAAGCTCCGATCCACGAATTGCTTTTTTTGGAAAAGTCTTTACAAATATACATCGTACTTTCCCAGCCGGAATCCATATCGTAATAAAGACAAAGAGCCTTAGCTTTCTCGTCCTTCGCCCGCCGTATACATTCTTCCATAAGGCCGTCGATTTTGGCCGAATAGGCTGACAGATTAACTGCAAGAATACGGTTTATCAGAGCGTCCGGAACGTGCAGGCGTTTTGCAATATCTTTTGCATATTCAAAGGCCTTTTCGGGACCGGCTTTTTCAAAAAGCGAGATACATTTTTCCCAATACGCCCAATAGTCTTGTTCCGCATTATTCATACCAGCAAAGCCATTCATTGTGCACCCTATTCGGCGGCAGGCCGGGGCAGAAAACGGGAAGAACCATCGGTTTGGGGCGGGCGTTTAGGGCCGAATTCGCTTATTCCGTACACATCGAATTTCTCTTCAGGCTCCTTTAAGGGCGCGATAAAATTCAAGGCGACGGTCGAAAACGCGGAATTGACGGCTATAAACTTTTTCGGTTTGGGCGGAGAAACGGAAAGCAGCCTTTTTCCGAGTGCTTCGCCCTTAAAGGTAATGCCCGTCTCCGAATCGCCTGAAACAAAAAGATTGCAGACGGCCTCTTCCTCAGCTATGTCGATAACCGCTGCGGTCTTGCTTACGGCAAAATCCGCAACCGAAACAATACCGCTTTTAAAGGTCAAACCCTCTCCGTCTGCAACAGCGGCAAGCACGTTTTTAAACCGAGTACCGTCAACTTTTACGGAACTTTTGATTGCCGAAACTGCAAAATACACGGATTTGATACCTGTAACTTCGATTTTAGCGTTTACGGCCTGAATACGGCAGCTTTCCAGCAAAAGCGATTTTGGAACATAGATATAAAGACTGCCGCGGGCCGGCAAAAGTTCCGTAAACTTGAGATATTTACCGTTCCGCGTAACCGAAAGCGAGGTGTTTTCCAAAAGCTCAAGCTTATAACTGATAACCGTATCCGCCGAAGGTGAGGGCGAAATAAAAATATCCACATCGGAAACGCTTATTTCTATGCTCTTTATATCAGGGTTGACCTTCAATACCGTACCGTTTTCCTGCGCCGCAGCCGAAAACGCCGTAAAAAAGACAAAAACCGTACAGAAAAAAACGGAATACCGCTGTATTTTTTTCAAAACCTTAACTCCCTCTCATCGACATTCGGGCTTTTTTTAAACACGCCGCCCTTGTTAAAAAAAACTTTTAAACGGCACCCTGCGGCGCCCGATACGGCTTTGCGGACACAAAAAGCGCTTTATGCGGACGGGCTATTCTCGTTCCAATAATAGGAATCGGGATAATTCCGCTTGCCGAATATTGCAGTTCCGACCCGCACAAGGGTCGAGCCTTCTTCTATTGCAACTTCCAAATCGCCTGTCATTCCCATCGACATCACGTCCATAGAAACGCCCGGCAGATTTTTCGCCTTAATTTCCTGCCGTATTTTTTGTAAAAGTTTAAAACACAGGCGTACCTTATTCATATCATCGGAAAAAATACCGATTGTCATAAGGCCTTTTATACTAAGCGCGGGCAGGCGGGCGATTTTTTCGGTTAATGCCGCAGCCTCTTCGGGTTTACAGCCGAACTTGCTTTCTTCTGCAGACGTGTTTACCTGAATTAAAATATCGATTGTTTTATTTTCGGTTTGCAGCCGTCTGCTCAGTTTTTCGGCAAGATCGAGCCTATCCACCGATTCGATACAGTCCGCATACTTTACAACTTCTTTGATTTTATTCGTTTGAAGATGACCGATAAAATGGGTTTCGTGTTTGACACCGGCCAAGGCCTCGTATTTGGCCGTAAGCTCCTGCACCTTGTTTTCCCCGATCAAAAGCTCGCCGCAGTGCATTGCCTGCAATATCCGGTCAGGTTCCACCGTTTTTGTCGCCATCAAAAGTCTGACCTCTTCGGGTTTGCGGCCGCAGGCCTTACACGCCTTCTCCATTCTGGAACGGACAAGCTCCAAATTCGCCTTTATATCGTTTTCCATAATCGGCACTCCTTCACAGCGTCAAGTTTACCCCAATTCGCGGCTTGCTGCAAGCCGGTTTTTACGTTTTTTGCCGGACGGGCATATCTTTTTAGCCGGTTTTAGACCGAAAAAGCAAAAGGGTGTCGGCAGCCAAATTTGTCGGCCCGAATTCGGAAAATTACGCGGTTTAAACGGCTTTGCTCTTGTATATGAGCGGGGATTTTTATATATTTAAAACTCAGGCTGTGCAAAATTTTGCAGGTTTGAAATTCGATAGAAGGAGTTATGGAAATGTTACAGGTTACTCAAAAAAATTTCGATGATGCACTAAAAACCGACAAGCCCGTTTTGATAGACTTTTGGGCCGGTTGGTGACCGGGTTGTGTGCAGCTCGGTCCTGAGCTGGAGGCCGCCGCAGCAGAACTCGGCGACAAGGCTGTCATAGCCAAATCGGATATAGACGACGGTGATGCAAAGCCGCTTGCGGCAAAGTTGCGGTTTATGTCTATTCCGACCCTTATTTTGTTTAAGAACGGAAAAGAAGTTGACAGGTATTCCGGTTTTATGGAAAAAAAAGAACTGGTCGGCTTTGTATCCAAACACATGTAAACAAGATTAACAAAGGCAGGCGGTTTTCCGTCTGCCTTGTTTGTTTTCCCGTCTTTATTCGTGCGGAGGGTTTAATACCCCGACGCTTGCGTCGTAACATGAGGGTATTAAAGCCGACTACAACCACCTTATAGAACATACAGTGCGAAACATTGAGCACTGTACCCCGACGCGAGCGTCGGGGTTGTTGATTCACTCATCTTTTTATCCAACAGGCAAGCGGTTTTTAAGCCCGGTTACATTGAACGCCTGTTTTACAATCTTACAGCTCCACCTTTTTATCAAAAAGCCGGCTCGTAAGTATGAAAAACCCCGCCGCAACGAGAAACAGCATAATCGTAGTAACCAGATGAATATCCATCGGTTTTACCTCTTTAAAAACGCCTTCCGCCTCGCCGTTAAACGAAAAAAGCCGCAAATCAAGCGATTGCACAAGGTCCAACTGAACGCTCAAATAAGAGCCCAGCCGGATAAGCCAATAAAAGATAAACACAAAGGCTACAACGGCAAGAATTTGCGCAAGCGTTTTTCGGCGGATAAAGGAGCGCGTCAGCGCTTTTACAAACATAAAGCCCGTTCCCACGACCAAAAACCCTGCCAGCGACGAGAAAAAAAAGTACAGCACCGGCAGGATATTGTCTATAAAAAGGCCCCGCATAATCGTCGAGAGGGCAAAAGAAAAGCCGACCTCATTGGACATCATTGAGGAAGCAAAAGAAGAGCCCCATGCAAGAAAGATAAGGCCGAAAAAAGACGCGATAACCGCATATATCGAAAATTCCACAAAACCGGCCAGCAGACGCCCGCCCAAAATCGCTTCGCTGCGGATGGGAATGGTCAGCATCAGGTAATTGGTGTCCTTGTATAAAAGCTCATCGACATGCCCGTTACTGCACGTAAAAAACATTACCATCGGGATAAAGACAAGGGCAAAAACCGTTAGGCTGTACCACAGGCCTTCGGTACCGCCCGTCCGCATAAGCACCGCACCAATGGCGTTTTGTTTGAACAAAAGCAGGATCAGCGTACCCAGTGACAGGCCCGCCATCGTTCCGCCGAAAATAAATATCTTGTTTCTGCGCCTTCGCAGCTCATATTTAAAAATACGTAACATAACTTCTTCTCTCCTTAAACTACTAATCGGATTTGAACACGGCTTCGGGTTTAACCGAAAACCTCAAGATAAATTTGGTATATCGATTTACCCCGCGTAGAGCGCAAATCCTCGGCATCGCCTTCTAAAACGATTTCCCCGTCCTTTAAAAAAGCTACATCGTTAAAAACGTGTTCGATGTCAGAAACAAGGTGGGTCGTAATTAAAATAGCGCTTTCTTCCGACCACGTTTTGATAATAGTTTTGATGATCTGTTCGCGGGCAACGGGATCCGTACCGCCCAATGGCTCGTCCAAAATGTACAATTTGGAATGCCGCGAAAAAGTGAGCGTTAAATTCAGTTTTTCGATCATACCCTTCGACATGGTTCCCACGCTTTGTTTGGGGTCGAGCTTCATAAATTTAAGCATTTCAAACGCCTTTGCCTTGTCGAAGTCTTCGAAAAAGTCAGCATAAAACCCGATGGCGTTCTCCGAACTCATCCACGAGTACACTACGTTTTTATCGGGTAAAAACGAAACAATCTTTTTAGTTGAGATCCCGAATTCTTCTCCGCACACCCTGAAACTTCCGCCCGACGGTTTTAAAAGCCCCGCTATCAGTTTTAAAAACGTAGTTTTGCCCGAACCGTTAGGCCCTAAAAGCCCCATAATCCTGCCGCTTTCGACCTTTAAATTCACGCCGTGCAAAACTGCCTTTCTGCCTAAATAGGCCTTGCGCAAATTTTCGGTTTCCAATATAACACTCATATCCTACCTCGCTTTCAGTTTGGATTTTACCGCCTCGACTATCTGCTCGTCTGTAAAATTAAGTTCCCGCAAACCATTGATAGCCGTTGTGAGTATTTCGCCGGCCATTTCTTCCAAAAGTTTTGCAACGACCCCCTCGTCTTCGACAAGATAGGAACCTAATCCGCGGCGGCTTTCGATGATGCCCTGATTTTCCAGCTCCTTGTAAACCCGAAACATCGTATTCGGATTTACGTCCATTTTTTCCGACATATCGCTCATAGACAAAATTCTGTCGCCGGGTTTTATCTCGCCGTTTACCACTTCCCGTTTAATTCTTTCGACAATTTGCAGATAGATAGGTCGGTTTTGATCATAAATTACTTTCATTATTCGATGGAACTCCTTTCGATACTTTTAGTAATTATTCATGCCGATAAAACCATCTGCCGTTTTTTAAAAAAAAGACACAAATGATTTTCGATATTGTATACCATATAACTATAATACTATCTTATTTGCGGAAGATTGTCAATCCCTTATTGCGGATTTTTAAGGATTTTACAGTCTGCGCTTCCCGCGGCGGGGCAGCCGAATGTGCAGCTGACGGAATATAAAGGCAGGGTAACCGGCCGTACGGCCGATGGAATACAAAAACCGTGCTGTATGGCCTATGGGTCTATGCGGGCGGCGGAAAAAGCCGATTCAAGGGGGCGATTTTAAGGCTCCGGTTCTGCACAAAAAAGGCTTTGAAAACGCATGCTTTCAAAGCCTTTTCAGGGTACTCATAAGTCCGCTAATTGAACAAATGGCAGGCGACAAAGTGGTTTTCGCCCAAGTCCTTGATCTGCGGAGCGGTTTCGCTGCATTCCGGTTTTGCGTAGGCGCACCGGTTAACGAATTTACAGCCCGGCGGCGTGTTTATGGGAGAAGGAACTTCGCCTTCAAGTTTAATGCGCTGTTTCCCTGCACCTATCTTGGGATCGGGAACGGGAATGGCGGAAATGAGGGCCTTCGTGTATGGGTGCATCGGCGAATCGTAGATTTTGCTGCTTTCGGCAAGTTCCACGATAGAACCGAGGTACATAACAGCGATCCTGTCGGAAATATGCTTTACCATCGAAAGGTCGTGCGAGATAAACATAAAGGTTAAGCCCATTTCGCCTTTTAGGTCATGCAGCAGGTTGATGATCTGCGCCTGAATGGAAACGTCAAGGGCGGAAATGGGTTCGTCACAGACTATAAACGACGGTTCTACCGCAAGCGACCTTGCAATACCGATACGCTGCCGCTGCCCGCCGGACATTTCATGCGGGTACCGCAGGGCATGCTCCTTGTTCAAGCCGACCTTGGTCAGCATGGCGTTTATTTTATCGAGCCGCTCCTGTTTTGAAAGGCTAAAATGCACATCCATTCCCTCTGCGATAATGTCGCCGACGGTCATTCGCGGGTCAAGGGAGGCGTAGGGGTCTTGAAAGATATACTGGGCCTTTTTTTTAAAAGCCTTTTTCTCTTTGCCTTTTAAGGCGTGAATGTCGGTCGAACCGTATAAAACGGAGCCGCTTGTCGCCTTGTACATACCCAAGACCGTTCTGCCGCAGGTCGTTTTTCCGCAGCCCGACTCGCCTACAACGCCGAGGGTTTCGCCCTTGTAAATATCGAAGGTTACGTGATCGACGGCCTTTAAAATCTTTTTTCGGCCTACCTTAAAAAACCGGCTTAAATCTTTTACCTGTATCAAAATCTCTTTATTATTCATTTTTACCGCCCCTTCTCAAAACGTTCCAATCATGTGTTCCCGAAAATTCGTGTTCGAGCCAGCACCATGACCTGTGCGTCTCCGTGTGACAGGTACATTCGGGGTGCCGCACCTTGCAGATTTTCATAGCGTGATCGCACCGCGAAACAAACGGACAGCCTTCAAGCGGCAAAAGCAGATCGGGCGGGGTACCGCCCAGCGAATACAGTTTGCTGCCCTTATCGTGCACCTTGGGGATCGAATTTAAAAGAGCCCACGTATACGGGTGCCTCGATTCGTAAAAAATTTCGTCCGTGGTACCCTCTTCGATTATTTCGCCCGCATACATTACCTGAATTCTGTTTGCAAAATTCGCAACTACGCCCAAATCGTGCGTTACCAGGATAATGGACGTGTTCAGTTGCTTTTTTAGATTGGAAAGCAGATCCAAAATCTGCGCTTGAATAGTTACGTCCAAGGCGGTCGTCGGCTCGTCGGCTAACAGCAGCTTGGGGTTACACGAAAGGGCTATGGCTATCATAACCCGCTGGCGCATACCGCCTGACAGTTCGTGCGGAAAGGCCTTAAAGCGTTCTTTGGGATTGGGAATTTGAACGAGCTGAAGCAGTTTTATCGCTTCTTCCCTTGCCTGCGTCTTATTCAAGCGGCGGTGCAGAATAAGGGCCTCGGTTATCTGTTTTCCGACCCGCATCGTCGGGTTCAAGCTCGTCATCGGGTCTTGAAAGATCATACTGATGTCGCTTCCGCGCAGCGAGGTCAGCTCCTTCCCCTTCATCTTGATAACGTCCTTGCCGTCAAAGGTAATTTTGGAGCCTTCTTTTATAACCGACGATTCCGCCGGCAAAAGACGCATTAGCGATTTAGCGGTAACGGTTTTTCCGCAGCCGGACTCGCCGACAAAGGCCAGCGTTTCGCCCGGGTACAGATGAAAATTGATGTTGCGGACAGCCTTGACCTCGCCCGCGTATGTATTAAACGAAACGTATAGATTGTCTACTTCCAACAGTTTTTGATTGTGCTGCATACAGGCCCCCTATTTTCTCAATTTGGGATCAAGGGCGTCCCTGAGCCCGTCGCCCAGCAGGGCAAACACAAGCATAACCAAGGCGATCATAATCGTCGGAAAGAAAAGCTGATACGGAAAAAACATCATACCGGTTTGTGCGTCTGCACACATAACGCCCCACGAGGTTGCAGGCGGGGCAAGACCGATGCCGAGATACGACAAAAAGGCCTCTGCAAAGATAAAGCCGGGAACGCTGAATGTAATGCTGACAATAACGATGGGCATAACGTTCGGAACTAAATGCTTCGTGATAATTTTCCATGCGCTGACCCCCAGCGTTTGGGCGGCCAACACGAACTCCTGCGCCTTTACGCGCAAAACCTCGCCGCGCACAATGCGGGCCGTTCCCGTCCAGCTCGTAACGATCAGGGCAAAAAGCAGCGTGCGCAAGCTCCTATCCTGAAAGCGGATTTGAAAAAGGATAACGACGAGAAGATAGGGCAGCGCCGATAAAATTTCGATGATACGCATCATTATCGTGTCGGTTCGGCCGCCGATAAAACCCGAAGCACAGCCGTACAAAACACCGATACTGGTAGAAAGCAGGGCTGCAAAAAGACCTATTTCAAGCGAGGCCCGCCCTGCCGTCCAAACGCGGGTAAAAATATCCCTGCCCGCATTGTCAGTACCGAACCAATACGTGGAGTTCGGCTTTATATCCTTAATCGAAGAATCGATTCTATTGTATTCGAATTTGGTAAAATACGGGCCGAAAATAACCATAAAAACCAAAACGGCCAGCAGCACCAAAGACGACATAGCCACGGGGTTCTTTTTAAGCCTTCGCCATACGTCCTGCCAAAAACTGATTGACGGCCGCACGATCAATTCCGCATCTTCCCTACTTTTCGGAATGCGTTCAAACATTTCTTTTGTAATTTCCATAAAATCTACCTTCTTTTAAATTCATCAACCGCAGGTTTTATCAAAAACCGAGGATTGATGAATTTCCGCACTTTTGCAATGAAATGAAAAAGTGCATATAATACTGCGATGTTTGCCGAACGGCAAACTCGGCTATGTTTTTAAGCGGTACTATTTATACCGCTTAAAAACATTCTATTCTGTAAGTTTTATTCTGGGATCGACCAGAACGTATAAAATATCAACAACCAGCTGCGACAGGATAAACAGCACGGCAAAAAACAGCGTCGTGCCGATTATCATCGGATAATCGCGGTCGGAAATGGACTTTACAAAAAAGAAGCCCAGCCCGGGAATCGAGAATATCTTTTCGATAACGAACGAACCGGTAAAAATACCGGCAATACGGCCTGCCAAAAGGGTGAGCGAGGGGGTAATGGCATTGCGGAACACGTGTTTTCGCAAAATATTAAAATGGGAAACGCCCTTTGCCGTAGCCGTCAAAATATAGTCGGCGTTTAAAACCTCCAAAACGGAGCTGCGCACATACCGTGCATAGGTTGCAATCGTGCCGAAGCATAAGGCGATAACGGGTATAACCTTGTACTTTTCGGAAGCGCCCCAGCCGATGGCCGGCAAAATATTGAGCAATACCGCAAAAAAGTACTGCAAAAGGCTTGCCAACACAAAACTCGGCAACGTAACGCCCAAAATTGCGATAAAAATAACAAGGTAATCCGGCCATTTGCCCCGTTTTAATGCGGCAAGCATTCCCGCAATGGTTCCAAGCACAAGGCCTATGGCAAGGGCGCGTACGCCTATACTGCCGCTGACCGGCGCATTTTTCAGCACGGTGTCGGCAACCCGAATACCGGGGTAGGTAATTGATTCTCCAAAATCGCCCCGCGTAAAAATATTTTTTAAAAAAAGCAAATATTGATATGTAACAGGCTTATCCAAACCATACTTTTTTTCGAAATTCGCCCTGATCTGCGGCGGCAAGGCCTTTTGAACCCGTGCGGTCAGCGGATCGCCCGGTACGGAATGCATAAGATAAAAAGTGGCTGTCGTAATTATAAGAAGCGTTATTATCATATAAATAAGACGCTTTACAATGTATCGCCCCATAAAGTTCCTCCATAAAAAACTTTTTCAAGGAGTATCGGAGATTCAAGAGCTCCGTTCCGTAAAGAAAATCATTTGAAAAAAATCGGGCACAGTCTTAATTGAAGAATTTTATTTGCTTTAAATAAGAATGACCGAAAAAACGGTAATATTGAACGGCGCACCTGCATTACACGCACCCCGTCAAAACGCACATACTCTTTAGCTTCAAAAAAAACGGCAGACGGAAAACGGAATAGTGTTCCGCCCGCCTGAATACAAAAAAACAGGCTGTGCCGATAACGGCGTAACACCTAACAGCCTGTTTTCAGATAAAACCGGGCCGCTCCGTGCACTGTTGCAGGATTTCAGGCCCGAAACCGTCACATGTTACTTTCGCTCCGACGTATCGGTCTTTTGCCAGCCCATACCATCAAGTTCATCGATGGAATAGTTTTTGACAAAGGTCTTTCGGAAATGCTGAGATTCCCTCGTCGTCATAGGTATTACGGCGGCTTCTTCTTCAAGCAAAATAACCTCAGCCCGCTTTAAAAGTTCACAGCGTTTTTTAGCGTCCGTTTCACTTTGAGCCTTAACGATGCATTCGTTAAATTCGGCATTATTCCAGCTCGTTTTGTAGGTGTGGCTGTCAGGCCATGCCGTTTCAAGAAAGTTTGCCGGGTCGTTAAAGTCCGCAGTCCAGCCCAAAGCAGCCAGCTGATAGGTTTGTGCGTCGAGCCTGTTTTTAAATTCGCCCCATTCGCTTAACACAACGGAGGTATTAACGCCGATTTTTTCTTTCCATGTCTGCTGGAAATATTCACCTTCGGTCCTCGAATCCTGAGAGGTACCGGAAGAAAGGAATTCGATTGTGTATTTGGACGGATCGGGATCCATACCCAATTCGTTTAGTCCTTCGATAAACAAGGCCTTTAAGTCCGTGTGTTTTTGGATTAGATCCTTAACGGGGCCCTTTCCGACCTCGTTAAACGGTAAGCCTTGGCAGGTAATATTCGGCGGTGAAAACCAGTAAGCCGCAAGACCGAAGCCGTTTCGGGTCGCCTTAATCATATCGTCCCGGTCGAGGGCGGCGGAAAGCGCCTGCCTTATTTTATTGTTTTTTAACAGCGGATCACCGCAGTTTACCAGCATATATACGCAGTCGGGTCTTCCGGCGGTCTTTTTTGTAAACGCGGGGTTATCGATGAATTTTTTCTGCCACTCGGCGTTGGGAACACT
Source organism: uncultured Treponema sp. (assembly GCA_963540475.1). Lineage (GTDB taxonomy): Bacteria > Spirochaetota > Spirochaetia > Treponematales > Treponemataceae > Treponema_B. Next base: position 17,868 of record CAUTPO010000003.1, on the reverse strand, counting down.
TGCATAATCTATTTCGCCAGACAAAAGCGCATTATAAATAGCAACGGGGTCTTGAATTATCTTGTGTTCGATCCTGTCCAACTTAACGTTTGCAGCATTCCAGAATTTTTCGTTTTTTCTGTAATTCATCGAAGAATTGATTACCCAGTCGTCAATAAGAACAAAGGGTCCGCACATCGGGGTTGTGGAAGGCGATGTCGAATAGGAATCGCCGTATTTTTCTACCCAATCTTCCCGTTGGGGCAGGTATGCGCGGTATGCAGCCATTTCCATAAAGTAGGGTAATGGTTTTTCCAGCTCCAATACGAGCGTTTTTTCGTCAGGGGTGGAAACGCCCAATTCGGAAAGGGGCATTTTTCCTTCGACGACCGCAAAACCGTTTTTAAGCGGGTACACGAAATTCGAAACCAAGGACGCCGTTGCAGGGTCGGCCGTTCTTCTTATGCCGTAGGCATAATCCATGGCGGTAACGGGCTTGTCATCCGTCCAAATCATATCCCTAATTTTAAACGTGTACGTCAAACCGTCGGGGCTTACCGTCCACGACTCCGCACCCGCAGGAACCATGCGCGATTCCTCGGCATCCCATCGTACCAGATACTCCGAAACGTTGGTCAAAACGATGCGGCCGTATCGGTCGTTACCCTTAGACGGGTCAAGGGTGTTAGGCCAAGCCGTGTCGAAATTTTTTAAATAGGTCTTTCCGGCCATATTTCCATCTTTATCGCCGGAACAGCCTGTAACAATTGCAAAGATTAACAGCAATGCCGTAATCGTTCCAAGGTATTTTTTCATAAGAAACCTCCTAAAAAAACCTAATAGAGGGTATCACGTATTGCCTATTTTGTCAAGATTTTTTTATATACCGAATTTTTTCATAAGCGCAAAAAAATGCAAAAAGCACAAAATCGGCATTTTTTTACGAACGGATGCGACAGACTGCCCCGCGCTTCGCAATAGACCTGTTCGATAACTCCGTTAGCGAACAGGTCGACGAGTTCTAAATCGCGCAAATAGCACGATTTAGAACATCGCATTTCAAGGTAGCCTGTTCTGAAACTGAAGTTTCCGAACAGGTTTAATATATCGAAAACGAAGACATCGGCACGCACGGCCGACGGTGATATATTCGGTACGGTGTAGTTCGCTAATTCGGTGTATTTTTCTATGTCTAAAAGAATAAGACGGCCGGCAGCAGATCAAGCCGAAATATGCGGAATGAATAACCGCCTGACTTCAAGCGCGATTAACCTGCCGCCCGTAAACCGGCGGCCGCTTGGGGCACAGGCGTAAAACCGCCGGAAGCGCCATTCGGGTGTGAGCGGGGTTTATTTTGCCTCGTTCAGCCGCTTCAGTAAAACTGCGGCGGGGTAATTTTGCGGGTCCAGTTCCAAGGCCGTATTCAAAAGCCGGATCGCCCGTTCGGCGGCCTTCCGCTGCGATAAGATCAGCGCCGCTTCGTAATGCAGGCGGCCCTGTTTTTTCTTGTCGGGGGTCATGGAGGCGGCCTTGACAAAGGTGTCTACGGCAGCATCGATTTTTCCCTGCGCGTAATAGATATAGGCCTTGTCGGCTTCCGCGGCAAAGGCGTTTTTCGGGTTAAACGCGGCCGCTTCAAAATCGGTCAGCGCCTTTTGAAAGTTGCCCGTTATGCAGGCGGAAAGGCCGTTGTAAAAGGCGTTGTCGGCCTCGTTTTCCAGCTCGGCAATACCGAAACACGAATCGAAGTCTCTAAACGTAGAAAAATACCATTTTGCGTATTCGCGTACCTCAGGATAACTTCCGTATTTTTCAAGTATTTTCCACATTTCCGCCTTGCCGCGGTCTTGCATATTGTCCTTAAACTGCCGGTATCTGAATTCTTCAAGCACAAACCGCTTATCGAAATTTTCCTGCGCCATGGCCTTACCAAGCAGCTCTTCGGGGCTGAACGTCATCTTGGGCGAGGTAAAATAGGTTTTTTCCATCTGCATCGAATAAAACCCGTGCTGTTCCAGATATTCCGTTAAATCGTCTTTTTCCGCCGACGCCCTAAGCACCATATACTCCCGTACATACTGCGCAATAACGGGATAGTAGGCGGGATAATGTTCGATACATTCCAAAAGAAGATCGACGCGCTCTTTTTCGTCGGGGGCTGTCAGGGCCAAATCGTAAAAAACGATGGGCGAGCGTTCGGGGCTCCTGTCTGCGGCGGCCTGCCAAAATGCCCGCGCCCGCTCCATATCGCCCTGCCCAAAGGCTGCGTCGGCGGCAAGCAGCAGGTGACGCCGCGCCGAATCCGCAGGTTTACCCATCCCGCCGCTTTTATCCGCATACACGAGGGCAAAATACAGGTCGTTAAACACCGGTTCGAACCGCCCGATATCGTAGGACAGGCAGCTCCAAAAATAGGGGTCTTCGGGGGCTGTTTCTTCGTCTATGGAATTTCTTAAGGCTGCTGCTTCCGCAATCCTGCCTGTGCGGGCAAGGGTCAGCGCCGCATTTTTTAAAAAGATTTGGTCGCCGGTCATATCGTAGGCGGCTTTTAACAGATTAAAGGGTGAGTTCAGCGTACCCGACGCAGCATCGGCCATCACATAAGCTTCCGCGCCCAGACCGGAATATATGGTGTGTTCCACATTGGCGCAGTACGGCAGAGCCTCTGCCGCCCGCCCGGCTTGCACCAAAACCGAAATTAAAACGGCCGAAAGCTCGACGGACGCCGGCATATTTTTAAGCCCGCGCTGCAGGGTAATAACGGCATTCGGAACCGCCTTCAGTTTCAGCTGCCGTTTTGCCACACTGATGTAGTTTTCGGCCGTTACGGCCTTTTTTGCCAGCGAATTCAGCTTCCGCAAAGCCGCGCCGTTATTTCCTTCCAAAATATACGAATCGATGGCATTTAACCGTTCAAAAAAAACTTCTTGCTTGCTTTTTTTTGAACACGAAAGAATCGTACACAACAAAACCGACAATAAAAATAACGATAAAAAATATTTTCTGTTGACCTGCATAGTCCTATGAGTTTATGCCGTCTTTTTAATACTGTCAAGTACCGCATTGACGAACTTATATGAATCGTCCGTGCCGAATTCCTTTGCCAAATTAATCGCCTCGTCTATAACGACTGCGGCCGGTATGTCTTTTTGGTATAACAGCGAGTAAACGCTGATCCGTAAAATGGCCTTATCCACGGAATTAATCCGTTCGAGGACCCAATTTTCCAGATGTGCCGAGATGAGATTGTCGATGGTTTCTATGTTTTCGATGGTGCCCGTTACAAGCAGCTTGGGGAAAAGAAAGGCCTGTTCATCGGGAGATGTTTCCGATTTTTCGGACAGCCACGAAAACTGCAATAAGTCTTCGAGGGCGGAAGCTCCCATTCCCCAGGCGCACATTGCCTGAAAAGCGAGAATCCGTCCTCTCCGTCTGCCTATATTCATTTAAAATTCGGTTAAAGCCGGGCGTTTACCACGAAAGCGTTTTAGCCAGTTCCGTATCCGACTTGAGAATTTTAAAATTTTCGCTTGTTTTTATTTCCTGAATAAGGGCTTGGTTTGCCTGCTGTAAAGCCGCCGTCTGCATTTGGGAAGCAAGCATATTTTTGATATACTCGTACACGGTTACCGTTTGCGCAGGATCGATGACATCGCTCAAATTCAGAATTTTCGCATCGTATTTATCGGTTATAACAAAAAACTGCCTGTTATCGGGCATTTCCGTTACTTCCGAAACAAAATTGATCTTGTTTTCGAATATCTTCATTAAAGCTTCAAGCTGCAAACCGAGCGCCTGAGCGCCTGCCGCATTTTTTATTGCATACCGGTCCTGAACAATGTAGCCCTCTTTATCCGCGTTTTTGCGTATGGACGTCAAATTTTTAATGCTTTTTTTAGCTTTTTCGTTTAAGGCGGTAATTTTCGAGCTTTCCGCACTATCGTTACCCTTTTTAAGCACGCCGACAACAACGAGCTTTATCGTGTCGGGGCGGAAAAACATCTGCTTGTTCAATTCGTATTGGGAGCGGATATCGCCGTCGGTAGGGACGGACATTTTTTGAATTTCCGCCGATTTTTTCGACATAACGTATTTTTGCACGGCGATTTCGTCTTTCAGCATTTTTTTTGCTTCGGCCACGCTTCCGCCCGTGTTTTCTTTAAAAAATTCTTCGAGGGTTTTGTTGTATTCCTGTTTTATCAGTTTAGAAAATTCGGCCTCGGTTACGGGTCTTCCGACCTGTGTCGAAAGCACATTATTGAAGTATTCGGTCACTTCCGAATCCAAAACCTTGACACCCTCTTTTTCGGCTGCCTGAATCAAAAGCCGCTGACCTGCCAGTCCTATCAAAATCTGCTTTCTTTCTTCGAGGCTCAGTTTCCGGTTTGCGGAAGTTTCAAAATTGGTTACGATTTTTTTAACCTGCCCCAGCGTAACAGGTTCTTTTTTTACCAAATTGATTTGAGCGACAGCCTGTAAATCGCTTTGCGCAAACATTGCGCCGAAAGCGCACCACATCAAAATTACAATAGCAACGTTTCTTTTCATTTCGTCCTCGTTAACATAACCCTTAATATATTAAAAAATCTCTTGAATTAAACTTTTTAGAGATTTTTTTGTGTTATCTGATAGTCTATCCGCGGAAAAGCTTTTTCGCGTCCTGTTTTGACCGAAAAGTCCCGCTCTTGTATCCGCCAAAAGCGGATTACTAATCTGTTTTTGAAAACATCCACCTTTTTGTATACAACAAATTTCGCAGGCGGAGGTTACATTCACAACTTTATTTTTCGAGTACGGCCCGTATTCTTCTGACGCCCGCAGACGAGGATTGCTCCTTTTTTATCACGAACCGCCCGAGCGTGCCCGTGTGTTCGACGTGGGGGCCGCCGCAGACTTCCATCGAAAAATCGCCGATTTTGTACACTTTGACGATGTCTTCGTATTTTTCGCCGAAAAGAGCCATCGCCCCGATTTTTTTTGCCTGTTCTAAGGGCATAACTTCCATCGTTACGGGAAGGTCGGCAGAAATGGCGCCGTTTACGAGTTTTTCGACTTCGGTTTTTTCCTCATCGGTCAGCGGAGCAGGGTGCGAAAAGTCGAAGCGGAGTCGCTCGGCCGTTATGTTGGAGCCTTTTTGCTGTATGTGATCGCCGAGAACCATGCGGAGAGCCTTGTGCAAAAGGTGCGTGGCCGTATGATAGGCCGTCGTCTGCTCCGAATGGTCGGCAAGGCCGCCTTTAAAAACCTGCTCGCTTCCCGCACGGGAGAGTTCCTGATGTTTTTTAAAGGCCTGTTCGAATTCCTCTCTGTTGACGGTCAGCCCCGACTCTGCTGCCAATTCTTCGGTCAGCTCGATCGGAAAGCCGTAGGTGTCGTATAGTTTAAAGGCCATTCTGCCCGGGATAATCTTTTTGGGGTTTTTTAAAAGGTTCGGAAGCAGTTTTTCGTATTCCGCCTCGCCTTTTTTTAAGGCTTCAAGGAATTTGTCTTCCTCGGCTTTAAGCTCTTTTAAGATAGAGCCCTTTTTTTCTTCAAGCTCGGTGTAAAAGGCCTTATTTTCTTCGATTACTGCCGACGCCGGTACAGCCAAAAAATTACCCGTAATGCCGAGTTTTTTCCCGTGCCTGATTGCCCGCCTGATAAGCCGGCGCAAAACATAGCCAGCCCCGATGTTCGACGGCAAAACCGTTTTGGGGTCGGCTAAAATAAAACAAGCCGCCCGCGTATGATCCGCTATTATGCGGATAGAAACGTCCGCTTTTTCGTCAGCCCCGTATTTGACGCCAGCAAGCTCTTCTATCGATTGTATTATCGAAGCGAAAACCTCGGTATCGTACACGGATTTTTTGCCTTGCAGCATAGCCACAGTGCGCTCAACGCCCATGCCCGTATCGACGCATTTTCTTTTTAGCGGAGAAAAAGAGCCGTCTTCCGCCTTGTTGTACTGCATAAAAACATTGTTCCAAATTTCGAAGTATTTTCCGCAGTGACAGCCGGGCTTGCACCCGCCGCCGCAGGGCTCTTTTCCCGTATCTACAAAGATTTCGGTGTCGGGGCCGCAGGGACCGGTTTCGCCGGCAGGACCCCACCAGTTATCTTCTTTCGGCAAAAAGAAGATCCGCTCCTTGGGTATGCCGAGCCGCTGCCAGACGGCGGCGGATTCTTCGTCGCGCGGCGAATCCTTATCGCCTTCAAAAACCGTTACCGAAAGGTTTTCGACGGGAATGCCGAGGTATTTTTTATCGGTTAAGAATTCGAAACTGTAATTGATGGATTCTTCTTTAAAGTAATCGCCGAGCGACCAGTTACCGAGCATTTCGAAAAACGTAAGATGAGATAAATCGCCGACCTCGTCGATGTCGCCCGTGCGGATACATTTTTGCGCATCGGTCAGGCGGTTTCCCGCAGGATGCGGTTCTCCCATAAGGTAGGGTACCAGCGGATGCATTCCCGCCGTCGTAAACAGTACCGTCGGGTCGTTTTCCGGGATTAAGGATTTACCTGAAATTTCGGTATGATTTTTGCTTTTAAAAAAGCCGATATATTTTGACCGCAGTTCATCGGCCGTTATGTTCTTTTCCATAGAGGGCACATTTTAAATAATAGTGCCCCGCGTGTCAAGAAGCTGTGTTGAGTGTCTCATGGCTTCAGCATACATTACGGTTTATTGTGAACGCCTCAAACAAAGCTGCTTAAAATCGGCCGTATTTACTCACGTAAAAATTTAACCGTAGCACTCTATGACCAAGGCTGAGCTAGAGAGATAAGTTTACTCGGCAAGTTTTGTGTTGTTTTAAGCAGCTGTTGTAAACCTGAGCTGTTTTTCCTGCGCGGCACGAGCCGTTTTGAATATAAATACATCGAAAAACTCCACAGCCGGATGACTTGTTCTTGTACGTCTTGATCGCAGTATTTTTCATACGTTTCTTAAAATGCATCGGTTGAGAGAATATCAATTCTCGAAAACCGGTGCATTGTGCCGTTTCGGAATGAAATGAGAAACGGCACATAATAGGCAAGTTTCCGGTTAGATTTTTACGTGATGAACAGCTTTTTTCCAGTTAGATTTAACGTGAGGCAATGCGCGCTATTGTTTTTTTTCGGTTTATGTGGTATCCTTTCAAAAGAGGAGAGTCTTATGCTCGCAATAAAAAAGTATTTTGCCGTGTGGCTGCTGCTCGGGTTTACCGCCCTGTTTGCGGAAGACCTTATGCAGGTATCTTTTCCCGAAGGCGTTAGTATCAAGGTGCCGGTAGGCTGGACAGCCGAATACAGACAAGCCCCGATTGTGTTTATCCTGTATGCACCGGTTGACGGTTCTGCGCTCCGCACAAACGCCAATTTGGTCATCGAAACCCTGCCTCGTACCATGACGCCCGCCGAATACATCGGCATTGCTTTGCAATCCTTAAAAAACCTTTACAGCGATCTAACCGTATTGGAAAACGCGGACGGTTCTCTCCTTATCGAACGGACCCATAACGGGGCGGCCATAAAACAGCTTATCCGTGTTTACATAAAAAGCAAAAAAGCGTACGTGCTTACCTTTACGGCCGGCGCCGAACAATACGGCGATTATGCAGACACTTTTTCCTCGATAATCAAAACTTTTAAATATTAGGTTTTACATGTTGGACATACATTCGCTCGAATTTAAATATGCAAATTCGGGAAAATACGTTTTAAAAAACATCGATTTAAAAGTAAACTCAGGCGAATATATTTCCGTAGTCGGAGAAAACGGCTGCGGCAAAAGCACCCTTATAAAACTCATCTTAAAATTGTTAAAGCCGCTGAAAGGAAGTATACGCATCAATACCGAAAAAATAGGGTACCTGCCGCAAAAAAAAGAAAACCTGAACGACTTTCCCATAACCGTATTTGAGGCCTTGGAATCCTACCGCAAAATTGTAAAAGTAAAAGATAAAAACTGCACGGACAATGCATTAAAAAGCGTCAACCTTTCGGAATTCAAAAAAGCGCGGGTTGGAGAACTTTCGGGCGGGCAGCTGCAAAAATTGTACATCGCGCGGGCTTTAATAGGAAATCCGCCCCTGTTAATTTTGGACGAGCCGTCTACGGGAATTGACGTAAACGGGCAGCGCGAAATTTATTCTTTTATAAAAAAATTGAACACTCAAAACGGACTAACCGTAATTTCGGTTGATCACAATTTGGACGCCGCCATTTTCAATTCTACAAAAATATTTCATATAAAAAACGGAGAAGGGCACCTGTGTAATCCGGCACAATATTCTTCCGAATTTTTAAACCCGAATTTTATAAAATTTACGGAGAAAAAATAATATGTTTCAATACGCCTTTATGCAAAATGCCCTTATCGTTTCGTTTTTTATCGCCGTTTTATGTCCGTCAATCGGTATTTTTTTAGTACTAAGGCGGTATTCGCTTATCGGAGACTCCCTTTCGCACGGTGCCCTTGCCGGTATTACGCTCGCACTTGTATCGGGCATAAACCCCATATTGGGCGCCTTTGTTTTTACGGCAGCAGCCGGCGCACTGATAGAAGCCCTGCGGAATTGGTTTAAAGAATACAGCGATCTTATTCTTTCGATTGTGCTGTCTTTAAGCGTCGGTATCGCGATAACGCTTATCAGTTCGGGTGCAGTCAGGGCCAATGCGGAAACATATTTGTTCGGCAGTATTTTGACGGTGTCCGAAACCGACGTTATTACGGTTATCGTGTTAAGCCTTTTGTCGCTCGTCTGCCTGTTTTTGTTGTACGACAAAATGGTATACATTGCGCTTGACGAAGATATTTCCAAGATTATAGGTGTACGCGTAAAACTGATAAATTACTTGTTTTCGATCTTGGCGGCGGCGGCAATTTCGGTTTCGCTTAAAATTGTCGGAATGCTGGTTTTAAGTTCGATGATTGCTTTGCCTGCGGCGACCGCCCTGCAATTAAAAACCGGTTTTAAAAAAACCGTTATTTTTTCGATTATTTTCAGCATTACAGACATTATGCTGGGGCTTATTTTGTCGTATCATTTAAACGTTGCTCCGGGCGGGTTTACGGCGCTCGTTTCCGTCGGCGTTTTAATTGCAGTCATTGCCTTTAAAAAAACGGCAGACGCCGTACGGAAAATAAAACGGCATTGACATAGACAAAAAGGGCTGCGGTTATACGCGTATGATCGAAAAGGGCGATAAGTTCGGCAAACCGATTGTGATGTTTCCGCCAAGTCGTATAAAAAGGCAAAGGAACTTCTCGCGGATTGCGAATTGATATATTTACCTCATGCAAATAAAAAACCCGACAGGTGAAAAGGAGGAAAAAACCTGCCGGGAAACTGCAAAGGAGATATATTGAACGCTTATTTTCGGCCGCTAAAATAAGCAACCGTTTTACCGTTCAACATATACTCGATAAAACCTTAACAAGCGTTTTGGTTACACATTAAATATTTTTTTTTCTAAAAAAACGAGCCTCCGTTTTTAAAAACCGCTAAAAAGAATACGGGACGGTTCAAAAAAACATCACTTCCGCAGCCTTGGTTCGATAAATCCCTTACAACGAACCGTCCGCATTGGAGGATTTTATGCAGTATGCAAAAAAAATGACGGTAGGCATAATTATTTTGTTTTGTGCTTTTTATTCGGGCTGTACCGGAGCCGTTGAACAACCGGGTTTTGTCAATATATTTTTACCCGAAACGGGAGGCAATACCTTAAAAGAATTTGAACTTTTAAGCGGGAATGTTGCAAAATTGACCTTTGAAGGGGCGGTTTCCGATATTCAGGTTCAGGCGCTCCGCGGTGAACCCGGCGAAACCGAAGAAGCGGTGCTTTGTTCCGTCGAATCGGAGAAGACGGCGTATGGTACGGTTTTTACGGTAAAACCGCAGGCGGAATTCGGCATAGGCGAAAAATTTACGCTGAAAGGTTCGGTAAAAACCCGTGCAGGTGTCCTCGACTTTTCGCTCCCGTTTGAAGGTTTTAATACCCGCCCTGCCCTGCTTGCTTTTTATGCAGTCAAATTAGGAAACACTTCAAAACCCGGCTATATAAAATTCAAGGTTTTATCGGAGGGGAACCTTTTGGGACTGCACCTTTTAAGTCCTGCCGATAAAAAGGCGGCGGAATATACCTTTCCCGCGGCGGAGGTCAAAAAAGGGGAAACCGTCACATATCACCGTTTTTTGCCCAAAGACGAACATACCGCAATCGATGAAACGGAATCGCCTAATCAAAGCCCTGCAGATGGGGCTTTAAACACGGAACGGGACTTTTGGGGGCGATTTTCCAAATTTAATCCTAAAAAAACAAATGCCCTTTTACTAAAAACCTCGAAAACGGGTACAATACAGGACGCCGTCATTTTTATGCATCCCGATGAAGAAGAATGGGGCTCTTCGGAAGTGGAGCGGGCCGTTAAAGAGGCCGTCAATGCGGAAAAATGGCTCCCTGACGCTTCTGCGGAAAACGCTGTCAGAGAAAACATAACGCCTGCGACACGGATTATCCGAACATCAATGCAGGACATAACGCATTCGGCAAAGGATTGGAAAAAAGAAAAGATCAGTGGAAAGACGAGAAGAAAAGCCGCAGCTAAAAAGAAGAAAACGAAACCTGCAAAATAATAGACCTGTTCGGAAACTTCAGTTTCAGAACAGGCTACCTTAAAATGCGATGTTCTAAATCGTGCTATTTGCGCGATTTAGAACTCGTCGACCTGTTCGATAACTCCGTTATCGAACAGGTCTAATCATAGCCCACCGTAAAACGTCGGGGCTATAAGAGCTCAGTTTTGCACTATGTGTTCATCAGGCGGAAAGCTAGCGGTTTTGATACCTCATAGTGCGGTGCAAACCGCCTTGGGGTAGTAAACCTTTCGCACGAATAACAAATTCGCAGGTACAAAACGCTAGCTTATTTTGAAAAAACGATGTATAATAGCTTAAAAGATTAACTTCAGAGAGAAAAAGCTATGTTTTTTGATAATTATCCGATAAAGCTTTCCAATACGACACGCCCCTTTTCTTTACGGGGGTTGAAAACCGCCCCGGCTATCCTGCTTATTCACGGATACACCGGCTCACCCCGCGAAATGATCTGGCTCGGCCGCCAACTCAACGAGGCGGGATACAACGTGTTTATTCCCCGTTTGCCGGGGCACGGAACCAACAAAGACGACTTTTTGGATTCCACATGGAAAGATTGGCTGAGAGCCGTCTGCGAAAACTACATAAACTTGTGCGTAACGTTCGAAACGGTTTATGTCGGCGGCCTTTCGATGGGCGGGCTGCTCGCCACACTGATAGCGGCCAGATTCAATCCCGACAAGATCTTTTTATGCGCTCCGGCCTTTACCTCCTACGATAAAAGGGTAAAATATGCCCCGTTTTTGAAGTTTTTTATAAGGAAGATTGCCATGCGGAAAAAAAACTACGAAGACGATCCCGAATATGCACGGGCCATCACCGACTATAACGGCGTGGAATATCTTAAAAAAACTGCCGACTTTTATAAAATTCAAAAACTGGCCCTGAAAAATATGGGTTTTGTACGATCGCAAACCTTGACGGTGCTTTCCAAGGCGGATCAAACGGTTCCTTTTGACGTAAAAGCGATTATAGACAAAAACCTAAAAACCCAAAACGAATATCTGATTTTGGAAAACAGTGGTCACGTCGTTACAAACGATACGGAAAAAGAAACGGTCGCAAAAAAAATAATCGAATTTTTAAAAGACTAAATGCCATATACTCAACTTCTTTTAAGGCCGCCCCTGTAACGTACTCTTCCAAAGCGGCCGAATTCAACTTTTTCGGACTGCATACCGATAAGGAATAGGGGGCCTGTGTTTTTATGATATTTTATAAAAATGCGTTGTTTTACCCTTGTCATTAATAAGGATTTTTTTGATGAGAAATTTTGATTATTATAAAAAACAGCCTAAATCCGATACCCATAATCATCTAAATTTGAGTATGCGGTACGAAGAATATAAAAAATGGGCCGGTTTCGAAATCCCGAATTTTCCGCGTAAAATGAAAGGGCTTTCCGAAATGCACGAAATTATAGGAACATATACCAGACCTAAATGTAAAACTGCTGAAGACGTACTGGCTTTAATCGAAATGTCGGTTAAAGATGCTGCTGCGGACAATGTCGTATATCTGGAAGGCTCGATTGATATAGGGTTTATCAACCATTTTAATGGAAATTTGGAGAGATTTCTTTTATCGATAAATAATTTGGTAAAAAAATATGCGGAAAAAATCGAACTTGTTCCCGAATTGGGAATTCCCAAAACTGCCGACAAGGCTTTTTTGAAGCAGTGGGCGGAACCGATGATTAAAAGCGGTGTCTTCAAAAACATCGACTTGTACGGGCCGGAAGTTTTGGACGGAATAGACGACTGCCTGTACCTTTTTAAAGCAGCCGAAAAATACGGATTAAAGAAGAAGGCCCATATCGGGGAATTTTCGAATGCGGCTTCCGTGCGGCATTTTGTGGAAATGTTTGATTTGGACGAGGTCCAGCACGGTATCGGGGCTGCCCAAGATACCGAGGTTTTAAAGTTTTTAGCCGACAAAAAGGTCCGCTGCAACGTTTGCCCGCAAAGCAATGTGATGCTCGGTGCCGTAAAGGACTTGAAGACCCACCCGATCAGAAAAATGATGGATGCCGGCGTGCATGTGAGTGTCGGAACCGACGATATTTTGTTTTTTGGAAAAACCAATAGCGAGCAGTTTTACGATTTGGTAAAAGAAAACGTGATAACCGAAGCGGAAGCCGACAAACTGATGGCCATACGCGAAAAATAAAACCGAAGCCGCCGCCCTTACAGCCATAGACTTCACTGATAGTTTATATTGATTTTTTCTCAACACTCTTTCACTTCTTTCGGGCGGCTATCCGGCCTATTTTTTTAAATTCTATCACAGAAATGAATTTCTACCGAAAAGCACTAACAAATCGCAAGGCTTTAGCGAAACATAGTGCCGTTCAATGACTGCTTCGAGTGCGTTTTATGTTTGTGTGTCCGCACTCAGTAGTGCATGCCTATTATTCTGCGGGCCTAGTAAATGCCATCCGGTGCGCTTATTTTATCGGAGTGAAAAACCTGCTTTTCCGTAAAATATTTTAAACTTTTGTTTGCCGCCGGTTGTTAAACAGCGCTAAAAATCGTATAATGAATGCCCGTATACATACTGCGCCTGTACCGCATTCGGAAACGGGCCGGTAATTACGTTTTTGCAACTGCTTGATTTTTGATAGAATAATCAAATTAAGCGCTCAACTTTAAGGAAGGACTATGGCAGAAATCGAAAAAATAAATTTGGCCGATATGGACGAAGAAGATTACGATACCGTATTGGCCGCCGACATTCGTTTTAACGGCAAAATTGCTTGCAAAAAGCCTTTTATGATAAAAGGGAATATCGAAGGATCGCTTACCTCTACCAGCGATATTATGATCGAAGAAAATGCCGTGGTACAGGCAAGCATAAAGGCCGACAGGGTCGTCATAAAAGGCAGGGTCGAAGGCAATGTTTTTGCCGACACAATTGTCCACGTTTTTTCCTGCGGCAAGCTGATCGGCGATGTCATGGCCCCCGAAGTCGTGTTGGAAAGCGGTTGCATATTTAACGGTATTTGCACCATGACAAAGGAGGCATAAATTGAAATCCGAATTCTTTTTTAAGGCGGAAAAAGGCGGCCGCTATTTAAAAAATGCTATTCCGTTTTTGGTTTTTGTCTTTGCTGCCGCTTCTTCGTTTGCGCAAAAACCGGATGCTCTGGTTCTGTACAAACAGGGCCGTTTTAAGGAAGCCGCGGCTGTTTGCGAAAGCGAAATAAGGGCGGCACCCAATAATCTGGACAGCTACGTGGTTTTGACGTGGGCGCTTTTAAGCGACGGTCAGTATCAAAAAGCCTACGATATTACCGTAGCGGGCCGGAACATCGCCCAAACGGATCCGCGGTTAATCGCCTCGCAGGCGGAGGCCTGTTATTATCTGGGCCGAAACACGGAGGCGCTTAAACTGTTTGAAGATTATATTTCGTATGCACCGAACGGAGTCAAAATTCCGTCTTCGTATTATTTTATGGGTGAAATATATCTGCGTATGGCCAAATACAGGCACGCCGACATCGCCCTTTCCGCGGCCGTTACCCTTGATGCGGTAAACGGCTTGTGGTGGTCGCGTTTGGGATACGCCCGTGAACAGACACGGGATTTCCGCTACTCCCTTGAGGCGTATAACAGGGCGCTTACCCTGAACAAAAACCTTGCAGACGCTCAAAAAGGCAAGGAACGGGTTTTAAAAAAGTTTTAGCTCTGCGGTCTTAGCGCCTGTTGCGGGATAGCAAAATCAGACGCAAAAGGCTCGCGACGGCGGTCAGGGCGGAAGCGATATAGGTAAAGGCGGCGGCCGTCAAAACGGCGCGGGCACCCCTCAGCTCGTCTTCCGTAAGTACGGCATTGTGCTCTAAAATTTTCAAAGCCCTTCTGGAAGCGTCTATTTCGACAGGCAGGGTAATAAGATAAAACAAAACCGCCGCCGCAAACAAAACAATCCCCAAATTCAAAAGAAGCGGCATACCGAAAATCAGCCCTGCAAGTGCAAGATACGGCCCTGCCGCCGATCCGACATTGGCCGCAGGCACCAACAGACTGCGCAAAATAAGCGGCCCGTACCCGACCTTATCCTGAATGGCGTGCCCCGTTTCGTGGGCGGCGACCCCTACTGCCGAAACCGACGTGTGGCTATAAACGGGATCGGAAAGCCGCAGTACCTTATGACCGGGGTCATAATGGTCGCTTAAATAGCCGGCCGTTTTTTCTATAGACACATTGGAAATTCCGTTTACCCGCAATAAAAGACCTGCAGCTTCCCGGCCGCTTATCCCGCGCCGCGTCTGCATTTTGGAATACTTTGCAAAAACAGACTTTACCCGCGCCTGTGCAATCATCGAAATAATCAGTGTCGGTACAACCAAAACCAGATAATAATAATCGAACATAAAGACTCCCCTGATTCTTTTTAAGTTTGTTCTCGAAATAAAATATGATATATAGTATACTGAAAAATATGCGGATAGTCATCTTCATTTTATATGTTTTTGCCGTTTTATTTTTTTCGCTCCTTTTGTACGGAATATCGGCAGCGTGTATTTTATACAAAAAAATGACAGCTTTAGGTGCAAAGAAATTCGAAGCGGAAGTATCGGAGAAAAAAAGCGGTGGACAAAAAGACCGTACCGGAGTCAACGGCCTCACCGCCGAGGGCCGGAATACTGAAGCCTTTGCACGCATAGAGGGAAAAGAACGGCTTTGTATCATCGTAAGTTCCATTTTGGAAGATGCAGAAAAAGAGGTGCCGCCGAACGGAAGTTCTGCCGATTGTATCATTCTTTATACGGAAGACGAAAAAAAGTTTACGTTCGGCCTTGGCGGTATAAAAAAACTGAAACAAACAGCTCGGACGTGTGAAAAACGGTATAAGCCCGAAAACGTTTTTGTTACGGGGCTGGGTTTGGGCTGCCGCGCCGTTATTCTGTTTCGAAAAACGGTGCCGTGGGCCGGCCGGATTCCTCATTTTCAGTACCGCTTTATCAATATGCCGCCCGATCCCGCGCAAGACCTTATTTCTGCCTATAAAAAAATAACGGGGAAAATAAGCCCCTTGAGCCCCTTCGTCATACTCGGCATAAAAATAATAGATTGTGCCGTAAAGGTAAAACACAGCCGCTTTTAACGGTGAAAAAGCGCGCAGTCTTTACCGGCTGCATTCCGGCAGAAAAAAGTGCCTCGTCCGGCTTGTCTTACCGCGGTCAAAGATTTATACTGTTACCGATAGCGCTGTTAAAATAGCGCGATAGGAGGATCTTATGAGTAACGACAAATTAAAAAAGATGGGGTTTGCGTCAAAGCAAATTTATGCGGGGAATATGAAAGACAAATATGGGGCACTGGTAACCCCTATTTACCAAACGTCCACCTTTATTTTCGATTCCGCAGAGCAGGGCGGAAGACGGTTTGCCTTGGAAGAAGACGGCTATATTTATACCCGCCTCGGCAACCCTACGACAACCGTTGTGGAAGAAAAACTTGCCTGTCTTGAAAACGGAGAAGCCTGTGTATCGGCAAGTTCGGGTATGGGTGCCATTACCGCCTGTCTGTGGACTATTGTAAGCGCCGGTGACCATATCGTTGCGGGAAAAACCCTGTACGGCTGTACCTTTGCGTTTTTAAATCACGGGCTGTCCCGATTCGGAGTGGACGTTTCTTTTGTTGACACGAGGGATCCCGAAAACGTACGCAAGGCATTAAAGCCCAACACCAAAGCCGTCTATTTGGAAACGCCTGCAAACCCCAATATGTATTTGTGCGATATTGCGGAAATAAGCAAAATTGCCCACGCTCATAATCCTGAATGCACGGTTATTGTTGACAACACCTATATGACGCCCTATCTGCAACGGCCGTTGGATCTGGGAGCCGACGTTGTGGTGCATTCCGCAACAAAGTACTTGAACGGACACGGAGATGTCATCGCGGGGTTTGTTGTCGGCAAAAAAGAACTGATGGATCAAATCCGGTTTGTGGGCATAAAAGATATGACGGGGTCGGTTCTGGGGCCCTTTGAAGCCTATCTTATCAACCGCGGTATGAAAACCCTCGATATCCGAATGGAAAAGCACTGCGCAAATGCCCAAAAGACAGCGGAATTTTTGGAACAACATCCGGCCGTCGAATCCATCGCCTATCCCGGCTTAAAATCGTTTCCGCAATATGAACTTGCAAAAAAACAGATGACCCTACCCGGGGCCATGATTGCCTTTACCGTAAAGGGCGGGCTTGAAGCGGGGCGCATACTGATGAATTCGGTAAAATTTGCAACGCTCGCTGTCAGCTTAGGCGATACGGAAACGCTTATTCAGCATCCTGCCAGTATGACCCATTCGCCATACACGCCGGAAGAAAGGGCTGCCTCCGACATTGCCGAGGGGCTGGTTCGCCTTTCCGTCGGCATCGAAACCGCCGAAGACATTATCGCAGATCTAAAACAGGCATTGGATAACTTGCGTTAAATTCGAAAAACGGCGGCCGCAAAACGCTCGCCGCTAGGGGGGTGAGCCGAAATTTGCCCAAAAAAAACGCTGCTCTGTAAAAGCAGCGTTTTTTAATCGGCATTTGTTAAGCCGATTAACAATAAGACAGTTGTGCATAAAGCCGAACGGTCTTATTGTTTGTCCTATTGCTAGCGTTACGAAACGCGGGCTTATTCTCTTTCGCCCAATTCTTTATCCAAAATCGCAAGTCCGCAGCCGCCCGTACCGATATATTTAAACCGGTCCAAAATATCCCGCACGTCCGCTTCTTCTTCAACCTGTTCGTTTATGAACCAAACCAAAAAGGTTTGCGTTTTATAATCTTTTTCGCTTAAAGCGAGCTCGTACAGCTTATTGATGGACTCGGTTACGAACTGTTCGTGTTTTAAAATTTCCCGAAAAACTTCTTCAGGTGTTCCGAATTTTGTTTTGGGTGCGTCGAGTTTTTCGAGAATGGGAACAGAATCCGCATCGAAAATAAATTCGTATATTTTCATTGCGTGATCAAGCTCTTCTTTCGCCTGCTTTTTAAGCCAATGAGCACAGCCGCGCAGTCCTTCTGTTTCAAAATGGGTGGCCATTCCAAGATACAAATAGGCCGAAGCCATCTCCTTGTTGATTTGACTGCTTAAGGCCTCCGTTAATTTTTTGCTTAACATAATTACCTCCGTAAAGTTGTTATAATTTATGATATTCGACAAATTTAATATTATTATAGCAAATAGTCAAGACGTAAAGGCCTATTTGCACGGAAATCAATTTTGGATTCTGTACATAAAAAGCGGAAAAAATGGTAAAATG
>CAUTPO010000002.1:0-42800 GCA_963540475.1 uncultured Treponema sp. | reverse complement strand
TTGAAATGGACGCACGCAGGGCCGGAATACAAGAAGGTATACAAGCCGGTATAGCCCAAGGCATACAACAAGGCTTTGCAGACGGCTCATACCAAACAAAACTTGAAACGGCAAAAAACTTGATTGATATAGGTTTATCGACTGAGAATATCTCAAAAGCTACAGGTTTAAGCTGTGAAGAAATAGAAAAGCTGTAAGTAATGGGGATTTACCGCTTTTGGCGGATGGTGCCCACTCGAGTGAGGGGGCATCCCCCTTAAAACAAACATAATATAAAATTATACGAACTGGAAATAGACCCCTTCAATTCTGTTTTAATTTAATTGGATTTGTGCTATACTCGCCCGTATGGAATATCAAGTAACAGCAACGCGGCGCAGGCCTCAGCGGTTTGAGGACTTGCTGGGGCAGGAGTTTGTCGCCGCTACCCTGCAAAAGTCTATCGAAACAGGAAAGATTGCCCACGCATACCTGTTTTCCGGGCCGCGCGGGTGCGGGAAAACCAGCTCGGCGCGTATTCTTGCAAAGGTGCTTAATTGTGCCCAAGGCCCGGCCCCGACCCCCTGCGGGACGTGTACCGCCTGTACGGAAATTACGGCAGGCTCTTGTTTGGACGTAATAGAAATCGACGGTGCTTCTAATACGGGCGTCAACGATGTGCGGCAGATTAAAGACGAAATTCTGTTTCCGCCCAATTCTAACCGCTATAAAATTTATATCATCGACGAAGTGCATATGCTTTCGACCAGCGCTTTTAACGCTCTTTTAAAAACGATAGAAGAGCCGCCGCCTTATGTGGTGTTTATTTTTGCCACAACCGAAATACACAAGGTACCGGCAACCATAAAAAGCCGCTGCCAACAGTTTAATTTTAAACTGGTGTCGGTGGAGGTTTTAAAACAGGCCTTAGAGGAAGCGGCGGCGGAGTTAAACATAAAAGCTGATGACGAGGCCCTGTACTGGGTTGCACGGGAAGCGACGGGCAGTGTCCGCGACGCCTACACCCTTTTCGATCAGGTGGCGGCCTTTTCGGACGGGCATATCACGTTCGAAAAAATCCGCGAAAAACTCGGGCTTACGGGGATCGACTCCATCAATAAGCTCGTTTGCCTGTGTGTCGAAAAAAACGGGCAAGAAGCGCTGAATGTTTTGGACGAAATTCTGCAGAACGGTATTTCGGTCGAGCAGTTTATTTCCGACTGCGCCGATTATTTTAGAAGCCTTTTACTGGTAAAGCACGGCATCACAAAAGAGGCGCTGATAGGGCAGCGGGCAGACCGTTTTCCGCCTGAGGTGTTAAACGGTTGGAGCGCCGTTCAAATCGAACAGGCCTTGAGTATAATGCTCAACCTTTTTAAAGATATTCGTTTTTCGCTTGACCCGCGCTATGAGCTCGAACTTGCCGTGTCCCGGCTTTCGTGGCTGGCCGATTACGTTTCCCCCAATGACCTAAAAAGGGCATTCGAGGCGGCAAAACACGTCATTGCCGCAGGTTCGTCTGCGGGTACGAGTGCAGGCTCTCCGGCAGGTGCAGCCTCTTCGGGAAGCGGGCTTTCAGGAGGTCTTTCGGCAGGGCGGGGCGCCTTTTCCGGTGCGGCAGGCCGGCAAAACGGCGGATTTGGCGGGGGCGGCTCCTACGGTTCGCCTGCACCGTTTCCAAACGAGCCGTACGCACGCGCGCCGTCGGGAGAAAACCCCTATTCTTTTAGTAATGCGGACAGTTTGACGGATCAATTCAGAGCCGTTTTGCGCAAAGAAAAGGCCGCTTCGGGTGCAGAGAAAAAAGAACCGGAACACGGCACTGCTCCGGCAGGCGGATATGCGGATTTTCAAAGCGCGGCACAAAACGGCGAATCTATCCGTCGGGACGGAACGGACAAAACCGTCCTGCAAGAAAGCGGCTTGCCGTCTTTCGGGCAAACTGTCCGCAGTACGGAACAACCCGAAACCGCACAACCGGCGGCGGTCCGAATCGGTATTGAAGATTTGGACGCGGTTAAAAAAGCGGCGGAGGAAAATCTTTTAAAAAAAAACGGCCTTTTATCTTCTGCCGTAGCCCAAAGCTTGGAATGGCGGCTTCAAGACGATGTTTTGCATATAAGCGCAAAAACGGCCTTCGATGCTTCTCTTTTCGAAAAACAAAAGGACGTTTTTAGAAACGTTTTAGAAAACCTGACGGGCGTTAAATTTAAACTTGCGGTAACGGAATACCGCGAACCCGAAAAGTGCGAAACGGAGGGCGAGGATATTGAACCGCTCAAAATAAGAATGCTGACAGAGGTTTTTATGGGCAAGATAGTCGATAAAAGGATTGCTCAGGAACAAGAGGTTCAGGAAGAAGAAAACGCCGACCCGTTTGTGAATACATATCGGAGCGAGGGCGCATAAAGGCTTGTAAAAATACGGGTTTTTATGCATAAGATGGCACTATGAATAAACGTGATGGAGAATTGCAGGACGGCGGAAAAATTATACCCTTACAGCCGAAGAAGGTTGCCGAACTTTTAGGCGAAACGGGCCCCTTTGCCGCCTTTTTTGAAAAGTACGAACCGCGCGAACCCCAGCTCAAATTAACCGAAGCCGTCTGCACCTGTTTTAACGATTCTTCCGTCGGCGTTTTTGAAGCGGGTACGGGGGTCGGCAAAAGCCTTGCCTACCTGTTGCCGTCGATCATCTGGGCTAAACGGAACAAAAAGCGGGTCGCCGTTTCGACGGGTACCATCAATTTGCAGCAGCAGCTTTTGGAAAAAGACGTTCCCGCCGCAAAAAAAATTCTGGGAAAAGAATTCTCCGATGTCAAATTTATCCTGATAAAGGGGCGGCAAAACTTTTTGTGTTTGCGAAGGCTTTCGCAGGCGGTACAGGAAGCCGATTTTTTTTCAGGCGGGGCCGAAGAACTTCAGCGCATAAAAGAGTGGGCCGGTGAGGCAAAGGAGGGCAGCCGCTCCGAATTGGACTTTTTGCCCTCCGAGCAGGTCTGGTCTTCCGTCTGTTCGGAATCCGATAACTGCCATGCCGAAAAATGCGCCTATTTTCATACCTGTTTTGTAATGAAGCTAAAACGGGAAGCCGAATCTTCGGCCATTTTAATCGTAAACCATCACATCTTGTTTGCAGACCTTGCAATACGGGCGGAGGGCGCAGGCTACGACAGTACGGCGGTGCTGCCTTCCTTTGAAAACATCGTTATAGACGAGGCGCACGCAATTGAAGATGCCGCCGAAAGCTTTTTTTCCCACTCGGTTTCGCGCTTCGATCTGCATAAACAGATAAACCTGCTGCACCGGTTTAAACGCGGAAAACAGACCGGCCTTTTAATGCGCCTCGCTTCCGTGTCGGAAGAAGGCGGCCTTTTGCCGCTCGTTTTGGAACTGACGGAAAAAACGATAACCTCATTTACGGTTATGGAAGAAAGGGCCTTGCGCTTTTTGGAAAACGCTCCGGCCAAAAGCCTGACGCAAATTGATCGGGCGCAAACGGAAGCGCTTCTTTCCGCCGCCAAATCTTTTTCCGACAATATTACGGGCCTTATCATAAAACTGGAAAAGATAATTAATGCGGTTGACGGCGATGCGGACGAAGAAAATATTTTAAAAGATGCGTCCGTCATCGTGCGGCGGCTGCGGGGCATGGCCGATCTTATCGAAAACTTTTTAAATAAAGACGCCTTTTTGGAAGACGTTTTTTGGTTCGAAAAGATACGGCTCGCTCAGGGCGAGGCGGCCCGCTTTATTCAAACACCGCTGAATATGGCCCCGATTATGCGCCGCTCGGTTTTTTTGCCGATGGCCTCCGTCATCTGCGTTTCCGCTACGCTGAAAACGGGCGGCTCCTTCGATTTTTGGCTCGGCAGAAACGGGCTAAAAAACCTTACCGAAAAGAAGACCGTAAACGGCTTTTTTCCCTCGCCCTTTCCGTACGAAAAAAACGTCGTACTCAATATCCCATCGGACATTCCCATGCCCGATGCGCCCGGTTTTCAAGACAGCCTTAACAAGGCGGTCGCCGCCCTTTTGGAAATTACAAACGGAAAAACGCTCGTTTTATTCACCTCGTACGAATCGCTGAAAAAATCGTGCGAGTATGTGCGCTCCTGCATTAAGGCCGATATAAGGATTCTCAGGCAGGGCGAGGCGGACAGAATGGTTCTTTTAAACGAATTTAAAAACGACATTTCAAGCTGCCTATTTGCGACGGCTTCCTTTTGGGCGGGCGTGGATGTCCCGGGCGAATCCCTTTCGCACGTTATCTTGGCAAAACTGCCTTTTTCCGTACCGAGCGATCCGATTTTTAAGGCAAAGGCCGACTTAATCGATAAGTCCGGCGGCAATTCGTTTATGCACTTAAGCGTTCCGCAGGCCGTTATTCAGTTCCGGCAGGGCTTCGGCCGCCTGATGCGTTCGGGTTCCGACCGCGGTATCGTTACTGTTTTGGATAAGCGCATTTTGGTAAAACGCTACGGGCAGATTTTTATTCAAAGCATACCGAAGACGATCCAATGTTTCGCCCCGCTCGGTTCCATATTGAACAAAACGGAAGATTTTTTGTATAATGAATAAGCCATGAGAATTTTTATTGCTATTTCCTGCTGTTTGGTTTTGCTTTCATCGAGGGCTTGGATTATCGGGATTTGCTATTCCCTATGCAGAAAACTGAGCAGCCGGGTTAATACCGAATTTATCGTAAAAACAACCCCCCGCTTGCTTTTTGCCATCTTTAAACAATATGCCGGTTTTAAATTCGAAGGCGATTACAGCCTTATACACACGCTTCCCGAACAATATCTTATCATCTCGAACCATCAAAGTCTTTTGGACATTGTAGTGCATATGAATTATTATAACGGCACACGGCTGCGGTTTATCGCAAAAAAAGAACTCGGTAACCACGTGCCGCTCGTATCGCCCATGCTGAAAAGCGGCCGGCACTGTCTGGTGCAACGGACGGGCGGGGCATCGCAGGCGATGAAGGCGGTGGATAAATTTGCGCTGTATGCCCGCGAAAACAATATTATTCCCGTTATCTTTCCCGAAGGCTCCCGCTCCAAAAACGGCGAACTGGGAACCTTTCATGCCGCAGGCTTCCGCCGCTTTTTGAATAATGCGCCTATGCCCGTCGCCGTGTGTGCTCTGGACGGGGGATGGCAAATTTCTTCGATACGGAAGATAATACAGAACCTAAAAGGCGGTTCATACAAGATAAAACTGCTGAAGGTGTACGAGGCGCCCAAAACCAAAGAAGAACAGCTGAAAATTCTCGAAGAAGGAAAGGCCCTTATCGGTGAGCAGCTGCGTAAATGGCGCTTTGCAGAACAGGCGGTGTGATCGGGAATGGGGAAGCGGTATTAGGCTTTAAGAATGAGGAACCTCGCTGTTCTATGTCGAGGTTGTTGATTTGAACATTTTTCCGTCTTTTTTCCGCTGTTTTTGCACAAAGTCCCGCACGGCAAATTTTACAGTACCGGTTCGGCCTTTCTGTATAGAAAAAAGATGCAAAAACGCCTTTTTTTCAAAAAAAGTATTGACAGTAACCCCGATTATCTTTATACAGATAAGCTATATTCACATTTTTTGGAGGCCGGCCTTATGAACAGAAAGGACTATATCAGCGATTCGGAATGGAAACATTTTATGAATTTCTCGGAGAATCTGGAAACGCCCTGTGTCATCATCAACCTGAAAACTATCAAAAAAAATTATTTAAAATTAAAAGAAAACTTTCCGTATGCGGATATTTATTATGCGATAAAGGCAAATCCGCATGACGACATTATTTCGATGCTGTACGAAATGGGTTCAAATTTCGATATTGCTTCGAGGTACGAGCTGGACAAGGTTCTCCGTTTGGGTGTAACCCCCGACAGGCTCAGCTACGGCAACACTATAAAAAAGGCAAAGGATATTGCCTATTTTTACGAAAAAGGCGTCAGAATGTATGCGACCGATAGTAAGGACGATTTAAAAAACATCGCCCAGTATGCACCCGGCTCCAAGGTCTATGTCAGAATTTTGGTCGAAAACACCACAAGTGCCGACTGGCCGCTTTCCAGAAAATTCGGCTGCCATCCCGATATGGCCTATGACCTGTGCATTCAGGCGCGGGATTCGGGGCTTACGCCCTGCGGCATTTCGTTCCATGTGGGAAGCCAGCAGCGCGACATCGGCCAGTGGAACGACGCCCTTGCTAAAACCAAGTATCTGATGGACTCGCTTGAGGAAGAAGAGGATATAAAACTCGAAATGATCAATATGGGCGGGGGTTTCCCTGCCTCGTATGTTACGCCTGCAAACGACTTGAGCGAATACGCTTCCGAAATTACCCGCTATCTTGAAGACGACTTCGGTACGGACCGCCCCAGAATCATCTTGGAACCCGGCCGCTCCCTTGTAGGCGACAGCGGTGTTCTAATGACTGAAGTCGTTATGATTTCGCGCAAAAACAATACGGCCCTGTTCCGCTGGGTCTATCTTGACACGGGCTTGTTTAACGGGCTTATCGAAACCTTAAACGAATCGCTAAAATATCCCATTGTTACGGACAAGGATGACGATTGTAAAAAGCGCGGCGAAGTCGTACTGGCTGGTCCCACCTGCGACAGTATGGATATTATGTACGAGGATTACCGGTACTCCCTCCCTACAACCTTAAAACCGGGCGACCGCGTTTACTTTTTGACGACCGGAGCATACACGTCAAGCTATGCCTCCGTCGAATTCAACGGATTTCCGCCCATCAAAACGCATATAATGAAGTAATTTTATAAGAGCGGCAGCCTGTACCCGCAAACGGGCCGGGCTCCGCCTAAAAAAACGAAATTTTTATAATATCGGCCTTAACCTCTTGACACATTATGTGTTTTATTGTTATATTTCGTCGGTATTTTTATGGGGGTGTAGCTCATCTGGCTAGAGCGATTGCATGGCATGCAATAGGTAAGGGGTTCAAGTCCCCTCATCTCCACTTCGAAATAAAAACGTAGATCAAAAAAAGTTCACAGTGAAATAGATTGACGTAAATACGGGTTATAAAGGCGGGTTGATTTAAATGGATGCTATAGACGAAATTGATCTTGATGAACTCCTTAAAGACGTAACGGTAACTTCTTACGATGAAATTCCTGCAAATAACACGCCGCAGAATGTTGTTCTTGATATGGAACCCGAAGAAGTTTCGATTCCGCCAGTCAAAGAGAGTGCGCTCAGCAATGCCACAATGTTTTCAAAAGCCCCCGAAGCCTCGGGCGGTAAACTGAGGGATGCCAGCGAAGTTGATTTATCCTTAACACACTTCGAAAAGGTCGAAAAGTTTTTTTCGGATACACCTCATAATCTTTTTGATTCTTCAGAATTTTATAAATCGGTTTTAAAGGGCGAGGGTGCAGAAGCCCAAAGACTGCATACGTCTTTGACCAAATTTTTGACGGCAACGGATCCCAAGGACCGCGGCGTTTTTAAACAGCAGGTAGAATCCGCATATTGGAACTTTGTTTCCGATATGGCCGTAAAAATCGCATCGGGGAGGGCCTCGCAGGAAAAAAAATATGCAATCCGGTACGGCCTTGTTTTGCCCACCCTCTTATCGCAGGAGCAAAAAGATATTTTTTCCAAAATAATTGACGAAAACACGCACCGTGAGGCCGTTTATTATCTTGATGAATGGTTTAGCAATATCGGATCGGGAAAGATCTCGCCGTCAGCTACGGACGAGGTACGCGTTTCCAAAAAGGGCGATGATAGTGCGCGTTTTTTGCAGCTTTTGGAAAAGGCGAACGGAAGATTGCAGACGGCGGAAAATCTTTTAAAGGCAAAGGCGGAAGAGATCGGCCGTTCGGAAGAGTCTATAAAACAACAGATGAGCCATATTTTTACCCGCGAATTTTTGCCGAACCTTGCAGGCGTAAAAGCCCCCTACAGCGATGGCCAAAAACAGCAGATTGCCCAGATGAACGATGTTTTAAAAAAGCTTTTGGATCTGAACAAGGAATTACAGCATTTTGTCGTGGATTTTCAGGAAGCCGAAAGCGATGTGCGCAGCTTAAAAGAAAAAGTCGAATCTGCGGGCGGCGAGGCTGTAAACGTGTCGGGTGCCGAGGGTGAATACGATACGATACGGCAAATGGCGAAAATGACTTGCGGACGCAAGGGAAACCACTTTCCCATTTTGTCGCGCGAGTACTTCAGAACCTTTTCAAACGATATCGGTACGAGGGAAAACGTTTTGCGGGAAATGCGCTGGATCGAAAATACCGATGTGCAGGCCTATTGTAGGCAGTACAAAACGCAGTACAATAGAATCCCGCCCTTTGTTATCCTTTTGCCGACCTACGGTGATATAGGCTTTTGCTGGGAACCCTTTGACCGGTATAACCGCGTTACCAGCCGCGGCCGCATAGCCATTCCCATGTACCCGAAAAGTCTCCGCGTTTCACTTTTAATGGCGACAGCCGATCTGCGCTGGCAGGTTGCAAAGGAAAAGGCCTCGTACTATTGGATGGAAGAAGGGCTTACCGGAAACTATTATCAGTGGTTCCAAAACCAAAAGCTGAAAGGCGACATAAAAGAATACTTTATTCAAGATTATATCATTTGGATGATAAAAGAAAGCGAAGGCATTCAAAAACTGGATAAGGAAGTGAGGGAAGTTTTTTGGCGCTATATGCCCTTTTCCAAAGAGGTTAAGGCCAAGCTCAAAGACAGGGCGCTGGTATATCAGGAGCTGTGTCAAAGAGATTTGAACCGCCAAATGTCCGACGGATATTAGACCGGCGGTTAAAAACCGGATCGGCAGAGTGCATAAAAACGGCACCTTTTATAAAAAGATCTCGGCCGTTAAAAACAAAAACCGTTCCTTAAAACGGAACGGTTTTTTTATGCCCGAAAGCCTTTTTTTATTTTTTCAATACCGACAGCGGATTAATAAGTGTGCCGTTTTTATACAGCGAAAAATGAACGTGCGGCCCCGTAGACCGGCCCGTGTTTCCGACTGCTCCGATAACCGTTCCCTGATACACGCTTGCACCGCGCTTTACATTGACGCTTTGCATGTGTCCGTACATCGACTGATATCCGTTGCCATGCGAAATAATGACATAATTGCCGTAAATCCGCGATATACCGATTACCGAAACCGTTCCGTCAAGGGTCGATTTGATCGGGGTCCCCTTCGGCGCCGCCAAATCTATCCCCGTATGAAAGCTGCGTTTACCCGTAAAGGGGTCCCTTCTGTAGCCGAACGGCGAGGTCAGCCGCCCTTGAACGGGATAAATAAACAGCTCGCCCAAGGCTTTTCTTAAATCGAAGGTACTGATGACGGCGCCGGGAATAAACAGCCTTTGCCCCGTCGTAACGGTCTGACTTTCCAAATCGTTTGCATCGAGCAGCGTGGTAACGGAAAGACCGTATTTTGCTGCAATCGACGAAAGATTATCGTTTTTTTCTGCCGTGTAGATAATTCCGTCCATCGAAGGAACGGTAACTTTATCGCCGGGCTGTAACCGCCGCGCATTGGAGATACCGTTTACGGAAAGAATCGTTCCCATATTCTTTAATCCGAATTTGACGATAATTCCGCTGATGGTATCGCCTTTTTTTACGGTATAATCGGCAAACTCCACCGCCGAAATAATATCGGGATCTTCGGCAGCAAGCGACGTCTCTTGTTCGGTCTCGTTTGACGGGGCCATAACATACAGGCGCATAGCGTTTTCCAGTGCAGGGTCGGCGTAAAAATCGATATTTTTTACGGAAGACTTACCCGGCTCCATCTTTAAAATGGAAAAGTACGCAGCAAAGGCCAGAATGACTGCGGAAACGGCGACGGAAAAAACCGCCTGCATATTTATATCGATGGTTATGGTTTTCGGTTTAACCGTATGTGCTTTTTTCTTAGGAGCAGCCTGCGCAAAACCGGGAATATATTTGTTCAAAAAGGCTTGTTCCGTCAAAAAACACCCGGAAAGGGGTTGCGGTTTGGAAGAATTGCGGACGGGAGCTGTTCCGGTTTTAAAAAATTTAAAAAAAAGACCTGTCTTACCGGATTTTTTCGGTTTATAGATATTAAAGTCGTGCTGCAAATAGGTTATGGTATCCATACGCCTTATATCGGCAAAATAGAGCCGGCGTTTAGATACTTTCGGTTAATGTTGCACAATCCTCGAGCCTTGCGGCGTTTTTTCTATTTCTATTTTTTGCGGAATCCTTGTGCGCAGCTCGCTTACATGCGAAATAATGCCGACCATTCTGTTGCCGCGTACCTCGTCCAAAATATCGATTGCGTTTTCAAGGCTCGCCTCATCCAAACTTCCAAAGCCCTCATCGATAAACATCGAGTCGAGCCTGATGCCGCCGTTTCCCGCCTGAATGGAATCGGCCAAGCCCAGGGCAAGGCTTATCGAAACCATAAAGGTTTCGCCGCCCGACAAACTGGCAGCAGGGCGCAGGCCGCCGGTATATGCATCATAAATTTCCAAGTCCAAACCGGAAAGGCTGTTACCGATTACGGCACTGCTCACCCTTAATACATAGCGGCCGGAGCTCATTCTTTCAAGGCGGGTGTTTGCGTACACGGTTATTTCTTTTAAGAATGTGGAAAGAATCCATATATCGAATTTCAGTTTAAACTTGTTTTCTCCGTTTAGACTTGCCGAAAGCGCTTTTATCGATTCCGCTTCCGACGCTGCGGCGTTTAATTCTTCGGAAAGCCGAGTGCGCCGTTCATAAAGACCGGTCAGGCGAGTCAGCTCTGCGGTCAGCCATGTAAGCCGCGCATTTTCTTCGTCAAACTTTTTTTCCAATTCGGCGATTGCATCTTCCAGCTTTTCGGGTTCTTCGATGGTTTTATCTTTTAATTCAAGCTGCAAACCTGCCGCGCTTTGTTTTAATGCAATTTTTTCTTCCTCAAAGGCGGCTATCTCGTCTTCGAAATCGAGTACTTGCTCTTCCGGCAAAACGGAAGAAAAAAGCTCGTCTATTGAAGAAAATCCTTTTTCTTTTACTGCGGCTTCCAACGAGCTTTCTTCTTCGGCCAAAGAAACTTCGGATTTTTTTAACGCATCCTGTTTTTCCGAAATCATTGTTTCAAGGCGCGCATATTTCATTTTATTTTCCGAAAGCCGCTCTTCATATCCGTTTATTTTTCTGTTTGCGTTTAACAGTAATTCCCTGCAATGTTCCATCGTGTCTTCTATGTCGCCTTTTTCGACGCCTGCATAAAGCTCGGAAAAGGTTTTATCGTAGGCGGCCTGTTTTTCGGCGAGGGCTGCTTTTATTCCGTTTTCCGCAATAACGGAATTCGTAAGCCGCTCTTTTAATTCGTCCCGTTTTTTTTGAACGGTGTGCAATTTGTTTTCGCATTCCGACTTGGCGTCGGACGCTGTTTGCGCCTCTTTTAAAACGGCGGCATCTTTTTCGGCTTTTTCGGCAAAGGATTTTATCAGAGCTTCCGCTTCCCCTAAGCCGGGTATTTTTTCGGTAACGAATTCGGAAAAACGGAATTCCTCATTTAAAAGCAAAAACCGCCTTTCCTCTTCTTTGATGTCGCCTGCATATTTTTCGCTGTCCTTTGTTCTTTCGATAACGGCGGCGGTTAATCCGTTTTTTGTTTTTTCGAATTGCTTGAGCGTATATTCGCATTTTTCCGTTTTTTCTTGTATAGAAAAAATATCCCGGCCCTCGTCAACGGCGGGTTTCGGGTGATGTATGGAACCGCATACGGGACACGGCTCGTTTTCCTTTAAAACAGAGGCGAGAACTGCCGACGCCTTATTTGTTTCTGCCGCTTCTTTTTCTTTTTTTAAATCGTCTAAAAGCGCTTCTTCTATTTTTATGTTTTTTTCCAGCATTTCCAATTCGGCCCGGTTTTTTTCTGCGGCCATGCTGTGCGTCGCATAAGAAGCCTCGGCCGTCTTTTTGCTTTTTGCTATTTCAAAAAGGCGCCTGCAATATCCCACTGCCGCGGCGGATTTATCCCGTTCTTCTTTGCGTGCATCCAACTGCTTTGCAAGCGGGGAAAGTGTTTCCGTTTTTTCTGCAAGAGACCGCGCTTCGTCTTCGGCCGTTTTCAGTTCGGCTTCCGCCTGCCGTTTTTCCGCAGCCGCAGCCTCCGATTCCTGCCGCAGGGTTTTTATTTCGCCGTATACCGCTGCAGCCCGTTCGAGCATATTTAAATTTTGTTTTAGAATTTCGCTTTTTGTTTTTTCTTCATCGATAAGAGCTTTTTCTTCTTCCATCAAATTCAAATTATTGACTATAGCGTAAAATTCTTTTATCTTTTTTTCTATATCGGTTTTATGTTCTTCGATTGTGCGCATCAGTTTATTGACGGTTTCCGCCCGTTCGGAAAGCGCTGCCGCCCGGCGGGCCTTTTCTATTCTTTTTTTGACGGCTTCGATTTCTTCAGTGCGCAGCTCCATATCTTCCAGTTTCGTTTTTACGCCGGCGTATTCCGCCGCTTTTTGAGTAAGCAGTTTTGCCTGTTCAAGCCGTGCGGTGTTTGTTTTTATTTTTTCGTTGATGCCGGTGTAATTCTTTTTTATTACGGCAATCGATTCCTCACATTCTTTTTTGCGCAAAGCGTATGTGTTAAAATCGAATTCGTTTTCCAGCGCTTCAAGTTGTGCCGTTAATTGTTTTATTTTTATGCCTTCTTCTTTTTCCTTTTCCTTGGCACATTTCATAATTTCGGTATATCGGGATACGGGAAACAGCTCGGCGAGGGTGTCTTTTTTTTCGTTGGAGCCGGCCTTTAAAAATTCCGCAAATTCTCCCTGCGGCAGCAGCACGATTCGGGAAAATTCTTTTTCCCGTAATTTTATTATGTCGAGTATTTTTTTGTCGGTATCGCTTTTATTGGTTGAGGTTAAGTCGCTCCACTCGCCGTCTTTCCATTCGGACAATTCAACCTCTTCAGGCGTTTCCGTTTTTTTCCCCGGACGCAAAAAGGGCAGGCGGCGCAGTATTTTGTATTTGGCACTACCCATCGTAAAAACCAATTCGGCTTCCGCGCTTTCGCTGTCGGCCGCAAACTGGCTTCTTAAGGTCCGCACAATTGACGCCCTTCCGCCCTGCGGTTTGGAATAAAAAACATAGGATATGGCATCGAATATCGTCGTTTTGCCTGCGCCTGTTTTTCCGCATACTAAAAAAATGGAATCGAGCGAGGTAAAATTTATGGTGTGTTTTCCGATAAAGGGGCCTATATTCGTAATCGATAAAATTTTGGGTTTCATACTGTGTTCCTGTCAAACCGGACCGGCGGCAAGGGCCTTACGTCTCGGTAGTTACTTCGCTTTCTGCAAAAAGCCGTTTAAAAAGCGCTTCTTTTTCGGCCCCCGCTTCTTCTTCGATCGCTTTTTCGAATTTTAAAAAATTGGAAAAAACGGTGTCGGGATCTTCGATGTTTTTTTTGAAAACATCTTCAAGGGGAGCCCCATCCGAATTCAGTTTTTCCGCAACAGCGTGTTGGCGTATGTTTAAAAGGTACGGAAATTTTTTTTGCAACAAGCTCATCGGGCTTTTTATAATTGCGCTTCCCGTAAGGGTAATTTCCAAAAAGTCGTTTTTATATTCGTCGAATTTTGTGCCTTCGTACAATTCCGAAAAGGACGCTTCGATTCTGCTCATTTTCCGCAAGGGTTCGATGGGGATTTTTTCTACCGATACGGGAAAGCCTTCGGTTTTGCAGTCGATTTCGACGGACAGCACGGCTTTTTCCGCTCCGCATTCGTCAAAGGCGTAGGTCAGGGGTGCGCCGGAATAGTACATCCGGTCGGTTATTTTCTGCATTTTGTGAAGATGGCCGAGGGCTGTGTAGGTAAAAAAGCCGAACAGGTCGGGCGAAACGAGCTCCGCCGTACCTAAAAAGACTCGTTCGGAAGAGGAGCTTACCCCGTTTAGGGTAAAAAGATGGGCGGCTAAAACCGCAGGAAGGGACGGATCGACGGCTTCTTTTAACAACCGCGCCGCTTCTTGAGCCATCTCCGCCTGCGAGGTTAATCTTTTTTCGGAATTATCGGCATTTTTTGCGGAAATCGAACCTAAATGCAAAAAAGGCATTAAAAAAAATTGAACTTTTTCTCCGTTATGTGTTATAATGACGGGGTCGCACAGTTCGGCCATGTCGGCAGCAATGTGAATATTTCCCGTTTTTAGGATCGAGGAACCGAAGGCTAGCCGTTCGGCGGAGTCGTGGTTTCCCGGAATGATAAAAACGGCGGTTTCGGGGCTGTTTTGATGAATGCCGGATAAAAATGAGTCAAAAAGCGATATATATTCTGCGGGAGGAATCGAGCGGTCGTATACATCTCCTGCAATTATCAAGGCGGCGTAATCCCCGTTTGCAAGGATGGCCGAAATATCGTCAAGCATTTTTTTTTGGCGGTCTTTTTGCGGGGTTTCATACAGGCTTTTACCGAGGTGCCAGTCGGCGGTATGCAGTATTTTCATACCCACAGTGTATGAATATTTTGATTTGATGTAAAGGGTTTTATGATGAAAAAGTATATAAAAATCATTTTTGTGTTTTGCGGCATCATTTTGGCGGTCGGCATTGCCGGAGCTGCTTTTTTTATTGCGGCAAAACCGTCTTCCGATTTTCAGTTAAAGGCCGACTATTTGACCGAGTACGAATTGTACGTTTCGGAATTAAAAACCGGTATGTTTAAAACGGCTGCAAAAAATGCGGGCTTTACGGCCGAGGATTTGCAGAAGGCGGTCGATACGGGCAAAAACAATTTTGCGAATTTGAAAAAAATTCTTTACGCCGCATCTTCTTCAGGAAATGAAACCGCCTATCTTGAATATGAAAATGCAAATAAGAAACTGTTTAAAAGTTTAGAGGCGTGGTGGCAGGAGTTCGAGGCCGCAGGCGAGTCGTCGTTACCGGCCTTTAATGCTGTGTTGAAAGATTTTGCCGATAAGGACAAAAAGTTCGAACTATTGAAAAAAGATTATCAAAAAAGATTTTCGGTTCAGGAGAAAAAGGCAAAGGTTTTATCCATAGCGCTTATTGTGCTCGCTTGGGGAATCG
This sequence comes from uncultured Treponema sp., assembly GCA_963540475.1. Taxonomy (GTDB): domain Bacteria; phylum Spirochaetota; class Spirochaetia; order Treponematales; family Treponemataceae; genus Treponema_B. Next base: position 27,776 of record CAUTPO010000002.1, on the reverse strand, counting down.
GCGTGTTTTTGACATGGCTCGTTTCGCGTATGATTTATTCTATTTATATCGAAATAGAGCGCAGAAAAAAGGCACGGATAAAACTGCATTTAGGCCCGAAAACGGAACAGCGGAATTCTTCCGCCGCCGGGTATTCGGCTCCGGGTAGTTCTGCAGCGGGAACGTATTCCGTCCGGCAGAACGCGTATGCGGGCGGCGTGTTTTCTGACGGCGCTTCTGCTGCGGAATTAGGCCGCCTAACGGAACGTCCATTTGGAGAAGGCGCAGAGCAGACAGTTTCCGCTTTCGGTAAGGCGGCAGGCGGCTCGGAGAATTCGAAGGCAGGCAGGGATACGGCTTTTGAAGGGCAGGCGGGATCTCACGCTACGGGTTTAGGCGAAAGGGACTTTTCCTTTCCCCCGTTCGGTATGCAGATTGAGGAACACACGGCTGCTCCTGCACAGGTACAAGGCGCGGCTGCGGGAAGCAGCCCGTTTACGCCCCTCGACTCGGATCAGCTTTCCGATTATCTGAAATTGCAAAAAGATTATGCACAGCTTAAAATAATGTCGGAGGATTTGACGGGCTCGCTTAACGCGTTGAAAAGCCGATATGCAAACCTCGAAAAAGAATACGCTGACCTGCAAAACAAAAACAACAGCGAAGATAAGGCGGAAAAAATAGAAGAGGTAAAATTCTTTTTGCAGGGCATTCAGGAAACGGCTGCCGACGCACAGGAAGACGCCCAAGTTGCCGAAGACCTTGTGCAGACCTTTAAAGAAGGGCACGTCTTGTTCAAAACGACCTACGAAAAAATAGTGAGTATGAACCAAAGCGTTTCGACGATAAAAGAAATGTCCGAGGTTATTGAAGGTATTGCCGAACAAACCAAAATGCTCGGAATGAATGCCGCCATCGAGGCCGCCCACGCGGGCGAATACGGAAAGGGTTTTGCCGTTGTTGCCGAAGAGCTGGGCAGGCTTGCGGCGGCAGCCTTGGAAAGTTCCCGCGATATAGGCAAGAGCGTAACCGAGGTTATACAAAATATTGCGGTTACGGCGAAAAACAGCGAATCGCTTGATAAGGCGTTCAACGAATTAAATCTTAAAACCGATAAAATGTATTCGACCGTTATAAGCTTTTCCGAAAAAATGGTCGACACCTTTCAAAAAACGGACAGCGTATTGCAAAATCTGAATTGCTGATATAATCGGACTCGGCTTATTGAAGATGAATTCTTGTTATAAAGGTTTTTCAATCGCTGCAAAAAGGTTTTGGAGGAAACATGAACGAGCAAACAGGCAAAATTAAACTTATTTTTACCATTGTATTTGTGTCGGTGTTGTTGATTGCTTTTGCGCTAATAATGAAAACAGCAGGGGCAGATGTCAAAAATGACATTCTTAGAGTTAGAGGTCTTTACGGCATAAACGTTCCGCTTTGCGATATCATCGAAGTAAAAAAACTTGATACATTACCTGCGGGAGGAAGGAGAACTAACGGTCTCGGTATAGGGCCTATTAATATCGGACATTTTAAGTATGATGAATTAGGTTCTGTAAGACTGTGCGTACTCAAACGCGAGGCACCTTATATATTGGTAATAACCGAAAATGAAAAAATTATTATTAATATCGGAAAAACAGCGAACGAAGAATTATACAAAAAACTAATAAAGGAATAATACGAAGGTAATGTTTTTCAATTAATTCTCAGGAGCCTCTAAAAACATCAGTTTTTAGAGGGTTTCCTTAAATTTAATTTGCGATGTTTTTCATAAGTCATTAATATATAAAGACTTATGAAAAACTCGTCGGGCATCTCTAAAAATCAAACAAGGTTTTTAGAGATGCCCTCTCTTCTAATGAGTACATAATCATCAAAAGAAATGGAGGCTTTTATTATTTGATTTATCTCCATTTCCGAATAAAATATACCTGCGGTAAATTTATTTTTGATGTGCTGCAAAATGAGATCTTGCGTTTTTTTAAGTAAATTAATTTTTATGTCAAAACAATCATCTTTTATATCATGTTTTAAGCCTATTATTGTTGACAAGTTATTAAAAAAGTATCATCATATACTTAGTTCTTTGGTTTGTGATTCTTCTTAATGGGGGCCTTCTATCTTCAATTCCCGATGCGATTAAGGAAATAAATGGTCGAATAATTTAAAAGGAGATAATTATTATGAAAAGAAAAATATATATTATTGAAGATGATAGCTCAATAAATCGAGGGATAGAACTTACGCTTGGAAGCAAAGAATATGACTTTGTAAATTTTTATAATTTATCAGATGTTAAAGATATACAGTGTGCAGATCTTATAATATTAGATATCAACCTCCCAGATGGTAATGGATTGGATTTTCTTAAAGAAATTAGAAAATATTCAAGAAAACCGGTTCTAATTCTGACTGCAAATGATACGGAAATTGCTGAAGTAGAAGGTCTTCAATTGGGTGCCGATGACTATGTTACGAAGCCATTTTCCCTAATGGCATTAAGGTTACGGATAGAAAAACTTCTGTCAAGGAGCATAGGTGATAATTCATACCGGAAATATGGTTTATATTTAGACTTTGACTCATTTGTATTTAAAAGCAATGGAATTGATTTTGAACTCAGTAAGACTGAGATTCGACTATTGAAATATTTAGTTGAAAATGAAGGTGTTATTTTATCCAGAGAAAAATTGATTGACTATGTATGGCAGAATCAGATGTTTGTTGATGAAAATGCCCTTTCTGTAGCAATAAAAAGACTTCGTGACAAGGTTGATAATGGAGAAGCTAAACTAATACATACTGTCTATGGGTTAGGATATGTTTTCAGATTGGAGTAAATGATGTTTGGAAAAAACGAATATAATGCTTTAAATAAAATGCTGGATTCTGCGATAAGTGGTGAATTTAAGGAAGATTGTTTTGACGAAACAGAGCTGTCAAAATTTCAAACCAAGTTCATGCGTTATCTCACTAATTCGTCCATGTCTGAAAAGAAAATTATCGAAGAAAAAGATAAACTAAAACAATTAATTACAGATATATCCCATCAGACAAAAACTCCATTAACAAATATTGTTATGTATTCTGAACTACTTAATGAAGTAGCAAAAGATACCATAATAAAAGATTATGCAATTGAAATCAGTCTGCATAGTAAAAAGTTAGGAGAACTTATAAATGCGTTAACAAAAATGTCAAGGCTTGAAGGTGGAATATTTCAGTTTAAAGAAAGAAATGTTTCAATTGTGCAGATAGTTACAAATGTAATGAATCAAGCTTATCCAAAAGCTTCTTGTAAAAATATAAAAATAGACCTTGATGTCGATTCGGGTTTAATGATAAAAGCGGATGAAAAATGGGTGATAGAAGCTGTATTCAATATCTTAGATAATGCCGTTAAGTATTCTGAAGATAACACGAAGATCAAGATTCATACATTTTGTTATGAAATGTTTTGTGGAATAAGTATTACGGATCAAGGTCAAGGAATATCGGAAGATGAGATCCCAAAGATTTTTTCCAGATTTTACAGAGGAAGTCTTGCAAGGGATAAGGAAGGGATCGGTGTCGGGTTGTTTCTCTCACGCAATATTATAGAAGGTCATGGCGGATATATTAAGGTTAAATCCAAAGTAGGCGTTGGCAGTACTTTTGATATTTGTTTTCCAAATCTTTCAACAATGAAAGATTGACGAAATAATTTGGAAAGAATAAAGAGTTATGCTAAGTATATGTAGATATGCTTAGCATTTTCTTTTTACATAGAGGGATAAATATGGAAGTATTAAAAACAAGATCTTTAAAAAAATATTATAGTCCATCCGAGGTTATCGTAAAGGCTATTGATGGAGTGGATATTTCAGTGTCTCATGGAGAATTTGTGGCGATTGTCGGTTCCAGTGGCAGCGGTAAATCTACTTTGCTTAACATGCTTGGAGGGGTGGACAGACCAACCGATGGATCCGTACTGGTTGATGGAAAGGATATATTTTCATTTAAAGACGAAGAGCTAACCATCTTTAGGCGAAGAAAAATAGGATTTATTTTTCAGGCTTTTAATCTTGTTCCGGTGCTTAATGTTTATGAAAATATTGTTCTTCCGATAGAACTGGACGGCAATGAGGTAGACGAAGATTATGTAAATGAAATTATTACCTCATTAGGTCTGGGTGAAAAAGTAAGCAGCATGCCTAATCAGTTATCAGGAGGACAGCAACAAAGAGTAGCCATTGCTAGAGCACTTGCTACGAAACCTTCTATCGTACTTGCAGACGAACCGACCGGGAATTTAGATTCAAAAACGAGTCAAGATGTCATCGGACTTTTGAAAGTGACAAGTAAAAAAATCCATCAGACAGTAGTTATAATCACTCATAATGAGGAGATTGCTCAAACAGCGGATCGCATTATCAGAATAGAAGACGGTCGTGTTGTTTCAAAGGGCGGTGGTTTTGATGCGTAATATAAATAATCGAAAATGGATTTCGAATATAAGTAAAAAGAGCATGAAGGCTAATAGGAAACGAAATTTAATATTGATCCTTGCTATTTCGCTCACAGCTTTCATGATGACTGCAGTATTTACCGTTGCAGGAAGCATGATAACCGGCATGGAAAAGTCTACGATGTATCAGGTAGGAAGTGACTTTCACGCAGGGTTTAAGTTCTTAACACAAAAGCAATATGATAAGCTTTCAAGGGACAATAAAATAAGTGAACTTAGCTATAACATCATCGTGGGGCAGTCTACCAATGAAGAACTTCGTGAAGATTATACTGAGATCAGATACACGGGTGAAGGAAATGCCAAGCATTCATTCTCTTACCCTGAAATTGGAATTCTTCCGCAAAAAGAGAATGAGATTGCAACTTGTGTAAATGTACTTGATGACTTTGGGCTTTCACATGAAATAGGTCAAATAATTCGCTTGCAAATAAACAATGGAATTGATACATATGAAGGAGAATTCCTTGTCAGTGGAATTTGGAAAAAGCCTGCCGCAACATTGGCTAATCAAATATATGTGTCTAAAGAATTTCAGGAGAAGTTCTCTCCGACTTGGCAAAATGAAGTAGATATGAAGAAGTTTATGGATGTAGACTCTTATGCTGGATCTATTAATCCCGGATTTAACTTTAATAATGCATTTAATATCAGTGGTAAAATGGATGAGTTAAAAATGCGTCTTGATTTCGGAAAAGAAATTAATGAAGGCGTGAATTGGGCGTATTCTACATCATCGATAGATCCAACAAGTATGGCTCTTATGATATTCTTACTTTTTATAATTATGATTTCAGGATATCTGATTATCAGTAATATTTTTAATATATCGATAACAGCAGATATTCACCATTATGGTTTGCTTAAAACTATTGGAACGACAAACAAACAATTGAAAAAGATTGTAATTAGGCAAGCAATTATGATCAGTATTATTGCAATACCAATTGGTTTGCTTATTGGCTATCTTGCTTCAATGATAATGATTCCATTGCTTATCAGTAATATGATTAGTATTCCTGTTACAATGGAGTTCAATATATGGTTCTTTGTAGTAAGTGGGATTTTTTCATGGATAACTGTTCGCATAAGCTGCATAAGACCATGTAGAATTGTAAAGAAAATATCCCCGGTTGAAGCTGTAAGGTACATAGGGTACTCGAATTCAATCAAGAGAAAAAATAAAAGAACTCATAAAGTCACACCGGTAACGATGGCTTGGCAAAATATAGGACGTAATAAAAAAAAGACAATTTCTGTCATTCTTTCTATGGCTCTGAGTATTATTATGTTGAATATAACGGTATCTTTAGTTGCAAGTTTTGATGAAGACAAGTATGTGAGCAGCTTTGCGAGTTCGGATTTTACCGTTGCGGATGCTTCGCTGTTTGATAGATATTTAAAGGCAGTTGAAAATGAAGGGGTAAGCGAAAGTGACATCGAATATTGCAAAAAAATGAATGGCATAGAGGACATCGGTGCAGTGTATATGTCGGAGGGATTTCATAAGGTAGATGGTTCAGTTTTAAAGAAGGTACAAAATTTTTATGAAAACATCAAAAGTGAAATCAATTCCAACGAAGCAAAAGAGCTTGAAACTCGTATTTTTGACAGCCATGAGATATACAGCGGCGTATATGGTATCGATCAAATGATCTATGATAAACTTGAAATGGACGCAGGAAAACTGGATTGGGAAAAGTTTAAAACAGGAAAGTATGCTGTTATATCAGCTCCAATAGAAGGTTCTAAAGATGATGCCGAAGCAGCATTTTACAAAATCGGCGATAATATCACTGTCGATATGCCGGATGGTTCAGCAAAGTTATACGAGGTAATGGGGATTGGAAAAATTCCTTATTCTATGGGACCGGGATATTCATTCACGATAGATATTAATATAGTGCTTCCATCTGAAGAGTATCTCTCGCATTCACATAGCAAAAGGGCTATGAAACTTTTTATGAATGTTGATGATGTTTATATTGACGAGGTGGAATCATTGTTGACTGCATACTGTGAAAATATAAAACCGCGTCTTGATTTTAAGTCAAGAAACAAATACAAAGAAGGGTTTAAGGAAATGCAGCAAACTTTTCTGTTAATTGGTGGTGCGATGAGTCTAATACTTGCACTAATAGGAATCCTAAATTTTATAAATTTAACATATACATCAATAAATGAACGATGTAAAGAATTAACAACACTTCATGCAGTAGGAATGACACACAAGCAGATAAAAAATATGCTTTCTGCTGAAGGTGTGATAAGAATAATTTTTACTTTTATAGCTGTATTTACAATTGGAATTGGATTAAACCGTACAATCGTCAGTATGATTGCTGGACAAATGATAATGTTTAAATATCAATTTGTTGTATGGCCAATGTTAGTATCAATTCCAATATTTTTATTGATAGCAGTAATAGTTCCTAAAATGTTTAGTTGCAATACTAGACAATTTATAAAAAAGTAACTAGAATAATAAAAAGGGTATTAAAAATGGGTTGTTATAGATATCCTAATATAACGGTTTATATCAAACGGAGAAATCTTAAAAAATGAAAAAAGACATAGAAACGATCGTAAAAAATTGCAAGGCTTTTTTTGAAACAAACATTACCAAAGATTATAAATTCAGATTAGCACAATTAAAAAAACTCGAGGAGCTTTTACATAAAAACGAAAAAGAAATTCTTCATGCGCTGTATTCCGATTTGCATAAAACGGATTTTGAAGGATACTTTTCAGAGCTCGGTATTGTAAAAGAGGAATTGAAATTTACGCTTCGCCATTTAAAAAAATGGATAAAACCGAAAAAGGTGCCGACTCCGCTTGCTCACTTTAAAAGTTCGAGTAAAATACTGTACGAACCGTTCGGAACGGCCCTGATTATGTCGCCGTGGAATTACCCCGTTAATTTAACGCTTGCTCCGCTTGTCGGTGCCGTTGCAGCAGGGAATTGCGCCGTCATAAAACCGTCAAACTATTCACCTGCGGTATCAGCGGTTTTGGATAAACTTATTTCCGAAAATTTTCCGGCCGAATATATTTCCGTTATTACAGGCGGGCGCGAAGAAAACGCAGCACTTTTGGAACAGCGGTTCGACTATATATTTTTTACGGGCGGAACGGCAGTCGGAAAACTCGTTATGCAGGCTGCGGCAAAATACGTAACGCCCGTAACCTTGGAGCTTGGGGGAAAATCTCCGTGTATCATCGAAGAATCGGCAAATCTAAAAGTTGCGGCTTGTCGGCTTGTTTTCGGCAAGTATTTAAATGCAGGGCAAACCTGTGTCGCGCCCGACTATCTTTTGTTGCAAAATTCTATAAAAGAAGAATTTATCGCGGAATTACAGTCGGCCGTAAAAGAGGCCTTTCCTACCGAAACCTATACGGAAATGCACCTTCCGCATATCGTCAACGAAAAACACTTTGACCGGCTTATAAAATTGATGGAGGGTGAAAAAATTGTTTTGGGCGGAAACGGGGATCGCCGCCGCCGGTTCATAGAGCCGACAGTGTTGGATAACATAACCTTTGATTCAAAAATTATGCAAGAAGAAATCTTCGGGCCTATTTTGCCCATACTTACCTTTGATTCTGTAGATAATGCGATTAAGGAAATTAAAAAAAGGGAGAAACCGCTCGCGCTCTATCTTTTTACAAAAAACAAAAACATAGAAAAAAAAGTGCTATCGGATATTTCTTTCGGAGGTGGCTGCATAAACGATACAATCGTTCATCTGGCGACAAACCATTTGCCTTTCGGCGGCGTCGGTTTTAGCGGAATGGGAAAGTATCACGGTGTTGAAAGTTTTAAGGTTTTCAGCAATGCAAAAAGTATTTTGAAAAAAGCGAATTTTCCCGACATACGCGTACGGTGCCACCCGTATTCAGAATCGAAATTGAATCTGTTGCGCAGATTGATGTAAGCCAATGAATGCTATTTTATCGGAGGGTTTGAAATCCCTCGGCATAAAAGATGACGACGGCGCTTTTTTTGCGTTTTTGCTTTCTTACATAAAAGAAATAAAAATGTTTAATGCCGTTTTTAATTTGGTAAAAGCGGAGTCCGACGAGGAGCTCGTTGTTTCCCATATTTTAGACTCGCTTGCTGCACGGAAATTTTTTGACGAAGAAATTGCAAAGGCGGCACAAATTTGCGGACAAAAAGTTTTTATCGCGGATGCGGGGTCGGGTGCCGGTTTTCCGGGTATTCCGCTTGCAGGTTCGTTTTTAGCTGCGCGGCCGGAAGCGGAATTTTTTTTAATCGAAAGAATGAAAAAGCGCTGCAATTTTTTGACCAATGTGCAGGCTGTTTTGAATTTGCATAATACCCGTATTTTGGAAACCGAAGCAGAAAAGGCCCCGGCTGAATTTTTCGATATAGTAACGTGCAGGGCTTTCCGGCCGCTGGACGATCACATTTTGAAAACGCTTTTACGCTGCGCAAAGCCGAACGGTAAACTTTTTTTGTACAAGGCGACTTTGGAAAAACTGGAAACGGAAACAAGCCTTATACAAAAACACGGCTTGAATTTCAGGCTCGAACCGCTGAACTGCCCCTTTGCAAAAAAAGAGAGGAGGCTTTTGATTGTCGAAAAGAAATAGAAAACCCTGAAGCAACAACGTTTTTAGAAGGTGCCTGATGGCCGGTTTTCCGTATGCGGATAAATGGCCGGGCTTCGAACGGCCGGTTATTTTTGCGGGCTTACGATTAAAGGGTTTTTAATTCTACGCTTACGCGCATTAAACCCTCTGCGTCCGGAACGAATTCGGCGAGAGCATAGCGGTCTTCAAACAAGGCGCCGGGGTTTACCAGAACCGTTTCTCCCACCGTATCTGCGGCAAAGGCTTCGTGGATATGCCCCGAAACCACTAAAACGGGGCGGTATTTTAAAATGAATTCTTTGATGAGCTTTGAGCCGACATGCACGAGCGGGTTTATCCTGTCCGTTTTTACGCCGTGGGGCGGATTATGGCACACGAGTACGAGATTTTTTATAAGCCCGCCTTCTTTTTTTGCCCGCTCTGTTGCAGGAGCAAGGTCGCCTACCAGCTCTTCATCGGTGCGCTCATAAGGGGTTGTGCCGGTAAACTTACTTCCGCCGCCTGAGCCCGCGAAAACAAGACCATTAAAGTCTGCGGTTTTGCCTTCAATCGAAATTCCTGCATCTTCCAAGCTGTTTGAAAATTCGGGCGGATCACAGTTTCCCAAAACCGCAAAAATATGCTTGTGCAGTTTTACGAGTGTCTGCAAAAAAGGCAGCCCCGTTTCCGGTTTTTGAAAGGCCGCAAAATCGCCTGCATAAATTATTCCGCTCACATTTTTTGCTTCCGCTTCCAACGCTTCAAGTTTTTCGGTATCTCCGTGCCCATCGGAAATAATAAGAAATTTCATATATGCCCCCATAATCGTTTTGTGCAGTATATATTTTTTTCTGCCGTTTGTCTGTATAAGGCGCGGTATAAAAAAGGCTGATGGAAAAGGATATTTATATTAACATCGAATTTCGCCTTGTACTTCCGCCTAAAATTCTATATAATATGCAAGATGGAAAATGAGTTGCGGCAAGACGGAAAGCGAGATATATAAAGCTTGAAAAAGACCTTTTACGGTTTTTTCGACAGAGGAAGGGCGGCTTTTTCCGATTCTTTTAAAAGCGGTGGGCACGGATTTTCATATTCCGTATAATCAATAGGGAGCGTTTTGAAAATTTCGGTTTTCGAAAACGGCCCGCATAGTCGACAGTAAAATATCTTAAACAATAATCAGGGAGATTAAAGTGGCCAAAGTAAGAAACGAAATACCGGCAAATGCAAATTCGGAAGATAAATTAAAGGCGCTTGAAGCGGCGCGGCTTCAAATCGAAAAACAGTTCGGACAGGGTTCTTTGATGAAGCTCGGAACCAATTCCGCTATCGGAAATATCGATGTTATTCCGTCGGGCAGTATTTTGCTGGACGAGGCTTTAGGGATAGGCGGTTATCCGAAAGGCCGCATTATAGAGATCTTCGGGCCTGAGTCTTCGGGTAAAACGACCATCGCCTTGCATGCGGTTGCCGAGGCTCAAAAACAGGACGGGATCGCCGCCTTTATCGATGCGGAGCACGCTTTGGACCCCCAATATGCAAAGGCCCTCGGCGTCAACATAGACGAGCTGTGGGTGTCTCAGCCCGATACGGGCGAACAGGCGCTGGAAATTGCCGAAAGCCTCGTGCGCTCGGGTGCGGTGGACGTTATCGTTATCGACTCGGTTGCGGCGCTTACCCCTCAGGCGGAAATTGAAGGCGAAATGGGCGACTCGCACATGGGGCTTCAGGCGCGCCTTATGAGTCAGGCCCTCAGAAAACTGACGGCGATCATCAGTAAGTCTAACTGTATGATAATCTTCATCAATCAAATACGAATGAAGATAGGCGTTATGTTCGGAAGCCCCGAAACCACGACAGGCGGTAATGCGCTTAAATTTTACGCGTCTGTGCGTCTTGACGTACGCAAGATCGATACGCTTGGAAAGGGCGAAGAAGAGGCGTGGGGAAACAAAATCCGCATAAAGGTTGTAAAGAATAAGGTTGCGCCGCCTTTTAGGAAGGTCGAAACCGAAATCCTGTTCGGTCAGGGCCTTTCGGCACACGGGGCGCTGCTGGACGCTGCCGTAAAATATGATATAATCGCAAAAAGCGGCTCATGGTATTCGTATGGGGACGATAAGATAGGGCAGGGCAAGCCTAATGCCGTCAAATTCTTGGAGGAAAACCTCGAAATTACGCAGCAAATAGAAAAACAGGTGCGGGAAAAACTGTTCCCCGGCCGCCCGTATATTTCGAGTTTTATCGAAAAAAGCGCAGAACAAAAGGCGGCGCAGGAAAAAGCCGCTGCGGCCCTTACAGCCGATCGGGAAGATGCGGAACCCGAAAAAGAAGAGATGCCCATAAAAAAAGAGAAACCGAAAAAACCGGAAGTCGTGGGTAACCCTCCCGATGACAGCCTTTTTTAACGCATTTTAAAATTGCTCCGAAGTTTTCGAAGCATCCGTATAAAAAAGAGGCCTCGATTGTCGGCAAAACCTTGAGGCAAACAAAAAATTTGCCGAATTATAGAGGGGTGCCTTTTTTAAAAAAAGATTCGGTTTTTGGGGCGCCCGTTAAAGAGGTTTTGTATGAATAGTGCGCAAACGTCGGATATCGCTGAAACGTCCGCCGGCGGACAGAATTTAAGCGTTTCAAACGTCGAATTTAAAGTCAGCAATTTTGAAGGGCCCTTAGACCTTTTACTGTTTTTGATAAACAAAAACGAGGTAAATATCTACGACATTCCCATTGCCGATATTACCGAGCAGTACTTGCAGTATTTGGATTATGCGGTGTCGCCCGATCTGGATAACCTTGTCGGGTTTTACGAAATGGCCGCTCATCTTATCTATATAAAAAGCAGAATGCTCCTGCCCGTCGAGGTGGATCTCGATGACGGAGATATCGAAGACCCGCGAACCGAGCTTGTTGAAAAGCTTATCGAATACCAAAAATTCAAAAAGCTTTCGGAGCTGATGGAAGAAAAAGAAAGCGAGGCCGAATGGTTTTTTGAAAGAAAAAAGATTCAGCATGCCCTGCCCTTCGGTGAGGAAGAGTTGTGGGAACGTGTCGATACGTGGGAGCTTTTAAAAACATTTTCGCAGCTGATGTCCAACTATAAAACCGAGCACATTTTGGATTTATACGAAGAAATTTCGGTAAACGAAAAAATTACCCTGATGAACGAACTTTTGGAAAAAAAGGGTGAATGTATGTTCACCGATCTGATTGTGCGCAAGGGAAATATGCTGGACATTATTTGTGCTTTTATGGCGATTTTAGAAGCCGTCAAATTTAAAATGGCAAGTATTTGGCAAAACAGAATGTTCGGCGATATAAAAATAAAAACGTGGGAGCAGGGAGATGGTTCAAGAATATAATCCCGAAAAAGAGGCCGCCTTAATCGAAGCAATCCTGTATTTGGAAGGCGATCCCCTTACCGATGAAGCCCTTTGCAAGATATCCGGCTTATCGCCGGAAATAGTGACCGATGCACTGAGTGTTCTGCGGGAAACCTATGCCGGACCGCAAAGCGGAATAGAGCTTACGCAAATAATGGGCGGCTGGACTATTATGCCGAAAAAAGAACTGTGGGATCACCTTAAAGACCGCTACGGTAAAAAAAATGAGGGCCGGCTTTCACGGGCTGCCATGGAAACCCTTTCTATCATCGCCTATTCCCAACCCGTAACCCGTGCCGAAATCGAAGCAATTCGCGGTGTTTCGGCTGATAATATGATCCGCCTATTAATCGAAAAAAACTTAATAAAAGAAGTCGGAAAAAAAGACATTCCCGGTAAGCCCGTGCTGTTCGGAACCACAAAAGAATTCTTAAAAATATTCAGGCTGAACAGCATTTCCGATTTACCGAAACTCGATGAAACGGAAAGCGAACGGTTCGAGCTTGCGCGGTAGAGCTTTTTTGAATACAGCGGTGTTTAAAACCCCAATAAACTCTTATGGAACAGACGGAAGAAACGGAAAAAAAAGAAGAAACAGCCGGCAGCCTTAAAGAAATGCGTTTACAAGTGTACCTTGCAAAATGCGGTATAGCCTCACGGCGGGCTGCCGAAAAACTGATCGAAAGCGGGCGGGTAACGGTAAACGGCAAAACGGTAACAGAGCTCGGCACCAAGGTTTCGGGAACGGAAGAAATTCTATTTGATGGAAAAAAAACGGCCCCCGAAACGGAAAAGCGTTATGTTCTTTTGAACAAACCGGAAGGCTATGTGTGTACCCTTTCCGACGAACAAGGGCGGCCTACCGCGGCGGGGCTTTTAAAAAAAGACTACACCGAGCGGCTTTATAACATCGGGCGGCTCGATATGCTTTCGGCCGGTGCAATCATTTTTACGAACGACGGCGATTTTTCCGCAGCCGTGGAACACCCCTCTTCGGGTATCGAAAAAGAATACGAGGTAACGACCGTTTACGATTTTTCCGACGAGGTCTTAAAACGGTTTTTGCGCGGCGTTAGAATCGAAGGCGTGTTTTATAAGGCGGTTACGGCTGAACGGCTCGGCCGCGGAAAAATGAAAATCATTCTTACCGAAGGAAAAAACAGGGAGATCCGCCGTGTGTTGAAATTTTTTAACGTAAAAATAAAAAAACTCGTGCGCACAAGAATCGGCTGCGTTTTTCTCGGCAGCCTTTCCTCAGGACAATCCCGCCCCCTCACACAAGACGAAATAAACGGTTTGTATCGCAGCCGAAAACCGCCGGCAAGCGAATCAACATAACCCGATGCAATCGCCTCGCAATATTGAAAAACCGCCTGCATTGTGCTATACTTACCCCTATGGAAGATGTCAGAACTGCGTGGCAAAAAATCGTTGCGCACACATTAAACGAAATCAAACCGGACAGCTGCGGAATTATCGAATCGGAAACAATCAATATGGAAATTCCGCCGAACCCTTCTATGGGCGACATAGCTTTTCCGCTTTTTACCTTCGCGAAAAGTTTTAAAAAGGCCCCCGCCAAAATTGCAGAAGAACTGTGCACGCGGCTTTTACAAAACACCGAAACGGCAAAGCTCGGCACGCCCCAAACGGCAGGCCCATATCTTAACGTGTTTTTATCGAAGACGGCCCTATCGGGAAATGTTTTGAACACGATTTTAAACGAAAAAGAAAACTACGGAAAAACGGCAATCCTTTCGGGCAAAAGAATAATGGTGGAATTTTCAAGTCCGAATACCAATAAGCCTTTGCATTTGGGGCACTTGAGAAATGACGCCCTCGGCGAATGTATTTCCCGTATTTTTAAATTCTGCGGGGCCGAAGTTTTTAAGGTCAACATAATAAACGACCGGGGAATTCATATCTGCAAATCCATGCTGGCGTACCAAAAATTCGGCGGCGGAAAAACGCCCGAACAAGAGGGCATTAAATCGGATAGATTTGTCGGCGATATGTACGTCGCCTTTTATAACTACAGCAAGGCAAATACCGAAAAGGCGGAAGCCGAAGCGCGGCAAATGCTTTTGGACTGGGAAGGCGGTAAAAACAAGGAGCTTATAAACTTGTGGGAAACCATGAACGGCTGGGCTTTAAACGGGATAAAACAAACCTATGGACGCACGGGCGTTTCTTTCGATAAAATCTATTTTGAACACGACACCTACCTACTCGGCAAGGACCGCATAGAAGAAGGGCTTAAAAGCGGCGTTTTTTACCGCGAGGCCGACGGCTCGGTGTGGATAGATTTGGCACCGATACATCTGGACAAAAAAATCGTACTGCGCGGTGACGGCAGTTCGGTCTATATAACGCAGGATATCGGCACCGCAATATCGCGCTATTCGGACTGGCCCTTTAACCAAATGATATTTGTAGTCGGAAGCGAACAGGAGTATCATTTTAAAGTCCTCTTTTACATTCTCAAAAAACTCGGGTTTGAATGGGCGGATGACCTGTATCACCTTTCGTACGGAATGGTAAATTTGCCCGAAGGAAAGATGAAAAGCCGCGAGGGTACGGTTGTCGATGCGGACGATTTAATCGATTCGCTTCATTCCGAGGCCTTAAAAAGAATCAACGAAAACGGCAGGGAACAAACCGTATCCGATGCAGATGCCACTGCCGAAAAAATTGCGATCGGAGCCCTGCATTACTTTTTGCTGCAAGTCAGCCCGAAAAAGGATATGCTGTTTAATCCGAAAGAATCCCTGTCGTTTACGGGAAATACAGGCCCCTATCTGCAATATATGGGCGCACGGATTTCTTCGATTTTACGCAAAACCGAAACGGAAGAAGCCCAAGCTGCATTAAGGGGCGGCAGGTTAAAGCCCGAACTTTTAACCCACGAATCCGAGTGGGCGCTGCTGAAAACGCTGGAAGATTTTCCCATGCAGGTCGGGCGGGCTGCCGAAAGAAAAGACCCGAGCCTTTTGACGGCATACTTGTACGATGTTTCAAAGGCGTTCAGCAGGTTTTACCGGGACTGTCCTATTTTGTTTTCGGGGAACGCCGACTTGAGTTTTACGCGCGTGGAACTTGCTCGTGCAGTAAAAATTGTATTGCAAAATGCGATGAACCTTGCCCTTATCCCGTTTATGGAAGCGATGTAAAAAAGGCATAATATCCGGTCTCCGGCAAGGGCCGGCGGGTAACACTCGGATACATCAGCGCTACCGCATTACATGCCGGCTTTTGAAAACATTGTTGTAAGGGTTTTAAAAAAAATCGATATATCGAGTAATACCGAAATATTTTTAATATAATACAGATCGTATTCCAGTTTTTTTATCGTATCGCTTACGGATGGGGAGTGGTACTCGCCTGAAATCTGGTCCCAGCCGGTAATGCCGGGTTTTACCAAAAGGCGCTGCCGGTAAAAGGGTATATTGTTGTCAAGCTCTACAGCAAGTTCCGGCCGTTCGGGGCGCGGCCCGATAAGAGACATATTGCCTTTTAAAACGTTAATCATTTGCGGAAATTCATCGATCCGCGTTTTTCTTAAAAAATTACCGACCTTCGTAATTCTCGGATCGTTTTGTTTTGTCGGTGCAAAATCGTTGCCGTTTATCCTCATCGTTCTGAACTTCAAAATGGAAAAAAGCTTTCCGTTTTTGCCTTCCCGTATCTGTTTAAAAAAGATGGGACCCTTGCTTTCGAATTTTATTGCAATGGCCGAAATAATAAGCGGGATTGCGGTTACTATCAATATTGCAAAAGCAATTATTATATCGCTGATTCTTTTATACAAAAAAAACATTTGCTTTGAACTAAGGTCTATTTCGGATAAAATCCAGACATCATTTAAAGAGCCGAGCGGAATGCGGCGTATGGTTTTTTCGTAAAAATCGGGCAGGGAATAAAACAAAATATTTTTGTTTAAGAGGGAAAGCAGTTTTTTGCGTACAGCCGCATCAAAATTCTTTTCCGTTTCAAATACGATTATGTCTATCATATTGCAGTTTATAAAATCGGAAAATTCTTGAATATCGGTTAAAACGGTAATGTTTGTCATTTCGAGCCTTTCTTCATCTTTCAGCGATTCGTCGAAAACAGCTGCAATTTCATAATTAAAGTATGAAAGTTTTTTCATTTCGGCAATAAGGTTCTTAAGCGTTTTGCTGTACCCTACAAAAACAACCTTCGGAAAATTTTTGAATTTAGAATAGATGAAATTATACAGATACCGCCACGCAAATATCAGTACGAAGTTTACTATGACGTAAATAGCTAAAATTCTTTTCGGTGTTATGGTATCGGAAAGAAATAGATAAAAAACGGTAAACCCGAAAAGCAAAGAAACACTCGCGATGACGGACAGGGAAAACACGGTCCGTATCTTATCGAAGGGTTTTTCCAATACATAAAAGTTGCCTGCATACATGGCAATGAGCCAAAAAAAAATGATCGGTAAAAAATGTGTAAAGTGAATTTTAAAATTAAGATACGAAGTGATTTCTCCCTTTCTTAAAAGCAGTGTAAAAAATATCGAAGAGCATAACAGCATAAAATCGGTTATTGCCAATAAAATCTGTTTTCGTTTACGCGATGGTTTTATCATTTTTTTGACCTTCTTTTATCCGGTTTTAGAATTGCATGCTGCCGGAAGTTCCGAATTATTCGAGCACACGCCTTATTTCCTGCCTGTATTTTTCTATTATAATTGAATCAGAGTAAAATTCAACAGCAACTTTTCGAGACGATTCACCCATTCGTTTTTTTTCTTCGGCAGATAAACAAATAAAACGGACTAAGGTTTTAGCAAGTTCACAAGGATTTTGCGGTGCACACAAGAATCCGTTTTCGTTTTCATGTACGGGTTCGCGCGTGCCAATACTGTTCGCCGCAATAAGCGGTTTGCCCATGGCTGCCCCTTCAAGCAAAACGCGCGGTACCCCTTCCCGATAATAGGACGGGAGCACAACGCAGTCGGCATTTTGCATCAATGGTTCGGGATCTTTTACCTGTCCGTGATAAATAATGATTCCGTCTGCGGCAGCCTTTTGCACAATCGCTGTATCTATAAAGCGTCTGCCTTTTTTCAGTTCGCCTATGATGTGAAAACTGGTATTTCGGTAAGTACTTTTGATGGTACGCGCCGCTTCGATATATTCGGCAATCCCCTTGGTTTTAACCAGTCTGCCGCTGAAAATAAAATCGATTGTCTGTTTTTTACCGTCATCTTCGGTATGGGGTGCCGGCTGGGGGGTGTATTTTGAAATGTCGACCCCGGAGCCCGGTAAAAGGCCCGTTCTATTTTCATCGATTATTTTTAAATCGATAAATTGCTTTTTATCGTCCTTGTTTTGAAAAAAGGCGAATCCCGACGGCGATTTAAAGGTTTTTTTATAAAGAAAGACCAGCACGGACTGTAAGATACCTTTTTTTTCAAAGGCGGTTCCCAGTCCCGTTATATTATCGATAAACGGTATGCCCAGCTTTGCGGCCGCCATACCGCCGTATATGTTCGGTTTATTGTTAAAATGCAAAACGACGGCAGGTTTTTGCTCTGCATAAATTCGTTTGTATTCCCAGTATGCGGCAAGATCGGCAAAAACATTCAAGCCCGAATTGTTCAAAGCCAGCGGAATAAATGGGATATTCAATTCGTCCCGTAAAAGGTTTTCGCTGCCGTCGCTGCGGCTTACGGTAAAAATATCCCATTCTTTTTGTAATGCGAGGAGAAGATTTTTTCTGTTGTATAAATTCCACGCAAAATTGGCGGAAATGCCGATCCGTATTTTTTTTGTGTTTTCCATAAAAGATAAAGAATATAATACCAGATTATAAGGCCTTTATCAACCGTCCGGCAAGTCCGTATTTTACGGCCGCCACACAAGCCTAAAACCGAGGTTTACGTAAGCCGAATCGGGCGAGTTGGCGCTTCGGTTTCCGACCAGACACGAATCCGCATTGTCGCTCCAGCTTCCGCCGCGGTTAACCCTGCCGGCTCCCGCTTTTAGTACATTGTTGCCCGAAATGTTATTTATCCGCCTCCTTTTTTAGCTTATGGTATAATCTTCCCATAGCATTTTTTGCTCCAAAGCAGTCTTTGTCGGCTGCTTTTTTGTACCAATCTAGGGCAATAGAGTCATCTTTGGGAAGACCTCCTTTTCCGTGTTCGTAGAACCTGCCCATTGCATACAAAGCATCTACACTTGAAGGATCTGCATCTAAGGCTTTTTTATACCATTCAAGAGCTTTTCCCTCATCTTTTTTAAAATCGTTATCCCCATATTCATAGTAATATCCTAATTTGTTCATAGAATCTATATTGCCTAAAGCACTCGCCTTTTTAAACCATTCCATTGCTTTTTTTATGTCATATTTTTTCCAATAGTAGTATTTTGAGTAATGAAGACCGAGTTCATACATTAGGGCTGCGTCTTTGGTTACGTCATCGTTTGAATTCTTTTTTACAAGCTCTTCATTGGTATCGGAAGGTAGACCAACATCCGCGAACCATCAGGATGCTCACAGAAAAGTCGTCAGTTGGTAGCGATATCAGTTTTGGTAATAACATAAGTTTTAGATGTAAATTCTTTGGTAAACAGGTAAAAATTAGTGTAATAGTTATTATCAGTCTTGAAATACATAAAAAAATAATTATTATTTTATTTAAAATAATATTTTTTAATGAAACTATAAGAAATACAATACCGAGTTCAATACCTGCTATGTTCACGGCTAGCTTCGGGTTCATTGTATACAACCAAAGAATAACGAGGGCTGATATACATCCAATAATAAATTTCTTCATAATAATACGACCTTTTTCATGATTTGTAATAAAATTTTCAGGGCGGTTTTACGTCTCGCCCCAGTTAGACTGGTTCCGCACAGCCTTTGTATATAAAGGGCTGTCAATCTATCTATTCTTTAGCCGAATTAAAGCCGTTTGCCGATTGAAACCGTCTGGTCTTAACCGGCAGTGTAAAATATTACAATAACTACTCCCTTACTTTTTTCTAACAAATTGCTTTTTTTCGGTATTTCTTTCGCCGGTTACTTTATCGTAGACGCAGTATGTAGAAGGAATACCCTTATCGTCAAAATATACCATCCATATATCATCTCCTGTATCACCAGGCTGATAATACAGATAATCACCATAGTATAGGTATGGTTGTTCTGAAAAGCTTACTACTCTTTTTCTATTATAAACTACACACTTATCTCTATCATCATGTATAATACGGGGTTCAAATTTAGGATCGAATGAAACAACTCTTATTTTTTGTCCTGAAATATATTGATCCTTGTTATTGTCCCAGTATACGTAAGGTGTGGATAATATGTTTCCATCTTCACTTATTATAAATGGAAAGGCTGTATTGCCTTTTATTGTGGTATAGGTATTTGCCCCAAGTTTAAATTGAATTTCGTTGGTTACATAAAAGCTCCTGATCTTACCGCTTTTATAAATAGACATCCCAGTTCCGGATGGAATACTTACCTTCATACCTGCAATGGTTTCAATAATAGCATCATCATTAGTAAAGAATTTTATAGAACCGTCTTCCCAAAAAGAAATTACCCCTTTCCTGGCAAATAATTCTCCTATCTCTGTTTTGATGGTTGTACCTCCGGCTAAAAAAGCTTGTTTTAATTTTCCATTTTCGTAAAGCGGAAAAGAGTTTTCAATATATATTTTACTTCCATTTTTTTCTATTTCTATATCTTCTTTTAACATTCCTTTATATAACTTGAATTCATTAGGATTCCCGCTGTCATAAAATTCAAGGTCATCACAGATTTCAGCGGGGATCCCTTCAATATTCATTTGAAGAGGCGAATTTGGTGATATTTGTACACTTTTTAAAGCACCGGATTCATAAAACTCAATGGTTCCATATATTTTTACCTCTTGGTCCATCAATTTTATTGATTGTATGGTTGTTTTATAATAAGAGTCTCCCTCTCTTTTTAGTCTAAAGGATTTTAATGCTCCGTTTTTATAAAATTTAACCGGAAGTGTAGAATCAGTAATTAGTTGCTGCCCGTTAAGCGGGGTTGTTATCTTTGAATCTTCTTTTAGTTTTACTTCAACTATGGAATCTCCGTCCAGAACCACATCATCAGCCTTTACATTGTCGCCGTTAGGCAGCTTTAATGCAAAGGCGTTGACCGTCAAAATCATACATAATATTGTAATAATTATTTTTTTCATTTTTACTCCAGTGTAATTTTTATATTTGGTTTGTTTAAGCATATACAAATTAATAAATACCAGCACAAACAAGAGCGTGCCGAGTGCCGTCCTTTACGGGTAATCTCACAGCAGCAAATTTCGATAATTTTAGCTGCTATGAGATTTTAAGCATATTAGTGTAATATATCACATTGCAGCCTTAGACCGAAACAGAATAATATTGCTATACATACGAGCGGAATAATATTCCCCATGAGATTTGCTACGGAATAACACTGACAATATCCTTTTTCTTTTAGAATTTTGTCTAATATTGCTCCCGGATGGTTACTGCTATCATGATGTAGGATCTTTAAAATATTATCCAGTTTTTCATACGCCCGTTTTAAGATCAGCCAAAATAGAAACAATACAAATGCTCCGGTATAAAAAACAAAAGATCTGCTTCCCACCAGAGTAGTATAAAGCCCTGCAGAAAAAAACAGTGAAAATACTATCATGAATGTATTAAACCTTCCGACAAATAAATTTTCTATAAATTCCCGTTCTTGGCTAAAGGACCATTTACAATTGTTAAGCTCTAAAAGCTCTATATTGGTTGGCGGTTTTTTTTGTGTTTTATTGTTCATACATATACCCTAAAATTTACCCTTATATCCAAGCTCTTGCAATCTTTTTCGGGTTGCAAGCGGTAATTTGCCGCATCCATAAAAGCTTTCTTTATATGAATCATCTTCCCTAGCCCAGGTAATATTTTGAATATTTTCAGGGATTATGAGTTCATACAATTCGCTGCATCCGAGAAATACACCTCCACCGCTACCAGGGCTTCCTTTTCCAAAAACTTTAATATTTGCCGGAATATTAATACGATATAAGCTCTTACAAAAACGGAAAGCATCGCTTTCTATTTCTTTAATACTATCCGGCAGTGAAACGGTTTTAAGCTGTTCACAGTAGGAAAATGCAGAATCTTCTATTTTTTCAATACTATCAGGTAGTGAAACTGTTTTAAGCTGTTTGCAGCGGGAAAATGCACCGAATCCTATTTTTTTTAAACCTCCGGCACCCGATTCATCCGGCAGTATAGCTACAGAAATAACCTCGCTTTTTGAAAATGCAAAGCTGTGGATAATTCTTACAGTGGAGGGGATAATCAATACCTGTATATTGGATTCTTCAGCTGCAGATTTTCCGATTTCTACAACAGGATAGCCTTCGATACTATCCGGTATAATCAATGTTGACGCTGTACCGGTATAGCTTTTAATGATTATTCCGCTGCCGTCCTCGGTGAGATCATACATAAAATCACCGCCAGGGGAACTGCTTGTTTTAGTTAATTCGGCTAATGTAGCAGTATTTGCTGTTTCCAGAGCCTTGGTTATCGTTGCAGCGTCTTGTGAATTTAAACTTTTTAGTAAACCGGCTCCTTTATTTGCTCCGCATCCTGCGAAACAAAGTGCAGCAGTTAATAACAATGTAAACATCTTGAATTGTTTGTGTAACATAAAAATTTCTCCTAATATAATAGTTTTTGATCGAAATATAATAACGGTATTGTTTCGATCTTTGTGGGGTAAAAGCTCATCTGTATTCAAGTTATCAATATGAGCAGTGCAGTAAAAATGGCTTATTCTCTATGTGTAATAATATTGACTTTATTAACACATATAAAAATGCCGTCTAATTATTCTATCATATTTTCACCTCCTTTCAATTTATATATTTTATCTTCACCTATTTTGTATTTACAAAAAGAGTGCAGATAGTAAATTGCCTTATAAAAATTATAGATATGTGTATTTATTTGTGCGGAAGGTTTAATACCCGCCGTTCGTCGGCAAGGTTCTGCGCCGGGGGTGTTGATTAAGTAAGAAAAAATTTTGTAATTAAAAAATTTGATAAAAAATATGCAGATAGTACAAATCTTTAATTCGGTTTGCAGTTTAATTTTACAAAGAGAATTTTTTATATGAGAATAAAAATAAAATAAAAAGCTATCGGCTAGAGATATTGGGGTTAATAGAGAAAATGGGGGGGGGGGGGGGTAAACCTATGCTGACATTTTTATCGGCGTTTTCTAGCAACAAATTTAAGTTTTGAGAAAAATTAAATTGTAAGCCCTTTAAAATCAGCTTTGGCATAAACATTATCCTATCTTAAAAAGTTTAATCTGTCAAGCATTTTTTTTTGATTTTTTATGGCAATTTATTTTACAACTTACCTTCGTATTTTACGGCCGCCACACAAGCCTAAAACCGAGGTTTACGTAAGCCGAATCGGGCGAGTTGGCGCTTCGGTTTCCGACCAGACACGAATCCGCATTGTCGCTCCAGCTTCCGCCGCGGTTAACCCTGCCGGCTCCCGCTATTCCGCCGTTCGGATCCGTTACCTCTTCAGGCAGGACGTGGTCATACAAATCATTGCACCACTCTTCAACATTGCCGCTCATATCGTATAAGCCAAGTCCGTTCGGATATTTCGAGCCTGCGGACGCGGTTTCTTTTATGCCCGTATCCTGCCAGCTTGCACCGTTCCAGCGGTAAGAAAAAACGGCAACGCGGTTCATTTCTTCCGTATATTTTTCCACAATCAGGTCGTTTACGTCTTTTATACTGTTTCCCGGGGCCGGTAATTCGGCACCGCTTGCAGAATTCAAATTTGTCAAATACAGTTTTTCGCCGTAGCTTACCGCATTTTTGCCGGTTTTTTGGTAACGGGCGGCATATTCCCATTCCGCTTCGGTCGGCAGCCGGTAACCGCGTTTCTCCATATCGCAAAAAGCGGCGTCGCAGGCGATCTTGTCGGCGGCATTTTTTAACGGGGCCGAATCATTTTTACCCTTTTTGTAACAGCATTCCGAATCGCTGCCCGTTTTCATTTCGGTATAGGCATTGCACCAAATAATGCAGTCGTACCAGCTTACAAAGGTTACCGGATGTTCCGAGTCTTTTGTAGGCGCAGCTCCGTCTTTGCCCGCGCTGCCTTCCCGGCCCTGATTTGCGAATGTATACCCGTTATCGACAGCCCAATCATATACCTCTTTCCACAAGCCGTATGTTACCTCGTATTTTCCGATCGAATACGGGGTCAGATGTACGATTCTTCCTTCGATAAACACGCCCCGCCAATAATCGGCATCACTTGGCAGATCATAGGCAGGGTCTGTTCCGATTATACCGTTTTGGGGTGTCGGAATAGAAACCGTTTCGTAAACGGGTGTGCGGATAACCGCTGTTTTTTGTACGTTTAAATCGTACATCGTATATTTTACCGTTACCGCGATTATTGCGGCAGCCGTCAGGACAAGTAAAAATTTCATCGCTTTCATATACTGTTTTATACACCATTTTATCCGATTTGTAAATGCGGATTTTCGGGCCGCTTACGGAAAACGGAAACTAATGGTTTTCAGTCGGTGTATTGAATCGAAGTTAAAAGACCGTTCAGTTTTTCGGTGGGGTCTTCGTATTCCCTAAAGGTAAAATATACGTGATAGCCTTTTGAGGAAACGGCCGTGATCGTTTTTCCGATACAGTTGTTTACGATGTTTGCAGCTTCGTATGGGAAAAATTCGGGTTTTAAAACAGCCAGATGATACTCCCGTCCGTCGTATCTGACCTCTGCAATGCGGGCGGGGAACGGCACCAGAAAGATTAAAAAATCGTCCCGGCTGCTGCCGCCGACCGATAAACTTGTGCCGGGTTTCATCTTATGAATATTCCGTTTGCCGATGTTTCTGTTTTGGTTTAATACGTACATTTCCGTCATTCCCAATCGGTCAGCCCGTATTTCGATTTTTTCAAAACGGTTTGCAGGAAGCATTGTGCCGCTGCGGGGTTTATGCAGAAAAAGAGAAGATGTCAACATTTTTATCCGCAAGGCCTGGTCTGCACGGGTTTGGGCGGCAAATGCGGATAAGTTATCCATCGGGTATTCTTTTTTTTGCCTTTCCGTATAGGCTGCGGCCGGCGTTTCGGTAGGGCGGCCGGCGTTTTTTGTCCCGAAATTGTGTAGTTTTTCCGAATGGTTTTCTTCTTCGGAAAGCCGTTCAGGATACCGTTTTTCTTCTTGCGGATAAAAGGCTGCTAGCGGTTTTCGGTTCTGCATAACAAAGGCCGCTGTGTCCGCCTGCGGTTTTTGGGGCTGTATGCCGGACTCCGGCACGCTGCCTGCCGATATAGCCGCGGTATTCCATGCCGTGTATTCGGGTACGGGGGTACTACGGCTTACGGCAGACGGTTTTACCGTTCCAGCCTTTAGTTTTAAGGAAGAATTCGGCCGGTTCCGCCGTCTTAAAAGGAAAAACAGTAGAAGCATAAGAAGCAGTAAAAGCAGGATAATACCCGCGGTAATGTGCCGAACGGTCAGCTTTTCTGTCAGCCGCTCCCACACCGACGGATAGACGGCAAGGGGAAAACCGGCAGTCTGCGGTAATACCCTTTTATCATTTTCGAATTCCAAACGCAAAATGACCTTATAGCGGCCGGTTGTATATTCTTTGGGAAGTCGAGCTTGAACCTTGATGACCGCTTTTTTTCCGGGGCGTATTTCCGTTTCCGAGCCGTTTACGGGAAGCCTGTCCAAACGCATGCCGTTATCCAAAACGATTCCCGTCAATTTGAGGCTTGCGGTTTTATCCGTGCCGTTGGAGATTTCGATGGGGAAGGTCAGTTTTCTCCCAACCGCCTCAAGTTCTTCAGGAAATGTTATCGAGGGCAGTTTTGCCTCGTCGTCTTTTATTTCGAGGCTTTCATTTTTGTCTTCGGGAAGATCGCTTGCGGTAATACCCGTATCCTCGGTAAAGGTTTTAGAAATATCGATGTATTCGGTTTTCGGATTTTCGGAAGATTCGGCGTTATTTCGGATACCGCCGTCATCGGCACCGTTTTTTGTAGCTGCGGCGGTTTCGGCCGCGCCGGAACGTTTGCCGGTCTTTGAAAGGATCGTTTCAGGGCTGTCCGTATTATCGGTTTTACCGATCCTATCGGCTCCGGCGTCCGTATCGGACATATCGCGGGGCTGTGTGCGTCCGATTTTTTCATCTTCTTTTTTCGGCGGTATTCTTTCAGTTTTGAGCGTATGGTTCTGCACGGCCGAATTTTCCGTATCTCTGCCGTTTTCTTCTTTTAAATGTTGCTTCGCCGGTTTTTGTTCGGTATTGTACGAGGGGGCTCCGCTCCGGCTGCGCGGTGTTTCGGCATTTTGTGCAGGCTTGTTTGCAGAATGTGCGCTTTGAGCTCCGCCTTGCGGCCGTGCGGACGGGTTTGTGCTTTCCGGCAGCTTTGTGTGTTGCTCCGTCGGTTTTTGTTCGGTATTGTGCGAGGGGGCTCCGCTCCGGCTGCGCGGTGTTTCGGCATTTTGTGCAGGCTTGTTTGCAGAATGTGCGCTTTGAGCTCCGCCTTGCGGCCGTGCGGACGGGTTTGTGTTTTCAGTCGGCTGTGCCGAGGCAGAAAAATCGGCGCCGTTTTTTAAATCCGTTTTCCCGTCCGGCTTGACAACAGGCGCAGCCGAGTCGGCCGTGCTGTTTTTTTTATCTTGTGCATAGATCGCCCCGTCTAAATCCTTAATAACCGCGTCGGCCGGAAACGGCAGTTTAACGTAATACACCTTCCAGCCGTTTTGGCGGATAGAGGCCGCCAGCAGGCTCATCTCGTTTTTTATTCTGTCTGCCCCATAATTTTTATACGGGCTCGTTTCCGGCGGATTAAAAATACCGTCGGAAATAACGACGAGAATCCGCTCTTTTTTGGACGCCAAATTCGAGGTATACTGCATACAGTATTTTAAACCCGTCAAAAAATCGGAATTGCGGCCTAATTGATATAAAAGCAAAAATCTCGAAACAACCCGCGACAGGTCAGCTTCACCGTTTATTTTTTGAGACATTTCGTACCGCGCGTCGGCATTAAACGATAAAATATGAACCCTGTCGCCCTTGCGGACAAATTTTTTCGTTATTTCGGTCAAAACCCTTTTATTGATGTCCTCGTAATACTGCAAAACCGTTCCCGACGTATCGACTAAAACGACCACATCGGCCTCGCCCGTTACGGCAGGCTGTGCAGATAAAATCGGATAATAAATGATCGGCAGCAAAAACAGCGCTATGGCTTTACACACTTTCATAATTTCTCCCGCACAATAGACCTATTCGATAACTTCGTTGCCGAATAGGTCTACGAGTTCAAAATCGCACAAGAATAGCACGATTTTGAACATCGTATTTCAAGGTATAGCCTGCTCTCTTACAGACTCGCGACCGTTATATCCAATACGGTATAATTCTTTTTTTCGTCGTTTATTTCAAAGTCGAAAACATCGCCTTTTTTGCGGTTAAACAGGCTGCTGCCCAGCGGCGACATATAAGAAATAATGCCGTTGGCCGGATCCGATTCCCACGGGCCTAAAATCGTATATTCTTCTTCTTTTTTTGTTACATTGTTTACAATTTTTACCCTGTTGCCGAACGAGACCTTTTTCGTGCTTGCTGTCGTCGGATCGAAAATTTGCGCCCTGTCGATTTCGTCCTGAAGCCGCGTCGCCGCGTTGTTTAACTGGTTTTGCTCTTCCTTTGCAGCCTTGTATTCGGCGTTTTCACGCAAGTCGCCCAAGGAAAGCGCATAACTGATATTTTTTGTATTTTGCGGAATTTTAACATCGACGATTTCTTGAAGCTCTTTGAGCTTAAGATCGTACATTTTGGCCGTTACGATCAGCCCGTGCGTAACGGTGCCTTTTTCTTCTATATCAAAGAACTTAAAGTCCTTGTGTTTTTCGACGATTTTTGCACGCAAATGCATTTTAATCGCAGGCTCCAAATCCTTAATATCGCCGATCAGCGTATAAAGGCGCGTTATCGTATCGACATTATTATCGATGATAAAGTTCTCCAAAAGGGCGTCTTTTCCGAAGAGAATGCTATGCACCTGATGATTCAGCTTCCTGTTTTCGGTGGTGTTTCTTCTTGAATTGATTTCGCGGTACGTAATATCCAAAACGTGGATCAAAACGATAAATTGGTACTCCAAATTGATCCCGATTTCTTTAAACCATTCTTCGTTTTGAACATTTTTAAAGAACCAGATGACGG
>CAUTPO010000001.1:0-43110 GCA_963540475.1 uncultured Treponema sp. | reverse complement strand
CAAGGTAACCTGTTCAGAAACGGAAGTTTCCGAACAGGTTTAGTGTTAGGCAAAAACTTCAGTTCCGTGATTTCAGAGTGCATTTTTTTCCGAACGGTTTTCATACAAACCCGCCGTTTAAAACCCGATTGCGGGTCCAGATAGAAAATCGGTGTATTTACTGCGGGGAATGTTCCCCGTTATGCGGATACTCTTTTATATGAACATCGCATTGGGGAAACGGAATTTCTATGCCTTCCTGCTTGAGCCGCTCATCGACTTCGATAAAGATGGAATTGCGCAGCTTGCCGAAGTCTTCAATTTTTGTCCACGTGAGTAAGGCAAACGTTATGCCCGAATCGGCAAATCCCGTCCACAACACCGACGGGGCAGGCTCTTCGCTTACGAGAGGATTCCGTTTTGCCGTGTCTAAAAGAATCTGTTCGGCTTTTCGTAAATCGGTACCGTATGCAACCGACAATTCCGTTTTTACTCTGCGGAACGGAAAATGCGAATAGTTGGTCAAATTTGCTTTAATGATTGTTTCGTTGGGGACGCGCACGTATTGGCTGTCGAATGTTTTTAGAATCACCGACAGTAAATTGATTGCCTGCACCGTACCGATTGTTCCGCCGATTTCGATAACGTCGCCTATTTTAAAGGCGCGTTCGGTAATAACGAACAGTCCCGAAATGACGTTTGAAATGGACGTCTGGGCTGCAAAACCGACGGCGATTCCAGCAATTCCGGCAGCCCCCAGTATTGCGCTTATGTTTATGCCCAGACGGTTAAAAACAGTCAGCACAATGACGGCACAGGCGCTGTAGTGAATAACTTTGTTGACAATATGCTGTGTTTGTAACGAACAGGTGCGTTTAACGAATCTTTTTACGATTTTGCCGAGCAATTTGAAAAAGAGATAAATAAAAATCAAGATTACGATAAATTGTACGATTTTCCACAATTTGGCGGCATTTAAATTTATCTCGATTCCCGTTACCGATAAAAGAAATTTTTCAATAGATACTATGATGTTTTGCATGGGCGCAAGTGTAGCACAGCTTTAGAAAAAAGGAAATACGGTCAATCAGCTATTACTGTAAAGTATTATTTTTAAATAAGGCATAAAACAATTCACGGCTTGCCTTAAAAAACGATATATGTCTTAAGACGTGTTGCTGTGAAAATTGTGCCGGCTGCATTGTTTTGTGTCAAGTACCATTGCGGACTTTTTTATGTTTGTTTTATGAGAATGTTTGTACCTGCTATCGGTGCATTCCTTAATCATTGGTATACACTATACACGGTTTTTCTACAAATTGCAGGCGTTCGACGAGTATCTAATTGCCGTGCTTTTGTAAGACTCCAGTCTGATGCCAGCCGGGCATTGGCCGCAATCTTCAGTATGTAAAGCCGGTATAAACGGCCGAACGCCGTAAGCTCATCGGTTCGGATTCGGTTTCCCGATCCGCTGGATTTTATTCGCAAATTGTATTATAATATTATTTTGCAACCGTGGAGATTGAAGTGAAAATAAACAATAAATCGATTATTCCGGTGCTGTGTGCCGTTCTCTTGTTTGCTTCGTGTAAAACGAATATGCGGCAGGCAGAACCCATAGACCCCTTCGGTATTATCGGAAACAATGCCGACATTTACGTGTACCTGCCCGTAGCGGCGCACCGGCCGATTGCGGAAAAGGCCTTACCGCAGGCGGACAATAAAAATATGAAAGCGGCCCTAAACCGCACGCAAACAATTTATTCGGGCGTCTTTGTTACCGGTCGGAGTGCGGAAATACGGATATGCGCAATGGGCAGCTATCCGCATACCCTGACCGACAGCCTCTTTACAAAGAAAAAAGGCTGGACAAAAAAGCTGACGGCAGACGCGCCGCAATACAAATATTACGAATCGGCTTATACGGATATTTCCATTCCCGCAGCAGCGGCAGCCATTATTTCGATGGGGGCACAGAACCGCCAAAAAATGACGGCGCTTTTGGCAAGGATCAAAACACCCGACCCGCTTACATTTTCGAACCGGTTCGCGGAATTTATCCGTTTAAACTCAGAGGACATCGGCGTTTTTATCAACAATTCCAACGCCTTTTTATCTCAAATATTCGGCGTTAATTTAGGGCTTCCCGTCGGAAATATGGAGCTGTATCTTAAAAAAGACCGTGCCGATAAAGAAAGCAAGGCGTATCTTTGCAATTTTATTATGGAAACCGAAAACGGCCGTTCCGCTGCCGTCATAAAACTTTTTTTACAAAAAAAGTTTAAAACCGAAGCGCGGCTTGAAGATAATACGATTATCATCGAAAATGCGCCCATAGACGAACAGACGATTATTTCGATAATCAAATCCTTATATCCGAATTGATATTACCGTGTCTTACTTAATTGGGAGAGAAAAATATGCCTACTTATGAGTATGTCTGCGATTCCTGCGGCAACAATTTTGAAGTATTCCAAAAAATGAGCGATGCGCCGGTTTCGGTCTGTCCGAAATGCGGCAGTGCGGTACGCCAAGTATTGTCGGGCGGTATTGGAATCAACTTTCGGGGGAGCGGGTTTTATGTAAACGACAGTCATAAGGCGCCCGCTGCAAAAACCGCTCCGGCCGCCGCCCCCGCAGCAACGCCTGCCGCCGCTTCTTCAGGCGGCTGCTCCGGATGAAGTTCCTCTTCGTGCAGCAGTTGCTGATAACCGAAAACGCGGTATCCGCATAAGCGGGGCTTATAAAAGCCTGAAACCGCGCCGCCGAAAACCTTTCGAAAAGCGTACGGAATATAAACAGATTATGAACAAACTGCCAAAATTTTTTTGCGAAAACTGCGGAAAGGAAGTTAAACGGAATACGAAGGTATGCCCGTATTGCGGGAAATTTTTTGCCTCGATAAAATGCCCTGCCTGCAATTATTTAGGCGGAACGGACGAGTTTGTAAACGGGTGCCCTGCCTGCGGTTATGCCGTCCACTCCAATGCAGAAAAAAATACAAAACGCTATCGGAATGACAAGATTAAAGAAACGAGTGTTAAGTACAAAGAAAACCGCTATGACGACCCTTTGCCGTGGTGGGTTTACAGCCTTGTACTCGGTATCGCTGCCGCTTTGATAATAGCGACCGTGCTGCGGTAAGTATACGGGCAAAGAATAAACTTAGGCAACATGCACGGGGTGTATCAAACAAAGTGCTCTTCGGCCGGTGCAGCCCCTAACCTAGGTCTGCTACAGCATATAGTCTACACCGGCCATAAAATGAGCATAACACTATCGGACACTTTGAACAAGAGAGCACATTGCCTCACGTTAAATCTAACCCAAAATAGAAGCCCTAAGGAAGGGCACCATGGGGTTAGACATGCAAACAAAAAGAAAATTGACCGAAACAACGCAAAGCTTGCAGAGTAAACTTATCTCTATGGCTCAGCCTTGGTCATAGAGTGCTATGGTTAGATTTTTACATGAGTAAATACGGCTCTTGGCCAAAGACTTTCCGAGAAATGAGTTTTACCGCAATCCGTTATTGTATTTTCCTGCGGTTTTATTTATAATGCCCCGAACACACGGCCGCAGGCCCCAAGGTATTCAGACTAACCGGTTCAAGGCGGACACTGCAAGCCGGCCGGAATCCGGCGTATCGGCCGCAATGGAGGTTTACAATGGAACAAGACGAATTCAAATTCGAAATTACAAACAGACACGGCGTTATTTCCGAAGGAAAGGGCGGTTGGAACCTTGAATTGAACGAGGTTTCATGGAACGGCAGACCTGCAAAATTCGATATACGTACATGGGCACCCGACCATCAAAAAATGGGAAAGGGTGTAACCCTGACCGCAGAAGAAGCCGCTTCTTTAAAGCGTATTTTGGGCGGAATCGAGTTTTAAGAAAGCGAGGCAACAGCCTTGACCGCAAGCCTATCACATTCTTCGTTATACCGGTTCCCCGCATGGCCTTTTACCCAAAACCATTCGGGTGAAAGGCTTGCGTTTAATTCGTCCAATTCGACCCACAAATCGCGGTTTTTTACGGGCTGTTTGGACGCCGTTTTCCAGCCGTTTTTTTTCCAGTTGATTATCCAGCTGCCGATCCCCTGCTGCACGTATTGCGAGTCGGTGTGTACCGAAACGGACAGATTTTCGCCGGCATAAACCGACCGGACTTTTTTTAAGGCATTGATAACGGCCGAAAGTTCCATACGGTTGTTTGTCGTGCTGAGCTCCGCCCCGCTTTCGCGGCACACTTCGGCACCGCCTTTTTTATCAAGAATAATATACGCCCAGCCGCCCTTGCCCGGGTTTCCCGAACATGCCCCGTCGGTATAAATTTCCAATTTCATATCCGTACGCCCTCCTTGTTTTGTCCCGAATGCGGTATACGCCTCTTCAAGCAAGGCTTCCGTCATTTCCCAGCCCATACAGGGATCCGTCACTGACCTTCCGTATTCGTTTTTGTCTTTGCAGTTTGCGATGTCCGTTCGGCCTTCTTGAATAAAGCTTTCGAGCATACAGCCGCGGATACATTCCATAGAAGCCCCTCCCCCAAAACGGAGCGCAAGGCTGTTCAGCAAAATATCTTTTTGTTTTGACGGAATGCGCTGCGAATTGCCGTGGGAACAGTCGATAACGATTTTAGGCACAAGGTTTTCTTTTTTTAAAAGAGCCGCCGCATTCAATACCGAGTCCCTGTCGTAGTTGGGCGCGCTCGTTCCGCCGCGCAGCACCAAATGCACGTCGGAGTTTCCCTTTGTGTGCATAATTGCTGAAAGACCGTTACGCGCCACACCGAGAAAGGCATGCGGATAACGGGCCGAAATAATGCCGTTTAAGGCTGCACTTACATCACCGTCGGTTGCATTTTTAAACCCGACCGGCATCGAAAGCCCCGAAGCGAGTTCCCGATGAATCTGGCTTTCGGAAGTCCGCGCACCGATCGACGCCCAGCTTACCAAATCCGCGATATACTGCGGAATAATGGGATCCAGCATTTCCGCAGCGGCCGGCAGCTTTAATTGTGCAAGTTTAATCAAAAACGAGCGGGCCCGCTCCAAGCCCTTACCGATGTTGATAAAACCGTCGAGATCGGGTTCCACGATAAGACCGCGCCAGCCGACCGATGTCCGCGGTTTTTCGAAATACGAGCGCATTACGATATAAAAAAAATCGGCATACTTTTTTTGCAGCGCCGATAAACGGAGCGCATAATCAAAGGCGGCCTTTGTGTCGTGAATCGAACAAGGGCCTACAATCAGCAAAAAACGCGTATCCCTGCCGTCCAAAATCGCAGCGATTACGGATCTGGCTTCTTCGATAAATGCATACTCCGCAGCTCCTGCCGGTATCTTTTTTGTCATTTCTTCAGGTGAAATGACGGAATGTACCCGCTCGATTCGAGCGTCAAGATATTTTTTCAAGTTCATACGTCCGAAAGCCTGCCGTCGAATTTTGTTATTGTCCGCGAAAAACAGGCCTCGTGTAAGGCGTCTTCTATTTTAAGCCGTTCAAAAATATCTTGCGCGTCGCTCAATTTGGAATGCAGTACGGGGTGTTTCGGCGAAAACAGAACGCAGCAGTCCTCGTACGGTAAAATTGAGGTTTTGTAGGTGCCGATCTGTTTTGCGGCGGCCGTAATTTCTTCCTTATCCGTACCGATAAGCGGCCTAAAAACCGGAAATTCGGCATAGGAATTGGTTACGGTCAGGTTTTCTATCGTCTGACTTGCAACCTGTGCCAAACTTTCGCCCGTAACAAGGCATTTCGCATTAATTTCCGACGCGACGATGTTCGCTATTTTTATCATACAGATTCTCATCATAAGCGTCAGATAGGGTTCGGGGCAATTTTCTTTTAAGCGCTGCTGAACCGCCGTAAAAGAAACCGTGTTTAAATATCCGCCGAGCCCGTATACGGCCAACATCGAAGCGAGCGTCTCGACCTTTTTTTGAGCCTCCGGCGAGGTGTACGGATGCGAATGAAAATACAGATAATCGAGCTTCATTCCGCGTGCCAGCATTTTGTACCCCGCAACAGGCGAATCGATACCACCTGAAAGCAGCAAAAGTCCGCGTCCCGAAGAACCGCAGGGCAGCCCGCGCCGCCCCTTATGCTCAAGGCCATACACAAAGGCCCGTTCCCGTATCTCAACCGAGATAACGATATCGGGATTATGTACGTCGGTTTTCAATATTCCTTCGCTGTGAATAACGCCGCCCGTTTCTGCGGAAATTTCGTAAGAGGTCAGAGGAAAATTTTTATCTGCACGGCGCGATTCGATTTTAAACGTTTTACAGCCGTTTTCCCGCGCCTTAAGGGCCTGGCTGCGGACGGTTTCGATAACGGCTTCCATATTTTTTTCCGCAGGCACGGCCTCCGCCCAGCCGGTAATACCGATAAGCGTATCCAAGGCGTGCTCGGTCAGTGTGCGGAATTCTTCTTTCACGCGTATATACAGTCTGCCCGCGCGCACCTTGATTTCGGGTTTTGTATCCGCAAAATAAAACCGCATATTCTGTACCAGCCGCAATTCAAAGTCGCGCAAATTTCCTTTTTTTAAATTGATTTCGCCTATTTTTGCAAGATAAAGAATTTCGTTCATTACCCGCATTTTATATCAAAACAGAAAAAAAGTCCATTGCGCCGACTGCCCGGGAAAGGGGAGCCCTCTTTTTAGTTTTTTCTCTGCTTGATCACTCCCATTCCTGTAACCACTGTTTTATACGCCAGCCTTATCCTTTTTCTTAAAGATTTAAAACCGAATTTATAAAAAGAAACGCCAAGCCCGAATAAGCTTATGCAAAGATACTTCAATGCATCAATAAGATCTGAAAAATCCATATTTTATGCACCATACTTTCTTGTGCGGAAGGAAATAAACAAAAAATCGATATATACACGATTCCCATAAAAACGGAACTAATAAGGCATGCTTTGGCATTCACTTTTTCATAATTCATAACAAGCTCTTTTACCGAATTTTTATCGCGAAACGGTAATCAAAGCATATAAACCACTAATACAAATAATTATAAAAATCGGTATCAAAAATACTTTTCTGTATAACTTTAGCAGATCTATATAATCCTCCAATTCGTATTTGTCAGTATCAAAGTCAGAAGCTTTTTCGTATGCAGATTGCAGCAATGATAAGGGTATCAGTTGAGGCAGAAATAATAATATCTTATCTACACCTAAATCTTTAAGCCATTTTGGTTTTTTACTGATCAATATTCCTGCTTTTATCTGCAAACGTATATGTGTTATTATAGCCGATATAAAATCAACAACCCCGACGCGAGCGTCGGGGTATGTTGTTCTCATAAGGTGGTTGCAGTCGGCTTTAATACCCTCATGTTACGACGCAAAGCGTCGGGGTATTAAACCCTCCGCACGAATAAACAAATATGGCAATGCCTAATAATGGATGAACTGCCTTAACCATAAATCCCCCCCCCCCCGTAATGGTTATACAGTGTTCCTTGCGTTCCTTCGACATAAAAATTATCACCAGCCCACTGTCTTGTAACACCCATACAACAGTTGCTTTGTATTTTTCTTTTATAAAATCGTGCAAGCCCTTGGCATATTCGAATAGTCTTGGATTCATCGGTTCGCCTTTTTTGCTCAAAACCATTAAGGTATCTCCTGCAAGGAGAAGGGAGGCAGAATCAGGCATAATAATCAGTGAAGGCCTAGCTGCTTCGGGAATATCGCGTGCGATCCAAACCCGATAACACACTGCGGGTAAAAGACAAAAGTAGCCGACGAAGGCAAATCAAAATGCAATTTTTTCCGTAAGTA
This sequence comes from uncultured Treponema sp., assembly GCA_963540475.1. Lineage (GTDB taxonomy): Bacteria > Spirochaetota > Spirochaetia > Treponematales > Treponemataceae > Treponema_B. Next base: position 35,326 of record CAUTPO010000001.1, on the reverse strand, counting down.
CGATTAAAAACCGGAGCGGTAACGTTTGCGACGGCTATTCCGACATACACGATAAACCATGACGGAAAAACTTTAATTCCGGCATATCATATTAAAAAGGTAGTCTGTGCATAAACGATTTGATGTATCCGGCCAACAGAACGGCAGCCATTGTAATAGTAGGAAAGATACTGCAATTACGGGATTTTCGAATTCTTTTTTTAAAGGCCTTATTCGATACAAGCAATTTGGTTACATAAGCGGCAAACAAAATAAAACCTGCACCGCCTATGGCAAAACGCACATTTGTTCCGTATGATTGCAGAAGATTTCCCATCGTAAAAAGAGATAAGATGAGCCTTGCAATCAGTATGGGGTACTTTTCCAAAATGCATTAATTCCTGCGTTTATTTAAAAGAGCCGATTAATCTGCTTTCAAATCAATCGGCCTTTTTCTTTATTTTTTCACAACGACTTTCCACGCCTTATTATCAAGTTTATCAAAAGATACAACCTCGTGATTATTTTCCTGACAATGGCGGGGTAAATTCGTAACCGCTTCGGGACAGGTAAATTCTAATTCGATAATTTGTCCCGCTTCCGCTCCGCTGAGCGCCTTTTTCAATTCGATAAGAGGGACTGGACAATCCAGTCCCTTTGTGTCGATTTTAATTGTTTCCATAAAACAACTCCTTATAATTTTTTGCAAAAACTGTTCGCTGACAGTAGACTTATTCGATAACTTCGTTGTCGAAACAGGTCTACGAGTTCAAAATCGCACAAGAATAGCACGATTTTGAACATCGTATTTCAAGATAATCTGTTTCGAAACTGAAGTCTCGGAACAGGGTTTAGTGAACAAACATCGGCTTCGATTCTTACGTGTTTTTTCTCATCAAAAACAGCTGCGTGTTTGTCCAAATACCCAAACCTATAAAAAGCAATGCCAACCATGCCCTGACCGACAACTGTGCCGTACCGACTAAACCGTTTCCGATTAAACAGCCTTGTGCCCACACCGCACCTATTCCCATCAGAATGCTGCCGATCATCGTTTTCACGATTGTTGCAGCATTTGTTCCGACCAACGAAAATTCGCCGCCTATCGCCGTGGTAATAAACGAGCCTAAAACGGCCCCCGCAACCAACATACTTGTCCAATTCAATCCGTATTTGCCGTTTACAAGTAAATTGAACCACGATAGCAACGGTGTCGTAATGCCGAATCCGCCGTTTCGTCCCGTTCGGTTGCTAAAATAAAATCCGGCCGCCATCAAAACGCCGCAAAGTACCACGATAGTTTCCCTCGCCCATATCTTTTCACAAACAATATGGCGTAGGCCCGAATACCGTTTCGGCAAACCGAATTTCAGCTTATGCGTTTTGTAATGGCGAAACATTACGGTATACAGAACAACTGCCATTATCCCAAAGATAACAAACGGTGGTACGGGGAGCATTTTGTAAATGTCGTCAGTCACCAATGTTCTTGCAGCCAACGCCTGTGTAATAGGTTTTAATGCCCCCTGCTTCGCGCAAGCGGCACCTAAAACAAAGGTTATGACCGAAATAATTCCTGTCAGTCTTCCATCGCCCGTTTTTACAAGAGATGAGGTAATACAGCCGTTTGTCAGTACGGCTCCAAAACCGAAAATAAAACTGCCCAGCATTACCGCAGCAAGCGGAAAGCCTTTCAGACTCAGTACAGGGATCAAACCGCCTGCTATCATTGCATGGTAAAAAAATCCTTCGGTTGCAATGAGCGCCAAAATCAATACGAAGTTATATGTATGCCCTTCGAGTCTGATGTCGCGGATAGTACCCGTCGGACAAAAACGCCCCCGCTTCAATAAAAATCCGAAGATGATTCCGATAATCAATCCTGAAATCATTATAATCTCCTTATATCCGTCAAAAGAGTACGTCTAAACACCTTAGTTTTGAATAGTATCCTAAAATCATTTTATAAACCCGTTTAATGCATTTACTGTATTTCATCTTTCTAACTTCTACACGATGCACCTTTCTTCTTTCCCGGAACCCCGAATGCGTTTTTGGAATCGGGTTTTTGCATATTGCCGGGCGCACCCTTTTGCACGGGGAACTCGCTATCCATCTGCCATGCGTTCCAGCCGCCATCATACACAAACGCATGTTCCATTCCTGCAAGCTGCGTCATAAACCACGAAACACCTGCCCGCCAGCCGGTACCGCAGTAAAACGCCAGTTCATCGTTTGTATGAATATTCTGACCTTCCCACAAGGCGAATATTTCCAGCGGATTACGCAAGGTACCGTCGGGGTCGTAGTAGTCCGCCATATTTGAAGAATCCGTACCGGCAAAGCCCCAAACGGCTCCCGCAGGTTCGCCCTTTCCCGGAATATAATCATAGCCGCTTATATTCCCGATATATTCTTCCCACGCCCTGTTGCTGACCAGTTTCAAGCCTTCTTTTTGACGTGCCATTGCCTGTGCCGGCGTCGAAATGACAATATTCGGATGAGCGGGAATTACAGTACCGAAATCGGCTTCAGGCTGCGGTATGTTTACCCTTGTTTCCGTGGGAAATCCCGCATCCGTCCACGTAGAAAGATTACCGTTCATCACGCGGACGTCCTCTACCCCTGCCCATTTCAAGGCAAAAAACACACGGTAAGAAGCAAGCTGATTGGTTGCCGAATAAAGAACAATCGTTTTATTTTTGGTAATTCCCGCCTTCAAAAGATTTTCCGTTATTGTCTTCGGATCATTCAAATTCCAGACAGGGCCGCTTTCTATCCAATCCGTATCGAAGTGATACGCACCCTTTATATGCTGCATATATGCATCGTTTTTTTCGAGCGGGCCCCACGAAACTTCAAAAACCATAAACGCATTATTACGGTATGTTTCAGGAGTTTTACCCTGTATAAGAGCATTCAGCCACTGCGGCGAAACACTCAAGGAATAATTCGGAAGACTTTCCATCGGATAGTCATCGGAATCGGCATACCTGATAAAATCGTCAAAAGCCTTAACCGTATAGCCCCGTGCCGCAAATTCGACGGCAACCGTATATATGCTGTCAGAATCGGAGCCATAAACAACAAGCGTCTTGTCCTTGGTAATACCCTTCCCTGCGGCAAAGGATTCGAAAAAAGTGTCATCGATATAATCAAGCCATGATTTCGAAAACTGAATAGCTCCCTTTATATGCCCGCCGTGCTTTACACCGGGTTCGCTGAACCCGTTATACAGGCTGTCATTCCGCGTATCGATAATTACATACCGATCATTATCAATATTTTTTACCAATTCTTCCATCGTTATGCTTCCCACCGAGTTGGTACCGCAGGAAACACAAAGGTATACTGCTAGGCCTATAGCGAATAATAATGCGACCGACGATTTTTTCATTTTCATTTTCTCTCCTATCAACTGTTGTCCGCGCATAGCAAAAATAGCTCACAAATATCTACAGCAAATACTGTGCAGACATTTGCAATTTAAACCTGAAAAAAATTTAAGACAAGATTACCCGATTAAAAAGCCGTACAAAAAAAGCGGAAAGTCAGTATAAAACCGTCAACTATAAAACCCGTTCCAAAACGGAAAGACGGTTCTGCGTGACAGGTCAGAAAGGATTACGGAAACAACGCGTAATATCCGTAATTGCCCTTTCGCACTTAATGCACTTTTCGGCATTTTTTAATGTGAGAACTTGAAGTAAAATTACTTCCAAGGCAAAAACTCATTTACGCATATCGCTTCCTTATAATATAACTTAAATTTATAAACTACAAAGTTTATAAATAATCTTTTAACAAAAAAACGAAAAAAAGTCAAGGCGATAAAATATAGAAGAAATTCTTTTATACCGAGGGCTGTGTTACCTTTTTCAGGTTCATATTTTTAACTCATTATACTATTAACAGGAGAGATTATATGCGGATAATCAGAACACTTTTTATTGCTTCGGTGATGGCTCTGTGTCTTATTTCTTGCGAAAAAAAGAATGAGCCGGTTTTACAGGAGCAAGCCGCCAATGAAGAGCCGGCGGCAAATATGGACGGAAGCGGCATCATTCCTGCGGAACTGAAATTTTCGGCTGCCGACTTGGACGGAAACACAATAACAGACGGTATTTTCAAAAACTATGATGTTACGCTGGTAAACATTTGGGGTACTTTCTGCATGCCCTGTCTTATGGAACTACCGGAACTTGAACAAGCATACAAAGAATATGCGGCGAAAAACTGCAATGTCATAGCTTTAAGCGTAGACGTAGCACCCGGCGATATGGAAGCGCTGAACACGGCAAAAAAGATCTGGAAAGACAGCGGCTGTACCTTTCCGGCCATCCAAACCGCACCGGAACTCGAGCCGATATATAGTAAATTGACGGCCTTTCCTTCCACCTTTCTGGTAGATCGGAACGGAAAAATGATCGAAGGCTCGTATCGAGAAGGCTCCCTTAATCGGCAAAAATTCGAAGCCTTGTTCGAATACGGACTGAATTTTACGGGCAATGCCGTAAAAAAATAGCCCCGCCTGAAAACTTCCGGTTAAAGCACATTTCTTTAATCGGAAGTTTTTTTGCTTTGCATAACCGCAGACCGGTTTCAAGCCGGCGGCTTCTCCTACCCGTTTATTTTTTTTGCTTCAGGATAATTTGTCGCCTTTTGTAAATCCCTGTACAGCTCTTTCAGTGCAGGATATATTTTTTTATACACGGCAAACAAGTTATCGTATAGTGTTCGATGAGCGGGGTTCGGTGTAAATACTTTTTCGTAAGAAACCATTTTCCGTACAGCGGCTTCGATTGAAGAATACGCGCCGATCCCCGCCGCGGTTATGATTGCGGCGCCAAGCGAAGAGGTTTCGGCAGTTTTGCAGCGCACCAGTTTTCTGTTTAAAATATCCGCAGTAATTTGGCAAATCGAATCGCTTTGCGACGCTCCGCCTGAAGCCGCCACGGTTACGCATTTCAGCCGTCCTTTCGCTTCGATTATTTCCAAACCTTCACGGAGAGAATAAGCAAGGCCTTCGATTATTGCGCGGTATAAATCGTCTCTGCCGTGTATTCCGCCGAATCCGATTATGCTCCCCTTTGCGTACCGGTCAAAAATACTTGCACCCCAATACGGCTGCAGCATCAAACCGTTTCCGCCCGCAGGAGAGGCATGCAGCAGTTTATCCAAAACCGTTTCGGGAATGACGCCGAGACTTTCTGCCAGCTTACATTCTTCCTGCCCAAGTTCTTCCTTAAACCAGCTAATCATCCAGTACCCGCGGAAAATTTCCAATTCCGAAAGCCACGTATTTTTTAAAATACCGCAATATGCAGGAAACAATTTTTTGTATTCGAAATAGGTATCGGAACACACTTCGATGGTAGCCGTCGTTCCGAAACTCAAAGATGCAATAGAAGAATCCGTAACGCCTGCACCGATTGTTTCGCACGCCTTATCGCTTCCGCAGGCAACAAGAGCGAGCCCCTCGGGTAACCCCAATTCCTCGGCGGCGCTTTTCATAAGCCGCCCTGCGATGCATCCGCTTTCGACCACCTTGTTCCGCTTGTCTTTTTCAAGCGGCATTAAAAGCTGTTCGATGGAAGGCTTTTCGGCCCAGTCTCTTTTTTTGTTGATAAACGGAACATAACCGACCATCGAAGACGCCGCATCGCAGACCTCGCCCGTAAGACGGAAAATCAACCAGCCCGAAAGAAAAAGCACCTTCCACGTTTTTTCCCACATTTCCGGCTCGTTTTCGCGAAACCAATTTATCTTGCTGTTGGACTGAATCGTAACCATCGAATCGTAAAGGCCTGCAATATGCAGGGCCGTACGCACCGGCTTGTTCGGGTGAAAGGGTCCGTGTGCAGTCCTGTTATCGAGCCACACGATTGCAGGCCGCAAAACATTTCCGTCCTTATCGATGAGAACGGTGGTTGCCCGCATACAGGCGATACCCATTCCCGCAATATTTTCGAATTCAAAAGGGGCATCGTTTTTCAACCCTGCAACGGCGGTTTTAAGCGCATTCCAATACACGCCGACGTCCTGTTCGGCCCACCCCGCTCGGGGCGTAACACAGGGCGCGTACTCCACCCTTTTTGAACATAAGATATTTCCATCAAAATCGAACAGCAGTGCACGAAGACTTTGCGTTCCGCAATCGACGGTTAAAATCGTTTTCATACGCGGGTACCTGCCGCCGAACAGGTCCCGCTTTTATCGAATCTTTTTGCTGCCGAAATAGCATTCGTTTCGGTACAATTTTTATGCATGCATTCCTTCCCGTATTTTTTTGCACTATACCATATTTATGCAGATTATACAATTTTCAATTTTATTCGTGCGGAGGGTTTAATACCCCGATACTCGCGTCGGGGTTGTTGATTGATTCTGCATAAAACGGCAGATGTACTTTTTTCCGGCAGACGGCAAAAACAAAACGCCTGCAAAACAAACGCTATTGCGTTATCACCGCTTCCTGCTTCACAGCGTTTTTTTCAATTTTCTCCGATTCGGCGGAAGCGGACTCTTTTATGCGGTTTTGCGCATTTTCCGTACGGTAGGCATTGGGATCGGTCAACATGAGCATCAAGTCAACCGCCTGTTTTTGTTTTCCTGCCTTGAGGGCCTTTACGAATTCGCGTTTATTTTCGGGAACGGAAACAAATATCCGATCGTTTCCGATCAACATCTTTTTAAGCCGATAAATAAAAATTTCTTTTGCAGCATTGATAATCAAAGAAAAAACGGGATTTTCCGCCAAAGCAATCAACGTTTTGTAAAACTCGAAATCTTCGTGCGAAACAGTTTCGATGTTCTTCGTATCGGAAAAATCTGCAAGGTTTTCCAAACCGGTAAAAAAAGCACAGCGTTCTTTTAGCGAAAGCGTTTTTGTTTTTACAATGAGCTTTTTAATAACCTCCGTCAAAATCAGCTGCCTGAATTCAACAAGGCCGGCCTCAATTTCGTCGGACGAATGCAGCCGGTTGTTTTTGTAAAATTCTATTAACAGTAAAATCGAAAGTGAAGAGGAAAAATCATTTACGATACAGCCGTGACGCGGACGCATTATGATAAGACCCTTTGCCTGAAGCTGCAACAGTGCTTCGTGTACGGTGGGACGGGAAGCGCCGAGCCGTTCCGCCAATTCCCGTTCTGCAGGAATTCTTTCGCCGGTCAAGACGGCGCCGCTTAAAATAAGATCCTGAATAATCGAGGCGAGTTTATCCCTTTTTGATCTTTCCCGTTTGGTTTTCATACTTTCTCCTAATATTAGTGGTCTTACCACTGCGGTGAAAGATAGCATAAAACCGCAGCCGTGTCAACAAAACGGTTTTGAACATCGTATTTCAAGATAACCTGCTTTGAAACTGAAGTTTCCGAACAGGTTTAAGGCTTTTTTACAGGAACGGCTGCAATTCGGTGCGGCGCCTATTTCAAAACCGCTTGCACCGATATGCAGGTTAGGTATATAATTGCAGGAGTACAAAAACACCGTCCGAATGTACCGTACTGCATGACCTCGGCGCCTGCACAACCGATACATTCGTTATCGGTATAACGGAGGTTAGCCGATGAAAAAAATGATTGCTGCCGCAGCCGCGGTTTTTCTTTTTACGGGCTGCATAGCAGTCAAACGGATTGCGGGGAGCGGAAGGGTTGAATCCCGCTCCTTCGATATGAAAGATTTTTTCGGAGTACATGTAAGCGGCCCTATGCACACCCGCATAGAATACGGGCCGGAATTCGCCGTGCGGATCGAGCTGGACGATAATCTGTTCGATTTTTTGGACGTGCATACCTTTGACGGCACCCTGTTCGTCGCGCTCAAAAAGAGCGATTTTTCCATCGGTCCGTATAAAAAATACGAGGTAAGCATTACGATGCCCGCCCTCGAATCGGCTGTGACGGCCGGTTCCGGGCATACCGAAATAAGGGGCTTTGCCGACAAAAACGGCGGCCTTTTTATCGGCTGTTCGGGTTCGGGCAACTCCACTGCCGACGTTATTATGAAGACCCTGACCGTTACGGTTGCCGGTTCGGGAAGCATACGCTTGCGGGGAGAAACCGGCCGATTGAATTACCAAGGTTCGGGCTCAGGGACATTACGGGCAAGCAGCTTAAAAACGGCAGAGGCCGAAATTATCTGCCACGGATCTGGCGGTGCTGAAGTATGTACGGAAAAACTGCTTGACCTAACCGTAAACGGCTCAGGCAGCGTTTCTGCCGAAGGCAGTGCCGAAACACTGAGGGCTGTCAGCAAGGGGTCAGGAAAAATAAGGGCCTTTAATCTGAAAGCGGACAATGTGTTTGTCCATTTGTCGGGTTCAGGCGGGGCGGAAGTGTATGCGGAAAAATCCATCACGGCCGAATGCAGCGGGTCAGGCAGTCTGGTCTATCGGGGACACCCGTCCGTCATCAATGTAAGGCAGCGCGGTTCGGGCAGCATAAGGGCTGCAGAATAAATAGACCTGTTCGATAACTCTGTTATCGAACAGGTCGACGAGTTCTAAATCGCGCAAATAGCACGATTTAGAACATCGCATTTTAAGGCAACCTGTTCTGAAACTGAAGTTTCCGAACAGGTCTAATGAAATCAGTTCGAGAAGCTGCGGGGTATGAGCCTTGCACGAATAAGGCCGGAGCAAAACCCGGCCGGTCTTTTAAAAACCGTCAATCCCGGTTTTCCCATGCGCGGGCGAGTTTTAAGATACGGTCTTCGGAAAAGCGCGCCCCGCAAAACTGCACCCCTATCGGTAGGCCCGTTTTTGTTTTTCCGGCAGGCACCGAAAGCGAGGGAATACGGGCGAGGTTGACAAAGGTCGTAAACAGGTCGGAAAGATACATCGCCATCGGATCGTTCACTTTTTCGTTTAGTTTAAAGGCCGGAGCGGGGTTCGTCGGGCAGACAATAAAATCGTATTCGGACAAAACCGCATTGACCTCTCTTTCGATTTTGGCGCGGACATTAAGACTTTTTTCGTAGCAGTCGCCTGAAAATTCTTTGGAAAGCACGTAATTACCCGTTATAATACGGCGTTTGACCTCCGGCCCGAAGCCCTTAGACCTCGTTTGCACATAAAGCTCATCGTATCCCTGTCCCAAATCCTGCCTAAAACCGTAGCGGATTCCGTCGATTCTCGAAAGATTGCTCGCCGCCTCCGAGATGGCAAGTACATAATAGGCCGCTATGGACGCTTCCAAAACAGGTATCGAAACCTCTTCTATTTTTGCGCCCCGGCTCGATATCCATTCGCGCACGGTATCGAAAACAGCTTTGACCTCAGAATCCAAGCCGTCCAAATGAAGAAATTCTTTCGGAACCGCAAATTTCATTTCGGAAATTTCCCGATTTGAAAAAGGCGCTGAATTTGCGATGGAAGAAAAGCCGGATTTTTCCGAAGTTTCGTCCAGCGGATCCTTGCCCGCCATAACCGACAGGGCCAAGGCAATATCCGCAGCCTCTTTTCCGAAAAGACCGACCTGATCAAGGGACGAACTGAACGCCGTTACCCCATAGCGGCTTAAAAGCCCATAGGTCGGTTTTAAACCGTAGACGCCGCAATACGAGGCGGGCAGCCGTACGGAACCGCCCGTTTCTGTGCCCAAAGAAAAAGGAGCCTGATTTCCTGCGACTACAGCCGCCGATCCGCCCGAACTTCCGCCGGGAGTGCGGTCCCTGTCCACTGGATTCCGCGAGGGGCCGTAACAGGAAAATTCCGTCGAAGAGCCCATAGCAAATTCGTCCATATTGGCACGGCCGATCAAAATTGCTCCTGCGTTTACGAGCCGCTCGATGACGGTTGCGTTAAACGGTGCGCGGTATCCTTGCAAGGCATTACTGGCGCAGGTACACAATTTGCCTTTCATCGAAATATTGTCTTTTACTGCAATAGGCAGACCCAAAAGCGGCTTTTCATCAAACGAAGCACCTTGTTTTATCAGCTCATCGGCCTTCGCCGCATTTTCTTCCGCATCATCAAAGAATTCGATAAACCCGTTCAGCGGTTTAGCCTGTTTTAAATCCGCCTCGTATTCTTCTTTAAAGGCTCTTACAATCTGCAAAGATGTCAGCTCGCCTTTTTGTAATTTTTCTTTTAATTGAGTAAGCGTTAAACCCGTGATCATACCGGCCTCGTATTAAGCCCCGGAACCTAAAACCTTAGGTACTCTGAAATAATTGTCCATATACTCCGAAGTCATTGTTTTTAAACCGCTTTGGGGTAAACTCTCTTTTATTTCGTTTGAACGTAAATCGGTTTCATCGTGTGCGGTGTACAAAGAATTATCCGAACAGTCATCTGCAAATTTATCCAATATTTTAAAATAACCGATTAAATTACCGACCTGCTGCGATAAGATGCGGCTTTCATCCTTATCCGCCGACAAGCGCGAAAGATACAGCAATATCGCAAAAACGTCATCAGACATAACATCGCTTTTTTCCATAGGTAAGGCGCAGTTTATCATAAATCGAAAATATATGGAAGAGGTCCGATTTTTCGTCCACAGAACTGAAGTTTTTAAAAAGGCTACTCAAAAAATCAACAACCCCGATGCTTCTTGAGTCGGGGTTGTTGATTGACAGTAGATCTGTTCGATAACTGCGTTTTCGAACAGATCGCCGAGTTCTAAATCGCACAAATAGCACGATTTAGAACATCGCATTTCAAGGTAACCTGTTCAGAAACGGAAGTTTCCGAACAGGTTTAGTCTTAGGCAAAAACTTCAGTTCCGTGACCGCAAGCCGCAGCCATTATCACCGGTCTTTAAATATGATATAATCGGGATATGAAACAGTTTAAACTTATTTCGGATTATAAACCGTCCGGGGATCAGCCGGAAGCCGTTAAAGCGCTTTCGGCGGGCATTCTTGCAGGCGATAAATTCCAAACCCTAAAAGGCGTTACCGGTTCCGGCAAAACCTTTACGATGGCGAATATTATTCAAGCCGTTCAAAAACCGACGCTTATCATAAGCCACAACAAGACGCTTTCGGCACAGCTGTACCGCGAATTCAAGGGCTTTTTCCCCGAAAACGCAGTCGAATACTTTGTTTCATACTACGATTATTACCAGCCGGAGGCCTACGTGCCCGCCCGCGACCTGTACATCGAAAAGGATGCGGCCATAAACGACGAAATAGACCGCCTGCGGCTTTCGGCAACCTTTAGTTTGATGGAGCGGCGGGACGTCATCGTCGTATCGACGGTTTCTTGCATTTACGGCTTAGGCTTGCCCGAATCGTGGCGCGATTTGCGGATAACCGTCGAAAAGAACCAAACGGCGGATATCGAAAAACTGAAAAAACAGCTTGTCAGCCTGCAATACGAAAGAAACGACGCCGTGTTGGAGCGCGGACGGTTCCGCGTAAAAGGCGATGTAATGGAAATTTTCCCCGCGTATATGGAAGAGGCCTACCGGCTGGAATTCGATTGGGAAGAAATTGTGCGCATACGCAAGTTTAACCCCTTAAGCGGAGACGTTATTCAAGAATATGAAGAACTGTCAATTTATCCTGCAAAGCACTTTGTTTTGCCTGAAAACGCCATTCCCAATGCGATCGAGCGGATTAAAAATGAGCTAAAAGACCGGCTTGCAGTGCTGCACGCTCAAGGCAAGCTTTTGGAAGAAGAGCGCTTAAAAACGCGCACCGAATACGACCTCGAAATGCTTGCGGAAATGGGGCACTGCCCCGGTATCGAAAACTATTCTGCACCCATCGCAAACCGTATGCCGGGAGAACCGCCTGCGACCCTCTTTCACTACTTTCCCAAAGATTTTCTGCTTTTTATGGACGAAAGTCACGTAACCTTTCCCCAAGTCGGGGCAATGTACGAAGGAGATCGCAGCCGCAAGCAAAACCTCGTAGACTTCGGCTTCCGCCTGCCCTGCGCCCTCGATAACCGTCCGCTTAAAATAAACGAATTCGAAGGTATGCTCAATCAAGCCATCTTCGTGTCCGCAACGCCCGGCCCCAAAGAAATCGAATACTCTACGCGGATAGTCGAACAGTTAATCCGCCCGACAGGCCTTCTCGATCCGGTTATCGAGGTGCATAAAAGCGAGGGTCAGATGGAACACATTTACGGCGAGGTGCAAGAGCGCATCAAAGCGGGCGAGCGCAGCCTTATTTTGACGCTGACAAAAAAGATGGCGGAAGATTTAACCGACTACCTTTTGGGGCTGGGGCTCAAAGTCAAATATATTCATTCGGAAATAGAAACAATTGAGCGGGTCGAAATACTAAAAGGGCTGCGCGCAGGCGAATTCGATGTTTTAATCGGTATCAACTTGCTGCGGGAAGGCATTGACTTACCTGAAGTTTCTTTTATCGGCGTCTTGGACGCGGATAAAATCGGTTTTTTACGTTCGGCTACCAGCCTTATCCAGATTGTGGGGCGCGCTGCCCGCAACGAAAACGGCAAGGTCGTTATGTACGCCGACCGAATAAGCGATGCGATGAAAGAAACACTGGAAGAAACCGCCCGCCGCCGCTCGGTGCAGGAAGCATACAACAAGGCGCACAACATTACGCCTAAGACTATCAAAAAGGCAGTTGAAGATATTTTAACCCGCGAAAACGAGATTAAAAAAGAGGCCGCCGCCGCAGAAACCGAACCGATTATAAACAGCTTCAATATTTTAAACCCTGCCGACCGCAAAAAGCTCATCAAACGGCTGGAAGCGCAAATGGCAGAATATGCGGATATGCTTATGTTTGAAGAAGCCGCCGCCGTCCGCGACAAAATAGAAGAAATCAAAAGGATCGGCAGTTAAAACGCACCGGTTAAAGAGCGTACGTCCGTACAGTGCTTCCGCAGCTCAGAAACCGTTTTTCGGATATTGAACCCTGCCCGGATCAGGGGCACCCACCCGAGCGGATCAGGGGTGCCCACCCGAGCGAGTGAGGGGTACACACTCGGACGAGTGGAGGGTATCCCTTCGGACGGAGGGAGCGGTTCCCTCCGCTGTAAGGGAGAAGCTCCCTCCGATAAGGGTGAGGTGCTCCCTCTTATAAGGGTGAGGTGCTCACACCCATAAGGGTAGACATTTCACACCTATAAGGGTGTGCCGTTTAAAAACAAGACGCTTTTGAACTTCGAGTTTTTGCTTGACGGTAAAAACACCTGTGGTTAAAGGTTAAAAATCCAGGCAGCCCCCATCAGGCTAAAGACCATTACGATAACCCCCAAACTAATCAGCACCGTCGGGGCGGTTTTCCGCTCATCCGTGTCCCCCCAGCCGATCTTTTGTCTTACGGCGCACAAAATGTACGAAAACACAAGAAGTGTCAGGTATGACGACAAAACGGCGGCAGCGGCTTCAAGATACGAGGCGGACTCGTACAAAACGAAAAAAACGAGGCCGTAGCCGAACACGGTTTCGCTTTCAGCAGAGGGGCGGCTGTTCGGAAAAAAGTGTTTGACCGAAAAAGACAGGGCAGCCAAAACGGAGATAACGAAGACGGGCAGCAAAAACGAGGCTCCTGCGGGCTTGAGTGCATATCGGTTAAAAACCCACAAAAGGGTAACGGCCGCAAAGGTTACCGCTGCATTTTTTGCCAAATACGGATACAGTCCCGCCGTTCCGTTCGAATGAATGTACAGGCGCTCAAGGCCTATACCGCACATAAATACTGCGGAAGAAATAAAAGCGTAAAACAAAACCGCCTGAATAAAACTCATTGTTCCCTCCTTTTAAAGGCTGAAAGGTGCCCGTGTCCGGCAAAAAGAAGTGCCCACAAACACACGCCCAAAAGAATCAGCGCCCCTGCGGAGGTACCCAAAAACCTGAACGGCGGGTTTTCGGCAAGATACGGAATTTCCACGGTCAAAAACCCCGAGGGCACGGGAAAAGAAATCGAGCCGAAAGCGGCAATTTCCCGTATGAGGGCAAAACAGATAATCAAAACCGTATAGGTTACGGGCAAATCAAGCGACTCGGCAGACGATGAATAATCCGCAATACTCAAAAAAATGATGTACGAAACACCCAGAATATAAATGTAGGTTTGAAGCGCCCCCTGTATGACGGGGAACAGCCCTTGCAGCAAAAAATTCAAAAAGACGGTAACAAAAACCGTAAAGATACGGACAAACGGTTTTTCGAGCGCGTTCAGATATTTCCACTTCGAAAGCCCCTTTGAAACAAGGCCGCCGAAAAATACGATCCAAACGCAGCCGGCCAAAACCATTCCGTACGCAAGGTTGGAACAAACCGGAATAAGCGGGCACAGCCCGAAAACAAAGGCGGTCAAATCTCTGTTCTTTGTCATATTATGATCCTTTTTGCTCAAGAGCGTAAAAGCTTTTCTCTATCTTTTTTTTCCAAATATCGATTGCCGTCCGGCCGATTCCGTAAAAGGAAGCCTTTTTTCCACGGTTTTGCACACCGGCCAAGCCGCAAAATTCCGCCCCCGTGTGCACATTGTACAAAAAAAGCCCCTGATACGGCCCGTATGTGCCGTATATTCTGACAAAAACCGCATAATACTGCCTGCCGCCCCCATGTGCCCGAAAAACGGCAGTACAAAAGTCGGGATAACGGTTGAATATTGCACCGCCCCGTTCGATTTCGGGTCTTGTTTCTGGCTCATAATCGGGCGAGTCTTTTACGATTTCGGCTGCGGCCTTAAAATAAACGTCTTGTTTCAAAAGGGAGCCTAGATAAAAAACGCCCCACAAAAGTAGGAGCGCGGCTGCAAAAATCCCCGCCGGTATCAGTATCTTTTTCGGTTTTTCCGCATCGTTTTCATTCATACAATTTCCTCTTTCCGGCTTGAATCGTTTCTTCCATTTTTTCGATGAGCGGCGTCAGTATGTTGACAAAAACGGCCGAAAACACCGCACCGACAGGCGAGGCCCCCGCTCCGCAGATACAAAAGGCGGCTAAACCGGTCAAACCGCCGCACAGGGCTTTCCCGTATTTTGTTTTCGGTGCGGAAGAAGATTCCGTCAGCACAAAAAAGGCCGAAAAAAGGACGCCGCCGGTTAAAAGGGCTGCTAGAATATCGCCTGAAAAGTATGCCCCCGTTACCGGCACCTGCGCAAATATCCAAACGGCCGTACCGTAGGCCGCCAAAAAGCAGGCCGGTATAATATAGTCGGTAACGCGGACGGCAAAAAGCACGATGGAAGACAAAAGGGTAACGATGTTGTACCTGAATGCGGGAATGGGCGAGGCCGAATTCAAAAAGAGGCTGATATAGCCTTCAGGAAGCGTAACGCCGACACCGTGCAGCAGAACCGAATTTAAAAGCGAGGTAATAGAAAAATCGGCTGATAATTTTACAAGGCCGTTCGCTTCCAAAACCTGAAAAAAACCGCCGTGTTCCCTGATAAGCGCAGCCCCCGAAAGCGCAGGCGGGAACCCTGCGGGGCGCGAAAGATAGGCCATACAAACGGCGGCGGCCGTCGGGTTTATCCAATTGGAGCCTGAACCGCCGAATACGGTTTTGGAAACAAAAAGAGAAAAGGCGCTTAAAAAAAAGACGAAAACGAATCCGATTCCGGCCGGCATAAAAAAGCCGATCAAAAGGCCCGTTACCATCGCCTGACTTGAAAAGACGGGAGCGATACCGTTTTTGTATCGGAACGGCAGGTCTACCGCAAGGGCGCCCAGTACGGCGCAGGCTATGTTCAAAAGCGCATACAGGTCGGCCGAAACGGCCAAAAGAGCAATCTGCACGGACAAAAGGCCCGTCAAAATCAAATTGGTTTTCAGCACCGTCGGACGCGTATAAATAAACGGCGGTGCGGGCAGAGCCGCAGTCAAATAGCTTTTCATAAAAGGCTTCCTTTTGCAAGTCGTTCTTTTGCGCCTGTAATGACGGCAGAAAGGGGAATTCGGGCGGGACAGACAGCCGAACAACAGCCGCAGCCCCTGCACATTTGAATAAATTTTGAAATTTCGCCGTCCGTAATGTTTTTCTCGACGGCTTTTACGATTTGTTTCGGATCCAGATACAGCGGGCATACGTTAAAACACAACCCGCAGTTAATACACTCGTGTATCGCAAACGGTTTTACCGTTTCTTTTCCGAAAATACAGATCGACTTTAAAAATTTGCTTACCGGCAT
The DNA here is from genome assembly GCA_963540475.1 of uncultured Treponema sp. GTDB lineage: Bacteria > Spirochaetota > Spirochaetia > Treponematales > Treponemataceae > Treponema_B. The sequence continues at coordinate 19,268 of CAUTPO010000001.1, read as the reverse complement.
ATCCAGATTGTCGATGATAAAACCGTTCATTAGTCCGTTAATTACGATATATTCAGGCTTCATCATAAAGCCGCCGCATTCTTCTATAAGGCTCCCGACGGGGGTTCCTATTTTCGCCTTTAAAACCTTCGATTCGTTGACGGCCTTGCCCGAAATAAGCACGTACACATCGGTAACGGGTGCATTCGAGGTAACCGTGTCATAGGTGTAAATTGCCGTCGGAATGTCGATACAGAGGGAATTTTGAATGGCCTTTGAAACAAAATGTTCCGTAACGGGGTACATATCGGGTACCTTGATGAATTCTACCTCGCTGAAGCTGCAAATAGACGCTATCTTTTCGCGCCGCTCACGGCTTACCGAACCGGCCTTGTATATGCAGATAACCGACGAAGCGTTTAAAACCTTGGCAAGGACGGCCGTTCCCTCAGCCGTTTTTTCGTAAAAACGGTCAAACAAAATAGAATCGAGGCTGCATGACGGGTCGCTATCGAAAAGATTAATGCACACCGAACCTGCCTTTCTTGTAAGGGCCGCCCTTATATCCGCCGCCAAAGAAACATTTTTTTTATTGCCGGTATTCAAAAGGCCCGAGCGGTCTATCGCGCGTAAAAGGTCGGCAGGCGGGGTGTCCCGCCACGGATACGCTTCGGAAGGCTTGCCCAAAATATCGAAAGAACCGCCGAGCTGCACCGCCGCCGCATACAGCGGCTTTCCGCCCGGTAAATCGAACTTGATAAGATCGTAAAACCGCCCCGGAATGGACGCGTGTACACTTGCAGAATACGCATCGCTTGAACGGGCAATAACCTGCCCCTCTCTGACATAATCGCCCTTGGAGACAAGGAGCTCCGTTTTTTGAATATCCGCATACTGTACGGGAATAAAGGCTTTTTGAGGTAAAAAGGCATTGCCTTCGATCGAGGCCGATATCTTCGGATACTCCAAAAGCTCCCCGCCCCGTTTTAAACTGATAATTTCCGTCATTTTTCAAACACTCTGTGCAAAATAACCGTAACGGGCATAAAGGCGGAAAGCAGGGCTACCAGCAAGGCGGCCGTGTTATAGCGGTTCAACGGAAACTTTTTGCGCGAATATGCGGCCGTTACAAAGCGGCCTTGGGCATACAACATATCCTCTATTGAAAGGCGCGGTCTGAACGCCAGCGCTTCTTGAATAAACGAATCGTCCAAAGCAAAAACGGTCCGTTCCGTTTCCGTCATAACCCCGTTTTCGTCGGCGTTAAATTCGCTTACGGTAACCTTGTCCTTATAAGACACCGGATTATTGATATTGATATACGGCGTTATCTTCAACTTCCACGAATCGTAAATAAAATTGCCCAAATCGGGAAGTGCCTCGCCGCTGCGTATCTCTTCTAAAAAATCGAGGGTATGCTTCGAAAAACCGTCCGCCTCGGCGGTTCGTATCGGCAGCGGGAGATACAGGATATTTTTATACGCCTTAATCGTTTTCGAAAAATTAAAATACAAAAAACAGGCCAAAACCGCAATTGCAAGGGCGGCGCAGGCGGAAACCGTAAACAGCTTCTTCGATTCCCAAAATTTTACGATCGAAGAGGGGTTCATCGCATACAGGGTAATCTTTTTGTGCAGTTTTTCCTTGCCGGGCCATTCGTTTGCAAAAAAAGCAATCCGTTCCGTCATATAGGTTAAAGAAAGCCCTGCTGCAAAGGCCGCCGAAAAAAGCAAGAGGGACGTATTGCTGCCGAAGTACGCTATCGTAAAAGAAACGAAGGGCAAAAACACAAGCAGCGAATTCTTTTTTATCCGTTTTATCAGCTGATCCTTCGTAAACCGCAAATAAGAGCCCACCGCTTCGGTCCAAAAGGCAATGGTGTACAGCATCAAAAGAGAAGCTGCGACGGCCAAAATCCCCTTTTGAAAGGCCGCATAAACGACAAAAGGCAGTGCCGCCGTAAAATAAATGCTTTTTCGGCTCGTGTAAAAAAGGGCAACGGCAAAAAATAAAAAGGCGACGGCAAAATTAAACACGGAAAGATTGGACGCATCTTCCAAATAGAAAAAATCCGTATGATTTTTTAAAAAAGCGAAAAAATGGCCCGTTATTTTTTGATCGGAGGGAATATACATATACTGCAAATTTTCCTGATCGTTTATAAACCATTGAATATACCGCTCCCGTTCCGTAAAAGAAAGCTCCTCGCCGAAAACCCCGTCAATATTTTTAAAACGCTCCTCGGCCGACGACAAAGAAATAATGCCCGAAATCTCCTCCTCGTACGCCGCACGTAAAATTGCCGCCTCGTCCGCATTGATGGGCAAAAACAAAATTCTATATGAATCCCATACGGTCCGATTCGACGTCAGAGGCACAAAAATCAGACAAAAAATAGAACAGAGAAGCAAAAAACCGGCTGCGAATCCCGCAAAAGCGGAATATTTTTTATAAATTTCCATTTAACTATCCGAAATATCCAAATAAAATAGCTATGATAATACCCAAAATACAGCCGGCAACGGCTTCGATCGGTTTATGTCCGTGAATCTCCTTTACCGGTTTAAAATGGTAATCCGTATTTTTTTCGCCGAATTTCGATCCCAAATCGTTTAAGGTTTTTGCCTGCAGCCCGCTTGAGCGGCGCACGCCTACTGCGTCCCTGATGACGACCATCGCAAAAAAAGCGGCAAAGATAAACAAATCGGAATGAAAGCCCTGCCTTATGCCGATACTGGTCGTCAGTGAGGCTGCGAGGGCGGAATGACTTGACGGCATACCGCCGGTACGCCACAAAATAAGTTCTATAAAATCTAAGGGGCTGCGTATGGACCAATTAAATAATGCAAATATCGTTTTTATAAATTGACTTAATAGCCAACTTGTCGCAGCCGACAAAAAAATCGGATTTGTAAAAAACAATATCCACTGCTGCTCCTTATGAATTGTTTCGATCATACGCCTAATTTTCTACAAAACGGCTCTTTTGTCAAGTCATAAAATAGTATATACTTTATAAATGCGGGAAGAAAACAGAACTTTCACCATTACCGAAAACGATAGCGAAAGACGGGCCGACCGGGTTATCCGCAAATTTTTACCCGATCTTCCGCTTTCACGAATTTATTCCGCACTGCGGCGCGGAAACATAAAAATAAACGGAAAAAAAGCCGCTCCGTCCCGTTTGGTGCAAAAAGGCGACCTTCTCGAAATAGCCCCCAGCCTTGTTTTTGCAGCCGATTCCCGTCAAAACGAAGCATCGGATACAAAAAAAACTTCCGGTTTTCCGCCGCCGCAGGAGCCCCCCGCCGTTTTACTGCAAACCGATGACCTCATTTTTATCAATAAGCCTGCGGGACAAACCGTACACGGGGAAAAAAGCCTATGCGAAGCCGTTTTGCATTACTTTCCGCCCGCAAAACAAAGCCTTTCGTTTACGCCCGGGCCCCTGCACCGTTTAGATAAGGATACGACCGGCATTATCACCTTTTCCCAAAGCCTGCGGGGGGCACAGGAATTTTCGAAAGCACTCCGCGAAAACCGTATCGGTAAATATTATCTGGGCATAATCGAGGGTCTGCGGATACGTCCCGTTTTAAAAAGCGTCATAGACGGAAAAGAATGTACCTGTCTTACAAAGGTTTTAACGGTCTCCGAAAGCCGCAACCTTGCCTTGGTACTTTTTACGCTTATCACGGGGAAAAAACACCAAATCCGCCTGCAATGCGGGCTTTTTAAAACGCCCCTTTTACATGATACGAAATACGGCTCCAAACAGAAGGTGAAAGGCTCCCGGCATTATTTTTTGCACGCCTTTAAGCTGGAATTCGAAAAACCGTTTTTAAAAAACCTGCCGAAAAAAATTACCGCCCCCCTTCCCGACGCCTTCAGTGCAGCCGTAAACCGGATTTTTAACACAAGCCCCGCCGCCGTTTTAAACGGGCTTTAAAACCCGCGGTGTGTTTTAAACGGGCGGGAACGGCTTGATTTTTCCGGCCGAATTCCGTATTATTCGACAAATGAAAATAGAAAGAGATACGACGGTAAACGTCGAATACACCTTAAAAAACAAGAACGGCGACATTTTGGATTCGTCGCAGGCGATGGGCCCGCTGGAATACATACACGGGTATGGAATGATCAGTCCGGGGCTTGAACGGGCTCTCGAAGGAAAAGAAGAAGGCGAAAGCTTTAAAAAAGAGGTTCCGCCTTCCGAAGCCTACGGGGAAGTTGTTGACGACCTTATAATGGAAACAAACCGCTCCCAGTTCCCTGAGGGGCTGGAGCTAAAAACCGGTATGGAATTCGAGGCCGGAAACGGACAAACAACCCGCGTTGCCGTAATAAAAAAGATCGACGGCGATAACATTACCGTCGATATGAACCACCCGCTTGCAGGAGAAACTCTGTATTTCGATGTAAAAGTTATTTCGGTTAAAAAAACGAGCGAAGAAGAATTACAGGCCTTGGTGCAATCGATGTCGCATAGTTGCGGTTGCGGCGATACGGGCTCTTGCGGATGCGGCGGATGTTCGGGCTGTCATTAAAACCGAAAGAAGCCGATAAACTGATTCCCCTTTTCGGAGGGTTTTGTTTTTTTCTTTCCGCCGTAGAGGTTATGATTCCCAAACCCCTGCCTTTTTTTAGGATCGGGTTGGCCAATCTGCCTATTTTGATAGGGACGGAACTTTTTTCTTTTCCTGCATTTTTCCTGCTTTTAATTGTGAAAATAGCGGGACAAGCGCTGATTTCCGGCACGCTTTTTTCTTATGTCATTCTCTTTTCCTTTTTAGGAACTGTTTTTTCGGGGCTTTTGATGTATTTGATGAAGTTTATCCCGAAACGGGTTATTTCGTTTGTCGGGATAAGCGCTGCAGGGGCTGCGGTTTCGAATACGATCCAGCTGGTGTTAGCCATTTTTATCGTTTTCGGCAAGTCCGCCGTGTACATAGTGCCGCCGATGTTTGCTGCGGGAATACTGACCTCGTTTTTTTTAGGCCTTTTTGCCAACGAATTTACAGCGAATTCGATATGGTACGAAAACGTAAAAAACGGTACCTATGTTTTTCCCGTAAACGCTTTAAACCGCGCAGAAAAACCGGCGGAGAAAAATACCGGCGGCACCTTTTTAAGGATCGGCTCCGGCCTTCTGTTGATGGGTCTACTGCTGTTCGTCAATTTTTTACCCATGCAGGCTGTGGTGTTCGGAACGGGGCTTATTTTATGCGCGGCAGACCGACAGCGCATTAATGCCGTAAACATATTCGTTTTATTTGCAGTCATCGTTTTTTTCAATCTGTTTCCGCCTGCGGGCAAGGTTGTGTTCAGTCTGTTCGGCTGGGACATAACGGCGGACGCCCTTGTGCGCGGTATAAAAAAGGCCGTTATTTTTGAAGGGATGATCTATCTTTCGAAATGGATGTTAAAAGCGAAGATCGATTTGCGGGGCCGGATAGGAGCGCCCGTTTCGGCTTCTTTTAGAATATTTCATAAACTCCTTTCGGTAAAACATGAAATAAAACGCAAAAACGTCATTGCCTCGATAGATTCTATATTGTTAAGCCTCGATAAATTATAGAAAGCCCCGCACCAGCGACAGGCATACTTGCTGTACGCCGAGGATCGTTTTTTGTTAAGCGGCACCGCTAGAACCCCGCATATTTGCAAAAACTTACACCTTAAACTTGCCGACTTCCATAGCAAGACCTTCAATACTCCGCTTATTCTTTTGAGTAATCTCGTTGACTTCCTGTACTGCATTATTGATCTGCACCGCACTTGCGGCCATTTCGTTCATACTATCGGTAATAATACGGGGCAGTCCATCGAGCTTGTTCCTTTCGATCGCGGCCTCCTCGCCGCTGCGGAGCCTTTTCATAAATAATATCCCGGCATAATGAGGCGCAGCCCGCAAGTGCGCAAACCCTTCTTTAAGAAACTCTCAAAATATGCTAAACTTTGACCATGAAAAAGCGGTGCCTGCCGATAAAACCTGCACGGTAGATGGGGTAAGCTTTACGATAAAAGGTATAGCCGCCGTAACTCGCTGATAGTGCTGCGGGAAAACACGGAGCAAACAGCCCCCGAAAAAAGGCACCGCGATCGGCACTGCAAAACAAAAAAAGGGAATCAATATGGCTATAAAAATAATCGGGGCAGACATTACTGCCCTTACCGTTGACGCCGTCGTAAACGCCGCAAACGAAACGCTGCTCGGCGGAGGAGGCGTGGACGGATGTATTCACAGGGCAGCAGGCCCCGGACTTTTGGAAGAATGCCGTACGCTGGGCGGCTGTCCCACGGGCAGCGCAAAAATTACAGGGGGCTACAAGCTGCCGTGCCGATATGTCATTCACACGGTCGGCCCCGTGTGGCAGGGCGGAACCAAGGGCGAGCCTAAGCTGCTCGTTTCGTGCTATACGAATTCCGTGAGGCTGGCAAAAGAAAACGGCTGTAAAACTATCGCCTTTCCGCTTATTTCTGCCGGCGTTTACGGATACCCTAAAAAAGAGGCCTTGAAGATTGCAGTGGAAACCGTATCGGCCCTTACGAAAGACTCGGATATGGACGCATATATCGTCATCTACGAAAAAAACTACGCCGAATACGAACCGCTTTTGGCTGATTATAAAGACTTGGTCGCAACGTCTTTTTAAAGGGTATTCCGTCTACCCTTCAGCGTTTATATTGAATAAAGCCCCGTTTTGTGTTATTATCACGGCCTGTTTAAAAGACGGAGGATACAATGCCCAAAATCGAAGTAAACGAATCTCTTTTTTTTAAAATGCTGGGTAAAACATACGATTACGGCAGGTTGGAAGAAATTTTGACCTCCGCAAAAGCCGAGCTGGACGAACCGCCTGACAGCTCGCAGCCTGATGATAAACGCCTCATCAAAATAGAATTAAACGATACGAACCGCCCCGATCTGTGGTCGACGGCCGGTTTGACCCGCCTTTTGCGGATTCACGCAGGCGGGGCTTCCAACGGCGAAAAATACGGCTCTTTTTTGTCATCTAAAGAAAAACTTGCGCAAAACGGGGAGCGTGTGCTCAAGGTTTCGCCGGAACTAAAAGATATCCGCCCTTATGCGGCGGGTTTTGTCATTTCGGGTAAGCCTATAGACGAGGCAATGCTTTCGGATATAATCCAGACGCAGGAAAAACTGTGCGGGAATTTCGGCCGAAAGCGCAAGTCCGTTTCGATGGGGGTTTACCGTTCAGCGATGATACACTGGCCCGTTTTGTACAAGGGTGCCGACCCCGACACAACTTGTTTTGTGCCCCTTGACGGCGAAAAAACGTTGAGCTGTAGAAATATTTTAAAAGAACACCCCAAGGGCATCGAATACGGCGGTATCATTGCAGGGCAAAAACTGTTTCCCGTTTTAGAAGATGCCGCAGGAGAAATTTTGTCTATGCCGCCTGTCATAAACAGCGCGACGATAGGGGCGGTTAAAACAGGCGATACGGATCTGTTTGTCGAATTCACCGGAACCGATTTGGTTTCGGTCCTGCTTTCGGCTTCGATCGTAGCCTGCGATTTTTTTGATTTCGGTTTTGAAATTCTTCCCGTAAAAACGGAATATCCGTACGAAACGGAATTCGGTACGAGCATAACCGCTCCGTATTATTTTCAAAAACCCGTGCGCACTACCGTTCAGGCAGTAAACCGGCTCTTGGGCTCTAACATTTCTGCACAAGAGATTGCACAGGCCTTGGCCAAGATGGACTGCAAAACAGAAACAAAGGATGATGAGATTACTCTTTTTCCTTCTCCCTACCGCAACGATTTTTTGCACGAGGTCGATATAATCGAAGATGTGATGATGGGCAAAACCGTCAATTTTTTCGAGCCCCAAACCCCGAACGAATTTACGATAGGGCGTCTTTCGGCTTCGAGCCTGCTTAGCCGCAAAATAAAGGGACTGATGACGGGCATGGGCTATCAGGAGATGATTTTTAATTATCTCGGTTCAAAAAAAGATTATATAGAAAAAATGTGCATTGACGGAAAGGACGTGATAGAAATTGCAAACCCGATGTCCGAAAACTATCAGTTTGTGCGCTCTTCGATTATTCCGTCCCTGCTGAATGCGGAAGCCTCTTCTGCAAACGCCGTGTATCCGCACAAGATTTTTGAAACGGGAAAAACGGCCTTTCTATGCGAAAAAGAGAATACGGGCACACGCACCGTTCAAAGTCTGGGTTTTTTGACCGCTTCTCAAAACGCCAACTTCAACGAGGCGGCAAGCGAGGCGGCAAATTTGCTGTATTATCTGGGACTAAAATACGAGGTGTGCGAAACGGACGATGTCAGGTTTATAAGGGGCAGGCAGGCAGGCATTTTGTACAAGGGTGAGAAAATCGGTATTTTCGGCGAGATAAATCCGCAGGTGCTGGAAAACTGGGCCGTTACGGTACCCTGTTATGCAGGGGAGCTCACCATCGATAAACTGATATAAGACTCTTTTAGGCGCTTGTGTTTTGTTGTATCGAGCCTGACAGAAAACGTGCAGGAGGAATCATTATGGAATTTATCAGAGAAGAAGGAAGAATTTACGCGGAAAACAAGGACGGGACAGTGCTTGCAGAGGTGATTTTTCCCGCAATTTCCGATTTTGCAGTAAGTATCAACCGCACCTTTGTTGACAATTCGCTTAAGGGTCAAGGGGTTGCGGGAAAACTCGTGGACGAGGTTATCGGTTATGCAAAAGCGCACGGTAAAAAGATCAAGCCTGTCTGTTCTTTTGCGGCCGGCTGGTTTGAAAAACACCCCGAATACACAGAATATCTTTTTACGGATTAGGCGGCCGTCCCGTCTTGCCGTTCACAAAACAAAATCCCGTGTAGCGGCACTTCCTTTTTTGTGCCTTTGCCGTTTCGGGGAGAAACGCGAAAAATCCCGCCCTCCCCCTCTGTTTTTAACGGACAGGGACGGCAGATCGCTCGGCTTTCAAGCCATACAAATGCCGCTTTATCTTTTGGCTGGCGGTTTTTTCGAACTGCTCTACAATTTCGATCCGGTCGATTTTTGAAAACTTGTTCACCTTGGAATTAACGAAAAATTTTATCTCGTTTAAAACCTCTTCCCTTTTATACAATATGGCGTTGGAAATATCCGAAACGGCATTACCGATGGCATTTTGCAGCCCGCCGATGTTTTGTTTTATCGTATCAAGACCGCCCGAAAAACGGCCTTCTGCCGCTGCCGTTTGCAGTTTTTCTTCATTCAGCTGAATATAAGCTACAATCGAGGTATTTTCGCCTTCAATAACGAGGGATTCCGAAACAAGCGGGTGCTGGTTTAAAACGAATTCTATATCTTCAGGATAGATGTTTTCGCCGGCCGCACCTAAGATCATATTTTTTAAACGCCCTTTTAAGGCGATTCGGCCCTTGCCGTCAATACTGCACAAATCGCCGGTTTTAAACCAGCCGTCTTCGGTAAAGGCCGCCTTTGTCAATTCAGGCGCCTTGTAGTATTCTTTCATCACGTTCGGGCCTTTTACTAAAAGCTCGCCGATACCGGTCGCTTTGTCGGGATTATTTACCCGTATTTCCACCCCAGGCACACAGGTAGTAATAAGGCCGGGTTCGGTATGTTTTGTTCCCGAATAGGCAACCAACGGTGAGGTTTCCGTCAATCCATAGCCTATCGCATACGGGAATTTCGCGTCTTTCATAAACTGCTCGACTTCAGGATCCGTTTTAGCCCCGCCTATCCCAAAAAATTTCAGCCGACCGCCGAAGGTCTTTTTCAGCTTTTTCCCCGCCTTTCTGCACAAAAACCTGCGGCCCGCTTTAAACGAGTATAGTTTTCGTATAAGGGCGGAAGAATGAAAGGCAGGCTGTATTTTTTGCCTATATATCTTTTCGATAACAATCGGAACGGTTAGCATAAAATGAGGGCGCACCTTTTTAAGGGCCGGCAGCAAAATGCGCGGAACGGGCGGGCTTTCAAGATAATAAACGCAGGCTCCGTTTAAGACAAACATCAAAAAACCGATGGTAAATTCGTACACGTGCGACATCGGCAAAATGGAAAGCGCAACCCCGTATTTGTTTATCCGTTGGCAGCTTTGCCCCGCAATTGCAGTAAAAATCAAATTTTTATGAGTAAGGACAACCCCTTTTGAGCGGCCCGTCGTTCCCGACGTGTAAATTATCGATGCGGTATCGTCTTCGCGGCATTTAAAATCGGGAACGGTGCCCGAAACCGTTTTTGTTCCTTTTTTGACGGAAAAGTCGGATATATCGATAATCGTTTTTAACGAGGGTATGTTTTCGATCTTGGGTAAAAGTTTATCGGCAACAATAACGGTTGATGCTTCCGAATGTTTTATACAGGCGGACGCCTCATTTTCGTTAAAATCGGGCAAGAGGGGAACCGCAATGGCACCCATCGTTACTATTGCAAAATAGGCGGCTGCCCATTCGGGACGGCTTTGGCTGAAAACCGCAACCTTATCGCCGGGGGTTATACCCAGCTCGAACAAAAGCTGTTTCAGCCGGCCGATCTGCCCGTTTAATTCGGCATAGGTTATCGGCTCTTTTCCGACAAAGGAAAGAGCGGGCCGGTCAGCGAAAAGGCTGACGGTATTTTTAAGCAAGGCCTGAAAGGTGTATTCTCCCAGATTGTCGATAGTCTGCATAATAGTCTCCCTTCTATAAAGAGACACTATCCTGCCGCATAAGTTGCAAAATTATTGACTTTTGTACCAGTCGGTAATTTTTTTATTTAAAGAAGGAATAGGCGTTTCCACTTTTAAACTGCACACTTCCTTTAAATACGGAATGACTATTTCGGTTTTTAATTTTAACCAATCGCTCGGCAGGATATGCGGCGCATAAATCGTACTTGTCTGGGGCAGGTGGCGCAACAATAGAGGATAGTAATGAGGAAACAGTTTTTCGGTTACTGGCCGTATTGCGGAAAAGCCGCCCGCAAGCCCGAATCCGCTTATCATCAAATTCATTTTGTAGGCACGTTCCAAAAGCCGGTTTTGCGTTTCTTCCCGATAAAACCAGACAAAAAAGGCCTCGGCGGCCTTTCTGTTCTTAGCCTTGCTGCAAATTCCCGCATACAAAATATCGTCTTTAAGCGGCGTTTTTTCGTTATAAGAAAGCCAGCGGAAATCTATATTTTCGAGTTTGCTGCGGGGAATGGAAAAAAGCTCCTTACTGGAAACATAATAAAACAGGCACCGCCCGCCGTTTATGGTCGTAAAAGGAGAATCGTACAAATATTTGAATTTAAATTCGTCTTCGGCTTCGGCCGATGTGTTGACGTCCCGGCTCCATGCCCGCAGATACTCAACGGCAGACCGCAGCGCCTTATCGTCCCACGAAAAAAAGTGCTCGTCTTCTTCAAAAGAAGCGTAAAAGCCCTTTGCGGTCATATACAGAAAATCGTCTTCCCAGCGCGGAGAAAACCCCATCTTCGAATAAACGCCGCCTGCCGTTTTATTAAAAGCCGCGGAAAGCTCTTTTATTTCCTCGAGGGAGAGCGTAAAGTCGTTTTTTACCGGCAGCTTGTTTGCAGCGGAAAAAATTATCATAGGCAGGTTAAAACTGACAGGCATAAGATATTGGCTGCCTGAAATATTGCCGAGGTTCAACAGCTCAGGGTAAAAATCGTCCCTGTGTATTTTGTCTTCGCCGAACAAATTATTTATCTTGGAAAAATGAACGCGGGCAGCGCGGCCTTTTAGCCATGAACCGATTACGATATCAGGCTGTATGTCCGCATTTATTATCGCCTGTGCAGGATTTTCTTTATATTCGACGATGACCTTATACTTGTTTTGCGAATTATTAAAAACTTCGCAATAAGAAACAAAGTCGGTTCTGTCCGTCCAAATCACGGCAATTTTTTGTTCTTCGTTTTTGATGCACGAAATCAGCCCGATGTGTGCACAGGCAGCAAGTAAAAATATGATTTTTTTCATTCTTTTATTCCGATACGTTTTCGTTTACGGTTTGCGTTTTAAGCAGCGTATTTTCTTTTCGGCCGTACCACGAAACCGTACCGCCGAAATTGAGGCTTACAAAATAATTTTGCAAAATGACGGCTCTTTTCGGAAGGCTGTAGGGGCGCGGCAGCCTGCGCGCAGTATGCGTCGAGGCATTATAATGCACCAGCGAATTTTTCCCGAGATTAGTCAAAAGATCATCCCCCGAAGCATACAAAAAGGCGTCCAAATCTTCTTCTTTATAAGACAGGACAGCCTTAAAGGTGCTGCGGATTAGTTCTTTGGGGTTTAAATCGATGGTTAACAGTTCCGTTGTGTTTGACGGTTTGGAGTGAACCAAGAAACAGCTCAGGCTGCCTGCGTTTTTATCGTTTTGTTCAAGCGAAAAAATGAGTTCGCCTTCGATTGTGATGGGTGCCGTTTCCTGCGTAACCGTATTTATGACGAAAATAGGGCTTTGCGACCGATCGATGGCACTTTTGGACACGATTATATTTTGACCGTCGACCTGTACCGCGTTTTGTATACCGGCCGCGCTATAAAAAAAGGTGCTTTTACCCGTATTAAAATCCGCAACCGCAACACCGTTAAAGGGTTCCACGTACAAAATCGAATCTTTGTACACCGAAAGGGATATGACCGGTTCTTTCGGTTTTGCCGCCGTTTTTATGTGGCCCGTTTCCATCGAATAATGATAGATCGGCAGGTTCTTTTTTGTTTGCGACCAGAGCAAAAAGCCGTTGCGGTAAAACTTGAAACGGTCAGTTTGCAGTCCCTCGGTTATAAGAACCGGTTTTGCGGACGGGCCGTCGAGCCGGTATATCTTTCCGCCGTTTAGCACAAAAAGCGATGTACCGTCAGTCGTTATATCGTCCGCACCGTTTTCAAGATACGCAAGCGGGCTTTCTACCGTAATGTTCGACTCCGCATCGGGTTTCAGCATATAAATCGAACCGTTGTCGGTGCCCACAATAACGTGATTTTCAACGGCGCGGGCAGCCGTTATTTTCGGATTATTCGGAAGATAAAAACCCTTGGACGCATTTTCGCCCCGCCGTATGCTCCACTCGTTCTTCCGTTTTGTCCGTTCAAGCCAGATCGGTTGTTCGTCTTGAATTTTGGCGGCAAAAACGGCATTGTTTGCATTGTACTGCGCTGCCGTTTGCCCCGTTACCGCATTTATCACAAAAACCTTTTTGTTCTTGTACCCGATAATCTGATTAAAGTTTTTGATTAGATTCGGATTTTCGAGTTTATTTTCCGTTCTGAATTCTTTTAGCTTTTTTTTACTCGAAATATCGGTATAAACCAGCCTGCCGCTTTCGCCGTAGGTTACGATACTTCTTTCGCTTGCAGCCGTAGCCGCCAAAAAAACGATGCCGGGCGCCTGATCGTATATGTTATGGACAGTGCCGTCGGCATCAAGCACGCTGATACCGTCGATTGAACGGTTCCCGACAAAAAGATAGGTACCGTTCGCCGACCACGTGAGCGATACGACGGAGTCCGACAGCCGCTTGGCAAACACCCGTTTTTTGAGGTTCCAATCCCACAATGCAATTTGATGAATGCCGAATCCGTCGGTTTCGTAAACGGCGATGAGCCGGCCCTGTGGGTGAACCGCTGTTTTTTTTATGGGCAGTCGGGAAAGCTGCCATGTGTCGGGTTTAAAATCGGGATAAGAATACCGCGTTACAAAGCCGTCATTACCGGCTGCAAAAAACGCAGGCTGAGAACCCGCATTTTCTATTTCCGTAACGCCGCCTTCGAATTTGTGTATTATTTTTGCCGATTTAAGGCTGTCTTTTTCGGGGGCGAGCGGTTCGGTGTCCGTTTGAACGGGCACAGGCGGGGTTTCTTTAGGCTGCATTTCCTGTGCTGCGGTTCCCGCTTCGGGTTCAGCGGGCGGCGCCTTTTGTTTGCTCTGTGTTTCCGTATCTGCGGCTTCGGTTTTATCGTTTTGCCCTGCCTTGCCGTCAGGCGCCGCGGTTCCGGTTTTCCCCGCAGTTTCGTTAGGCACAGGCGGAATTTCTTTAGGCTGCGTTTCTTGTGTTGCGGTTCCCGCTTCGGGTTCAGCGGGCGGCGCCTTTTGTTCCGTGTCGGCAGGAACCGATTCGGCGTTTTCCCCCGCCCGGTTTTGTGTCCTTTGTCCCGCATTCGGTACAGCCGGACGGCGCCTTACCGTCGGGGCGGGTCTGTTCGGCACTGCGGACGGCTTGCCGGATGAAGCCCCGCTGCCGTTTTCCTTCTTTTCCGTCGCAGACCGGCTTTCCGCACCGTTTCCGCCGTTATTTTGCACCGGCTTTTTTTGAACGCTCTTTCCCCGTTTAGGCGCCACGTCCGACCACGGCAAATCGGCATCGGGCGCCGTTTGCGGAAAGACCGCAGTCAAAATAAATATAATAAAAACAATCTCGGCAAATTTCTTCATCATAACTATTTCCTTTCTTTATTATGCGGATTTACACGGATTATAGGGAAGTCTCCAAAATCCGGTAGAATTTTTCAAGCGTGCCCTATATACATATTTTGATAAGAGATATAACTTCCAAGTTCGGCACTTCGAAAAATTTCGCTTTTTCCGTTTTTTTGTTTATCTGCCATCACCGAATCATACAATTTACGCGGAATATTCATAACGGCAACCTCGTCTTTCTGTGCACGCAACCCGTAAACATAAAACCGCAGCGCACCGCCGTCCGTTATAGACTGAAAAAGGAATTTAATGTTTTTACCGTCCGTTTCCTTTCCCTGCTCCAATACGAGAAATTTAAGTACCTCCACGGCGGAAACGTCCAGTCCCGCCCGAATTACCCTTATGCGCTCCACGAGCTCTCCGTATCCGATAACGGGCGTTTCATCAGCCTGCACATACACGCCGTCCACCTCTTTTTCGGTGTCCAAATCGACCTGTTTCAGCCCTGCGCAAAAAGAAAGGCAGGCAAAACGCTCAGCCTCGGGTACAAAAAGCAAAACTGTCTTTTTCGACGGCCATTCAAGGCGCGTTTTTAACTCCGGTTTTACCTCTTTTCCGCAGCGGGGACATTTGAAAGCCGAAAAACTGCCGTCCAGTATTTGTTCTTGTATTTCCGGTTCCCTATCCAAATCGATGACAGCCCGATATTCTATATCGAACCCCTCGTCGCACGGACAATATATTTTCATAAAAACTCCATCGGGAATTTCCAAAAATGCCGTATTTTTTAGAAATCGAATATCGTATTCGGATAATAATATCATATATTCGGCGATAATTCTAGCATAGGGATTATAACGTTCACCGGTCTTACACCGCTTCCCGGCGAAAATGCCTTATATAAGGAGAATTAAAGAGAGGCTCCCCTTAAAAACAATCGAATTTTGAATACGAAAGCGGTTATGCGGCAAAAACTATTCGTTCGAAGCGGGCTTTTGGGTTTGATGAATACCTGAACCTTTCAAATACACAACCCCGTCCTTGATTTGAACCTGCCCCAAAACGCTGATCGGCCGATCAGGATCGATTTTGGCAACAAATTCACACAAGACCGTAACAATACCTTCCAACTGGCGTTTGGTATCATAGCCGACGAGCAGGTTAAAGGCCGTACTGAATTCGCCTGTCTGTATATTTGCAGGAATTCCCTTCCATACAACCCAGCAGTCAAGGTATAAAAGCGGCTCGTCTTTCACCTGCGAAAAACTATAAACGTCTTTTATGGTGTCAAAACCGGGTTCTTCAAAATATTCCATCAGTAAACGCGCCTTTTGTTTGATGGAAAAGGCTGCATTGGACGAAAGAATACGGTTTATTTCTACCTGCGCCGCATTATCTCTTCTGTTTTTAAAGTATTTTTGGGCATTTTCGTATGAATCGAGAATTTCGTTTTGGGTCAATACATACAGATATGAGCCTTCAAGGTCTACAGCCGATTTTTTTTCGTTACTGTCCAGCTTAAACTGCGAAAGATCGGCCCTCCCGTTATCCGCAAATTCCCGCGTTTTTAAGATATACGGCGCAACTATTGCAATCGAAACGGCAGAAATTAAAACCATCAGCGTAACTGCCGCGATGCTGGCACGCCGTTCCGCCGCCCCCGGTCTGGGATACAGGGCCTTGATTTTCCCCGACTGAACTAAATCGCCTATTTTTTCGGGCGTATTGTTTTTGCGTATAATCTCCAGCCCCTTGGAAGCCAACTTATAGTTGGGCATATGCTCCAAGGCCTGCAAATAATATTCGACCGCATTCGTGGTGTCGGAGCGCCGCAAAGACATAACCGCATACACGGCAAGCAAGTCGGGATCCGTGGGCTTTAGCTGGCGTGCACGGAAAAAATAATCGCGTGCGGTATCGATTTCACCTATATACAAAAAGGCAAGCCCGAGGTAAAAGTGAAAAGAAAAAGAGTCCTTGTAATCGATAACATGCGGTTCTAAAACGGAAATTACTTCTTTGTATTTCCTTTTGTTAAACAGCTTTTTACCTTGATCTATAACCGAAAGCGCCATTCCTTATTCCCGTATATCATTTATAGCATTATCTGCCTGTTTTGTCAAATCTTCTATATAATCGTCGGAAACCGCATCGGGCGATGTTTCCACTTCGCCAATCTTATCCAAGAGGGCCTTAATATAATCGTAATCTTTCTTATCCTGATCGCTTATTTTTTCGGGTTCGGATACCGGCAGCGGAGCTTCCTCTTGTTCGCGCTTGTTTACCGAGTGCCGTTTTATATAGTCGAAGTATCCGATAAACATCGTTACCGAAAGTTTTTCGTTGTTTTCAAACCGCTCCTGCGGCCATACGAAAAGCAGTGCGGAATCGTTATGAAAATATTTAGTGCTGAAAGAACGCCCTTGAACAATGGACGGTATCCATTTTACGCTTTGCAGCCTGTCCCAGTTCGCGATGTACACGTTTTCGGGCACGGAAGCCTCGGAATGGTTTATTAAAAACATACAGGCAGCATCGGAATTCGCGGAAATAACAGCAGAATCTTTTTCGAATTTGGGTTCCAAAACCGTTTCTTTAAAAATACCCGTCCGCAAGTCCGTGTACAGCGGAATGCGCCTGTTTTCTCCGAGATAGGTATCGAAAACGGCCTTTAAGGCCATATCGGCCCGGTCGCCGCCCGTGTTTTCCACAACGGTTTCTATTTTTAAAAGCGGACCGCTCGTTCCATAACTTTGGGCCGTAAAGGACAGTTTTTGCACCACGTAAAATTTATCCGTAAAATGATAGGTTATGTGTATGGCACTATCCGTTTGTTCTATTTTTACGGGTTTACCCAGCCGTTTTTTCAATTCGTAGGACTTACCGTTGTATAAAACGTAAAATTTGTTATCGCGGCCTAAAGAGCGGTCGTCGTACAGGGGAATATATCGGCTTTTTCCCCTTGCCGAAAGACTGTACAGACAAAATTTTCCCGTTTTTCTAAAAACCGTCAGTTTCAAATTGTCCGAAACAAGCTCATAATCGGACTTCGGCCGCGCATACAAAAAGGCTGTAGAAACAGCCGCAATAATAAAGAATAATGCCGTTTTTTTCGTCATCGGCTTCCTCCGTTCAAATTATCGTACATATTTTCAAGAACCCGAGCCTTTTCTTTTAAAGCGTCAATGGCGGCCCTGCGTTTTGCGGCGGCTTCCGATTCGGCCTTGTCCGCTTCGTTTGCCTTTTCCGCAGCGGCTTCAAGCTCGCGGTTTTTCAGTTCCAAAAGGGCGAGTCTTTCTTCAAGATCCTCGTTTTTCCGCTTTTCCAATTGCAGTTTTTCGGCGAGCTCGGCCATACTGGAATCCCTATTCATTTCCGCTATTTGTTTTTGATAGGAATTGACGGTTTGCTCGTGCATTTTTTTGCTCTTTTCGTATTCTTCTGAAAGTTTCAGTAATTCCTCATGGCTTATTTTGAGCAGTTTTAAAAGCTCATCGTGAGCGGCACCCTGGTCTATCAAGGCTATCTTGTAACGAGACGGTTCGACCTTTGCCGACGAAGGAAAATCGGAAATAACTCTCGAAAAAACGCTGCGCGCCTCTTTAAGCCGGCCCGCTTCATACAGGTTTTCGCCTATCCAATAATAGGCCGACGGCGCCTGTATGTTGTCGGGATAGTCCCGCAAAAAGCCGTACAGGGCGTTAATCGATTTTTCGTGTTCCGACTGAAGACAATACATTCTGCCTTGCTGATACACGATTTCGGCCCTGTATCTGCTGGAAGGATGGCGCCTTAAAAAATTTTCCGCCCCGTCCACGCCGGCTTGATAATTTTTTGCCGACGCATTCGCCATTACGAGCCAATAGGACGCTTCCTCGTTTGAGCCGCCCGAATGTTCTATCGCTTTTTGAAAAGAAAATACGGCCGAAGCCCAGTCCGACCGTGCATACGCATCAAGGCCGGTCGTAAGATAGTCCGTATACGTTTGAGAAAAGGCGCAAAGGCCCGAAATATACATAACAAGTGCAAAAAAACAGTTTTTTTTCATATTTTTAGCTCTCCGGAAAAAAAAGCGGAGCCTGAAACGATGATATCCGCCCCTGCCGCAGCCGCAGTTCCGATATTTTCGGAATTAACCCCGCCGTCTATCGAAATCAAATAACCGTAGTCTTTTTCTTCCCTTATTTGCTTCAATTTTTTTACTTTTTCAAGACAGTAGGGAAGGAGTTTTTGCCCCCCGAATCCCGGGTTTACGCTCATTACCAAAACAAGGTCTGTAAGCGGCAGCAATTCTTCCACTATACTTATCGGCGTTGTCGGCACAATGCTTATACCCGGCTTCATTCCAAAGCGGCGTATTTCTGCAATAAGCCGGTCCGCGTGCACGGCCGCCTCCGTATGAAAGGTAAGATAGTCAGCCCCAGCCTGTGCAAAGCTTTCCACGAAATCTTCCGGCCGCTCCACCATAAGATGCACGTCGAACGGCAGCGCGGTGCAGCCCCGAACGGCCTTTACGACAGGGGCTCCAAATGTCAGGTTGGGAACAAAATGACCGTCCATAACGTCGATATGAACCCAGCTGCCGCCGTGTGTTTCGATGTATCGTAATTCTTCCGCAAGTTTGGAAAAATCCGCACTTAAGATCGACGGACTGAGAATAAAACTCCTATCCATGTTACACATATTAACAGACTAAGCCTTCTATGTAAATAGACAATGCGCATTTTTATCGAAAAAAAACGTTAGAGAGGTTTATTTTAATCGGTACAAATAGTACCGATTAAAAACACCGCGAGTTTGCCTTGCGGCAAACGTCGCTTATTATAAAGCATTTTCTCATTTCATTGCGAAAATGAGAAATCAACAATCCTCAAAATTTGATAATTTTTCAGATTGTTG